>NZ_SJNS01000002.1:0-196767 GCF_004331005.1 Acinetobacter sp. ANC 5045 | reverse complement strand
CTGGAAGATGGTGATCTGATTGAACCGACTTCTGTGGTACCTAATCAATTCAAACACGTACCTAATCAAGTCTTCAACTTTAAAGCTAAGCCAAATAAGTTGTCAGATGCTCAGCAGGAAGTTGAAGAGCTGACGGATGGCCAAGATGATTTATCACTGTTGAGCATGTCTGAAATTCAGCAACTGTTAAGTGAATCGGATAGTCCTGAGTCTTTGGCTTTCAATCTCGCGCAGCTTATTCCGAAAGCCACTAAAACCGAGTTTACAGCCAAGCTAGATCAGGCTTTGTATGCTGCAGATATGATCGGGTATGTGGCTGCGAGTGGGAGTGAGTGAAGATGGGGAAATGTCTTTCATGTCGAAAGGGTTTTAATGGTCGCAATGGGAATGGATATATGCCTTGTAGTTGCAATAAAGAAGCCAAGCCTCTTTATGTCGAGCCACCGCCATTAATACCAATCGGTCGACCTCGACTCGGATGGAAACCAAAGCCTTTTAATCCAGATCCATATACAAACTTCAACAAACTTCTGCTTATCATAGTGATGGTTTGTTTGGTTGTAGCGAGTTTCGTGATGGGGTGTCTATATGCAACCAGTCACATTTCTTGAAGCCTTGCAATATGCTCGGCAGCGCAAGATTGTATTGCCTGATGATTTTTACTCACTGGACTTAAAAACTCGGCAGATGGCAACTACGGTTAGCTTTTTGTCGAGTCTTGAACAGATCGAAACAGTCATTAAGGCAGTCAATAAAGCCATTGCTGAAGGTTCAACCTTTCGGGACTTTCAAAAGTTGGTTGAAAAAGAAGGTATCGAGTTGCCTAAGCATTATCTGGACAACGTATTTCGTACCAATATTCAGAATGCGTATGGTCACGGGCGATGGATCCAACAAAACCGAAATAAGGCTAAACGTCCTTACTTGATGTACTCGGCTATCAATGACAGTCGGGTGCGTCCAAGCCACTTGGCTTTAGATAAGATTGTTTTGCCGTTTGAACATCCGTTTTGGCTGACACATTACCCGCCATTGGGTTTTCGTTGCCGCTGCACCGTAATCGCCTTAACCGAAAAACAGGCCTTGAAATATGGCATCACACCAGATGACAAACTGCCTGATGTCGCTGAGGCTTTGGACTGGTCTTCGCATCCTTTGCAGTTTGGTGAACTTGAATCACTGGTCGATAAAAAGATTGCTGATTCATCACTGGATAAAGAATTCTTGCTTGAGCAAAAGCAAGTCATCCAAGCGGAATGGACTGCATCTAAAAAGCTGACAAGCCTGTTTGCACCAATGGATGATAAGACTCGGGATCTATTCAATACGATTGCGGATACGGTGATTCCACTTGATCCGCAAATACGTCCTACTGCAATTCGGACGTTTATTGACTATGTGCAAGGCAATGACACTGCTTTGACCAGCTATTTAAATGCATCTGTAGCGTCACTGGCTGATGATGTGCTGAAACGGTGGCTGAGTACTGACATGGCAGCAATTCAGGCTGTGGCAAGCAATACGGCTTCAACCGTGGTAGGTACTGCAACAATTCAGCAAGTGGCAGCGTATCAAGCTGGGCAGACAGTTCAATTCAATGCGCCGTTGCTAATGGCTGAAAGTGCAGGTGATATCGTGATCAAGATTGAAAATGCCAAGGGTTTAGGTATTGATCTTGATATGCTAAATGCTGGTAATGGCGTATTGATGCCAATGGGATTGTCTTTTGAAGTGGTTTCGATTGAAACAGTTGAAGGGCGGGTGGTTTATACATTAAGGGCTATATAAAATATGAATATGATTGATATTTTATATATGCTCGAGTAAGTTACCTTTTAGATTTTCTAAGGGGATAAAAATGAAAATTCATGAAAATTCATTAAGAGATATTATATATAACAAATATAAAAACAATTTTTTTGAGCAAATTATCGGAGTGAAAAACTTAGATAACATAGAAATTGATGATTTATATGACTTTCCTAAATTATTGAAAAAACAAACTGAGGATAAAATTAATCGATTGGTCGAGAATTTGCTCGATTTAGAATTTATTGGAAGAGAGATACGTCTAATAAAAGAAGATGCTTCAACAACACGTATAGATTTGGTTGCAATGACTTTGGATAGTGGGCCAGCTATTATTGAATTGAAAAAATCAAAACAAACAGAACGAGAGGCTTTTACTGAGTTATTAGCTTATTCAAACTATGTGTGCAGCCTTTTTCCAGGAGCATCTGAAAGTACATCGGTTATCTCAATTTTAATTGCTCCTATGGAAACTAGGATTGTACAGGATGCTTACTTTCAAGAATTGATGTTAAATAATAAAAATATTATTGCGTTAATTCCCGAAGCGAATGAGAGTGAAACAGAATTTAAATTTAAAGTTTATTACCCACATAATAATTTTTATGTAACTTTTTCAAATTCTATGTTTCATGATGACTCCATTAGGGTTTCAGCGTTCGCATTTCAGTTAGTGGAGGGTTGGATAGATACTTATGAGGGGGAGAATGGTGAAAATTCTTATGTTAAAGATGCATTTAACTCTATTAGTAGTAACATTGCTTTAGAATTAGAATCACATGGTTATCATGCATTCGTATATGGTTCGCAAAGATGGAAAGAACATCATTCAATTTTTCCATTACCAAATGTAATCTACGTGGTGACATTGAATCCTTTTATAAACGATATCTATGGACAGCATTCCTGGTCGGAAGAAAGAGAAAGTCGATTGTATTCATTCATAGAGCAACTTGATAATAAACAAGTAAATATCTTTGATGATATTGAAAGTACTAACACAGAGTTTTTTGAGAAATCTCATATTGGTTTTGACAGTAGATTATGGGACATACTTAATAAAGCTATAGATAACTCTTTCTTAAGTAGGCATAAACATGTTTCAAAAGAGGGAGGCAGCTTATCTTGGTCACAATATAAACGCGATATGGTCGAAAGCGTCTTCTTTCATCATTTTGATATTTATCAAACTGGAATATTTAGAAAAACAATCCTTGAGTATATACAACAGATGTATAAACAAGGTGAGGATAGTGAGTTCTATTCAGACGATTTGCCAATGTTCGCTTATGATTCTTATAGGAAGTTCTTTTTTAATTGGCTAATAATTGAAGGTTTGGGATATAAGGGTGAAGAAGACTTAAATGTTAGTATGACTGAAGTATGTGATTATTGTAATTGTCCAGCAGACAAACTTTATATTTTTTCACCTACGACTATTGGTGAAGGAGTTGAAGACCTTGTCTGCCAAGAATGTATAAATGCCTTCATTGAAAAATAAAAGTGAGTACTTCCTATGATTTATTTATCAAACTTTAATTTAAAACTGATGTAAAAATTTATTGATATACAACCGCTCCTTATGGGGCGGTTTTTTTATGGAGCATGAAAAATGCCAGATCCAAATGAAGAGCGATTGAAATATTTATTCAACGCTGCAGCTATTGAAGTCCCGAAAGCTGAAGAAGGACAAAAACGAAAATTCAAAGGGACTGCTTATGCTGGTGGCCGTGTAGATGGTCATTGGTATTGGGGGCGTTCTGGTGTGGTCTTTGATCTTGATGGGATTGAGATTGATAAGCCAGCAGCCTTGCTTGAAGAACACTTTAGCTCTAGTCGAATTGGTGTTGTTCAGACAGTAGATACAAACGGAAAGATTGATGTAGCTGGTGATTTCCTTACAAATGCTAAGGCGCAGGAAATCGTTCAGGACTCTGATGATGGCTTCCCATTCCAGATGTCAATGATGATTGATCCAGGATCTATTGAAGAGGTTTCGCAAGGCAAGACAGTCACTGTGAATGGTCAAGTATTTGAAGGTCCTATCACAATCTTCCGTCAAAACCGCATTCGTGAGTTCACGATCTGCTCGACTGGTGCTGATCGTAATACCTCAATTAAAGCCTTCTCGGGCAAAGCCAATCCAAACCCAACCAAAGAGGACACCGACGTGACCGAATTAGAGCAAACCAAAGAAGCTTTGAAGAAAGCAGAAACCGAGCGCGATAACGCTCAAGCTGAGTTAAAGCAATTCAAAGCGCAAAAGCGTGCTGAAGATATTGCGGCACTGGAAGCTGAGCTTAAAACACAATTTAGCGCTGATGATAAAACTGCATACACCAATATGGATGATTCTGTTTTTGCATTTACCGCAAAGCAGCTTCGTCAATTCTCTGCAGGTATTCAGCAACAACAACCTGCAGGTCAGCAGCAACAAGCACCGTTAGCAAATCCAGCATTTGCGCACTTATTCACTCATCAAGCGAGTGCTCAAAGTGGGACGCAATCATCGGGCAATCAAGAGCATCAATTATCTGCAGGCGCTAAAGCATTTGCAGCTCAGCAAAAGGGGAAGTAATCCATGACTACTGTTTCAGCTACACATGAATCACGTCCGTTTAATTTGGACGTGGGAAAAACCCGCCGTGTTAATGCCAAGGTCACAACTGCCACAGCATACAAAGAGGGTGATTTATTGGCACTATCTGCGGCAAATGTGCTCACCCAAGCGGCCGATGAGTCAAGTTGGGACGTTATTTGCGGTGCAACACTAACAGCTGCACAAGCTACTGCAGCAGCTGCAAACGGTACTGAAATCCCTGTTTATAACGGTGGTGTGTTCAATATTGAGGCTGTATCAATTGCTGGCACAGCACTCGCAACAAGCAAATACGATGCAGCACGCGCTAAAGCATCTAAAAACAACATTGAATTATCAAAGGTGTAAATCATGCCACAAAGTTTTACTATTAATGGTGCTCCGCTGGAGCTATTGGGCGTTGATGAATTAGCATTAATTCATTCAAATTATGAGCCGATGGATACATGGCTTTTGGACAAGCTTTTTCCTCGTCGCAAATCATTCACGACAAATGTGGTGCCTATTGCTGAGCTTGAAACTGAATCAGACATTGCTCCATTGGTTGCACCACAGGTGCCAGGTAAGCCATTTGACCGCACCACAGCAATTCAAGTAAGCCACGTACAGCCAGCTTACTTGAAACCAAAGAATCAAGTCACACCTGCTACCGCATGGGATACTGCATTATTGGCGCGCTTGCGTGATGCAGGCATCATCTCAACTGGTAACAATCAGTTGAGCACAGCAGAGCAATACATGATTGCTCAGATCGAAACGATCAAGCGTAACCACGACTCGATTGATAATCGCAAAATCCTGATGGCGACTGAATTAGTCACAACTGGTCAGATTGTGCTTGAGTCAGACGATTACACTAAAAACGTGGTGTCTTTTGGTCGCGATGCATCACTTGCATTTACCCCGACAACCGCTTGGGATCAGGCAGGTGCTACACCGCTTGAAGACATGGATACCATGGCACAACGCATGTTGGATGAAGGTGGTGGTGATGCAACCATGATTCTTACAACTGGCAAAGTGTGGTCAGTGTTGGAAAAGAACGCAGCATTCAAAGCCAAGTTTGTTGAGCCGTATGCAGGTATTAGCGTTCCTTATCGCCCTGGTCTAAACGCCTCACGTTCTGCGAAGTTCAAAGGCTACTTGGGTGATATTGAAATTTGGACGTATGACGCAACGTACCGCCACAAAGGGCAAGTGAAACGTTTCATTCCAGTGGATTACTTTGCACTTATTTCTGACACCAATGGTTATGTGACGCAATGTAAGATCGAAAACATCCATGCAAATGGCTTGGCTTTAGAATACTTTGATCGTCAATGGTATGAAGAAGATCCAAGCGGCATCTTACTTATGACTGAATCGGCTCCATTGGTCGTACCATCAAATAAAAATGGTATTTGTGGTGGTACTGGCTTCATCACGATTTAAGGAGTGACGCATGGCTAAATACATTGCAACGCAGTCCGTAGGGCAGTACCTACCAGGACAAACTGTCGAGGGTCTTAGTGCAGAACGTGCTAAGGCCCTTTTAGTTATGGGTGCGATTAAAGAAGTGGAAGCCGATCAAGAGGAAACTCAAGAAAAGCCTGCACGTCGTACCCGCTCAACCGCTGAGTAAGTCTTATGTATGCAACTGAAGCAAATTTGGTTGCACGATTTGGTCAGGAAATTCAAGAACTGAAGTTGATGCATGCAAGTGCATCAACCGCCATTCAAGATGCCATTCAGGACGCAACAGAAGAAATTAACGGCTATATCGGTGGTCGTTATGCTTTGCCGTTGCCAAATGTGCCAAGTAATTTAGAGCGCATGGCGTGTGACATTGCACGTTATCGCCTCTATTTTCAGCAGCCGACTGAGGAAGTGCGACAGCGTTATGAAGACGCTATTTCATTTTTAAAGTTGGTGGCCAACAACAAAGCACATTTGCAAATTCAGGATGCAGTAAGCAACCAAATCGTGGACGACCAGCCAAAGAATAAACCATCCACAATGCCAATCGGTACCAGTTACAAGGGTGGTGTGTTTGGTGATTCCACTTTAGACATGATGCCTAGCATCAAGTGAGGTGTGTGTGGCATTTGCAATCACGATCAAAGCTGATAGTTCACACATTGAAGCAATCCTTACTCGCTTAAATCAGTTCGATGCTGATAAGTCAGAGATGTTTAACGACATTGGCAACGACATGCTTAATGCGACAATAATGCGATTTAAGTATCAGCGTGATGTTGATGGTAATCCATGGAAAGTGTCATGGCGTGCCCGTTTGCAAGGTGGGGAGACAGGACGTAATGATGGACATTTACTCAATGGTATGAGCTACAACGTCCTGAACAATGGCGTTGAGTGGGGTGCAAATCAAACTTATGCGCATGTTTTTCATTATGGCGCTCATATCACACCTAAGAATGGTCAATACATCACCTTTGCGGTGGCAGGGCAATATCGAAAAGTAAAAGAAGTGAATATTCCTTCTCGTACTTTTCTTGGCATTAATGCAGAGGATGAGGCGACAGTCTTAGACATTGTTGGGAGTTTTATTGATGACATTCTTCGCGGTGCGTGATGAAATTGCCGAAAAATTGGAAGAAATTTCAGACTTTCGGAAAATCTATACACCGCTTA
This sequence comes from Acinetobacter sp. ANC 5045, assembly GCF_004331005.1. Taxonomy (NCBI): domain Bacteria; kingdom Pseudomonadati; phylum Pseudomonadota; class Gammaproteobacteria; order Moraxellales; family Moraxellaceae; genus Acinetobacter; species Acinetobacter sp. ANC 5045. Next base: position 189,728 of record NZ_SJNS01000002.1, on the reverse strand, counting down.
ATTCGGTAAACGTGACTGAAATGTCGCAGGTCACACCATCTGCCCATGTGAACTTTGTTCGTATCGACCTGAAAGACTCCAAGGGCAACAGCAAGTTGAATCAGATCGGTCAGCAATGGTCGGTTACGGTTGCATGTCGCAATGCGCAATCACAGTTAAATGATGGTAGTGCTGTAGCAGACGAGGCGGGCGCTTTGACTGAAAAAGTCATTCAGCTTTTGGCGGGATGGAAGCCGTCTTCTTCACGTATTCCATTGCGGTTTTTGTCTGTGCGTGATGGGTATAGCTCAAGCTTTGCATACATCACCATTATTTTTGAATCTGAAAAGTTTATCTAGGAGCCATACATGGCGAAACAATATAAAGCCTTAAAGCCTGTAGGTCGCTTTCAGGTTGGCGAATTGGTCGGTGGTCTGAATGAAGATCAGATCAAAAAATTAGTTGCTGATGGTGTCATTCAAGAAGTGAAAACCACAGCTGCAACAACGAAGAAAGCCACAGGGGATGCTAAATAATGAGCACTCAATATATTTCGCTACAAGGTGAGTTTTACTTAGCAAAAATCACCAACGGTGTAGCAGGCGCAATGCGTCATTTGGGTAACGTACCAGAGTTTGAATTGGAAATTGGTGCTGATGTTTTAGAGCACATTGAATCCATGACAGGCAAGCGTACAACCGACTTCACTATGGTTCAGACAACATCGGTTAGTTTTTCAGGTCAGCTTGAAAAAGTGGATAAAGAAAACTTGAAATACATTGTTTCAGGTGAAACCACCGAAGTGACCACTGAAACTATTACCGATGCAGATATTGGCACTGTGGTAGCGGGTCAGGAAATTAAGCTTAATGGTTATAACTTGTCTACCGTGTCATTCAAAGATTCAACTGAAGGCACAGCAAAAACACTGACCAGTGAGCAGTACACGGTTGATGCTAAGTTTGGTACGGTTGTTTTCCATGATGTGGATGAATTGGCTATGCCGATTTTGGCTACATACACCACTGGGGCTGTAACGCATACCACTTTGGCATCTGACTTTGAAACAGAATACGAGCTGTTTTTTAAAGGCATTAATACGGCTACCAATGAGCACATGGCGGTTCGTTTATGGCGTACCAAAAAGTCACCTGAAACTACATTCCCATTAATCCATGAGGAATTAGGGCGATACTCTATTTCAGGTCAGGCATTATCAGATGTCACAAAACAAAGTGATGCTGAGCTTGGTTTGTACGGTCACATCGTGACAATCCCTGCAGTATCTGCACCTTAACCAACACAGGCACAAAGAAATCTCCACGACGCATAAGCGTCTTTTTTTGTGCCTTTTTTTTTAAATTTCTTTCATTTGCATTAAGCGATTAATGAAAACGAAAGGGATTCATCCCACCACTTAATCAAACCGTCCTTTATGGGCGGTTTTTTTATGCCTGTTTTCAGGCAAACCACTGGCTAGAACGACGGTTCGAAAAGCACGTTTTCATATTCAGCGTGCCTGCCAGTTTCTTTTTTTTGAATATGATTAGGAGGAAGTCATGAATATGATGACATCATTAAATTTACGCGCCATGGTCTCAAATGAAAATGGCGAACCAAAGACAACCAGTTATGCAGTGGCGGAAGCATTTAAAAAACGACACTCCGATGTGCTTCGAGCAATTAAAAACATGAAATGCTCGCAGAAATTCCGTGAACGCAATTTTGCGTTTACCTTAGAAAACAAACAGATAGGTAATACGAAAAGAAATACGGGCTTTTATCAAATGACAGAACGTGGCTTTATGTTTCTTGTCATGGGGTTTAGTGGTGAAAAAGCCGATGCTATCAAAGAATCATTTATTGATGCATTTGAGTGGATGTCAAACCAAATAACTCAAACCTTCCAATCCAAATGGGCTAGATATAACCATATTGTTGGGTATCGTGAAAATCGCAAACAGCAAGTTAGTTGCTCAGCTAGAGACATGAACGTGTGGAAACATGAAAAGCATCCACTTGATCATGAAATAGCACAACTAGAAAGAGAATTGCAGCCATCGCTTCCATTTGCGAGCGTGGTGCAATCATGAATATTGCCTATGTAGTTGCAGAATGTCGACCAAGCACAGATGAGGAAAATTATGCGGACATTAATATTGGTGATGATAGCTATGTGTTTTGCTCAATAGAGCCAGTACCAGATACGGGTGACTGGCAGAAAAATATTGAAGCAGCCATATTGATTGGAATTGATATTGAGCGAACCAAGCCAAACCATCGACACATCACACTGCATGCCGAAAGCATCTTGAAACTATGCAAAGGCATACAAGGTGTGACGCAAGGTTAATAATTATCGCCACCATCGGGTGGCTTTTTTGAGATTCCATCATGAATGATTTTTTCTTAGCAGATAATCGCACGTTTCAAATTGGCGAAATTGAAGTGAAGCAGATTCAAGTAAAGTCACTTGATCTGTTCTGCCAACACGCTGAAACGGTCAAAGAATATTTGAAGGACAAAGATTATTCAGATGCAATTTTGATTGAGTTATTTAAAGCCCATACGGTTGAAGTGATTCATACCTGCGTGATGACCAGTAATTTAACTGCAGATCGTATTTTTGAGATAGCAAAAGATCAGGCTTTGTTTTTAGATATGCTGCGTGCTGTATTGACTGTGAATACGGCATATTTCAAGCCTGAAAAGCCAAAGCGTGGCAGTAAGCAAAGCAATGAAAAAATCACTTGGTTTGATTCATTTCAGTATTTGATTGATTGCGGCCATCGTCACGATGATATTTTGAATATGTCATACGGTGCATATTTGCAGTATTTAAAAGCTGCACAGCGCAATGAGCTAAGAAAAATGCGGTCACAAGTCAATTTAATGCGCTCGGCACAACATGCGCAAAACCGTGAATTTAAAAAACTTATGGAAGATTTAAAGGTTGTTGATTGATTAACCAATTGTTAAAATGCCTGAAAAATATATAAATTTTGAGGGGGTTTTATGAAAAAGCTTTTAGTCGCCGCAGTTCTACTGGCGTCATCATCTGTATTTGCCTTGGAATATACCAATGCTGTGCGTGGCAGTACCATGATTGTTGAAGTGGGGCATTCACAAGGTCGTATGATGGAAGCCTTAGGTAGACCAGTGTCATCATATAATCACGTAATCCATGATAGAAAAGGTTGGCCGCACAAAGCCACGACTTACACATACCGTATGAATAATGCACGCTATGAAATTACCATTGTAGATGGAAAAGTCTATAGCATTGGTTGGGAGCGTGAGTGATGAAATACGGTTTGTTAGCTGCAATAGCGGTCATAGCTATTGCATTTTACTTTATGTCTCAAAGTAATAAAGAAGATGCCGAGCGTTTAAAGCAGGCCGAGATTGCTCATCAGCAGAAACTTGAGCAGCAAAAAGTAGATGCTATGTTGTATGAAAAAGAGGCTGAGCTGAGACGTTTGCAGGCTGAAAAAGCCAAAGCATTGAAAGCGGAACAAGATAAACTGAATAGTCAAAACCAAGCTCAGGCTTTTGAACAGCAGCAACAAGCAAAACTTAAAGAAACTCAACTTAAAAAAGATATGCTTCAAAAGTATATGGACATTTCTAATAATTGGTCACGAGCTGATTTGATTGCAGGCTCTACAGCTAGAGTTGCTCTCGGGAATCAGGTTACTGAACTGAGAAAAATTAGAGAAAGTCTTCAGAAAGAGAAGTTTTATGACTGTTTAGATCCTGCAAAAAAAGATCTACTTGAAGCTATGGATTCAGCGATATTTAACTATGTGTATTTTATGCAAAACGATATATCGCTATGGAAGAAGCAAGCGGAAGAGAAAATTAATTATTATAATAAATTAGCTTCATCATTAGAGATATACACAGCGTGTAAACAAGCTCTTTAATAGCAGTTTTTTGAAAATCAACCCGTCACTTTGGCGGGTTTTTTAATACCTAAAATTCGAGGTCAGCATGTCAAAGAATTTAACTTTTAAACTTATCATGGACGCTGACAACAAAGGTTTTGTTAGCGGTGTAAAACAATCTGAAAGTGTTGCGAAGTCCGTATTTGATGCAATCAAAACCGAGTCTGATAAGTTAAAACAAAGCTCGGCTGAAGCATCAAAAGAGCTTGGAAATATCATTCCTTCAGATACTAAGCAGAAAGTCGGTCAGCTGGTAAGTGAGTTGCACAACGCAACTAAAGCACTGGATTCACTTGGCGATGATGCAACAGTAAGTGCGAGTAATCTTAAACAGCTTGGTGACTATGGATCGGCCGCTTTAAATAGTCTTCAGAATGATTTAAAACAAGCCAAACTACACCTAAATTACCTCTCAGCTACCAATGCCACACCTGCAGACATTGAGAATGCTCAGCGTGAAGTTAAAGAGCTGGAAACAGGTGTTAAGCAAGTTAAGACAGCTTTTGAGGCCTATAGTGGTGCAGCCAATTCCTCAATATCAGCAGTAGACAATGTTGGTGATCAATCTGCAGAAACAGCACAACAGGTTAAACAACTTGATAAGGAACTTGAAACAACCAATCAAGAGTTAAACCAAACTGAGCAGGCATCGAAAGGGGTGGCAGGTGAGTTACAGGGCCTTAAAACAGGTTTTGGTGCACTCACAGGTGCTTTGGCTGCTTTAGGCATTGGCGTAACAGCAGGTGAAATTGCGCAGACTGCTGATGCTTATAAAAATCTGTCAGGACGAATCAGCATTGCAATTGGTGAACATGGCAACCTAGAAAAAGCCATGGACGATGTTAAAAACGTCGCAATCGCAACCAACTCAAACCTTGAGGCAACAGGTGAGCTATATGCACGATTAACCAAAATCGGGCAGGAAATGAAATGGCCACAAGAACAGGCTTTGGCATTAACTGAAACCATTAACAAAGCAATTCAGGTTGGTGGTGGTTCTGCAGCATCAAACGAAGCAGCAATTACACAGCTTAACCAAGCTTTAGGTTCAGGTGTTTTGCGTGGTGATGAATTTAACTCCATGATGGAGCAGTCACCACGTTTAGCGCAGGCTTTAGCAGATGGTTTAGGTGTAACAACTGGTAAGCTTCGTGAACTAGCGGGCGAAGGAAAGCTCACAACAGAAGTTGTAACTCAGGCGCTTTTAAGTCAGTCAGAAAAAATCACAGCAGAGTTTGATAAATTCCCTGCGACCATTGGTGCTTCAATTGAAAACCTTAAGTCAGCTTGGACTGTTTATATTGGTGAAGCTGATGCTGCTACAGGTGCGAGCAGTAAAGTTGCTGAGGCAATTAAGTTTGTAGCTGAGAATCTGGACACCATTGTTAGTACGCTTATGATGGCTGGGCAGGCATTTATTGCATATAAAGCCTTAAATATTGGTTTAGCTTTCATTGATAAAGCCAACAGTGTGCGAGCCGCATCCGTTGCAATTACCCAAGAAACTGCGGCAGTTGTTGCTAATACTCAAGCGCAGATTGCCAATGCAAATGCATCAAAAGCAAATGCAGCCGCAAAGACTCAACTGGCTGCAAACAGTAAAACTGTAACCACAGCTACAGCGACAGCCAGTACGAGTGTAATGGGGTTAGTTGGACGCTTAGGTGCTCTAGGAATTGCTGTCACTTCATTGGGTGTAATGGGCACTGCAGTTTGGGGAGCTTTAACACCACTAGGCGAATGGTTGGGAGAGTCAGCAGCTAAAGCCATGGGGTATGGTGAGGCAATTGAAAAGCTAAACCGTCAAATGGAGCTTGAAGCTGTAAGGGCAAAAGTTGTTGCTGAATCTAAAGCAGAAATTGCTGCTGCAGCCGAAAAGAGCCGTGATAAAACGTATCAGCTGACAGATGAGTCAAAAAAGCTTGTTGAGCAGTTTGATGAACTGATTAATAAAGGCGAGCCAACCAAAGAGGCTTTAGAGGAAATCTCTAATGCCATGAAGTTTGACTCAACCAAAGGCATAAATGATGCTGTCACATCCCTGATCTTGCTTAAAGAGCAAGGGAAAATCACAGGGGATGAGTTACAAGATAGTTTAGGCAAGGCGCTTGATGGCAAAGACTTATTGGTTTTTGAAACCAATGCCCGTGCTGCTTTTGCGGGTACAGCTAAAGAGGCAGAGAAGTCTGCGGCATTAACTGAAGCGGTCATGCGTGCAGCTTTAGAGCGTACAGGGTTAAGTACTGAGCAACTTCAGGGACGCTTTTCAAAGTCATTCCAATCAGCTGCAAATGACGTACAGATTATTCTAGATAAGTTGGATGAATATAAAGCCAAGGGGATTGATACAGGGCTTGCTCTATCCAGTAACTTGAATAAGGCAATTGATACAGCACAAACACGAGCTGAGTTGGACTATGCTAAAAACAAGTTATTGGAGCTTGAGAAACAAGGAATCATCACTGGTGAGCAAGTTGCATTAGGCTTAAGCAAGATTGAGCAAAAGGCAATGCAGTTACCTGCAGCTTTAAACCCAACCATTGCTGCCTTTGATGCCTTGGGCATTAAAACTAAAGAGCAACTTAATGATGCTGCTATAGCCGCTCAGAAAAACTTTGATGTGGTCAGTAAGAGTGGCCAAGCCACAGCTGAAGGTATCAAACAAGCCTATACAAAAATGCTCGAAGCTGCGATTGCTACAGGTGATAAGGCACAGATTGCCTCAGTGCAAGCCAAGGCTGCCAGCCAAGGTCTACGCGTCGAAATCGACGAAACAGGCAAAGCTTCTGTTAAAGCGATGGATGATTTAACCGAAGCTAACCACCGTGTACGTGAATCAGCGCGCCGTATTGGTGATGGTTATCGTGAAGCAGGCAAGATTGCACGCGAAGAAGCCAATGCAGCACAGGTGGCGTGGAATAAGGCATCTCAGGAAGCGGCTAAGAAATGGGATGCTGAAATGAAGCGCCAGTCCAAAGGTTTGAGTGCTGCCATTTCGGGTTATGACTCTTACTCGAAGAATGACGTTATCGCTCAGATTAAAAGCATGGGCTACAGCGAAGATCAGGCTAAGAAATTGGCAGGTTCGATCTGGTCACAAGCGATGGAAACTGATCGTGACGCCAAATTTGCTGCATACGGCAAAGGCGGTAACTTGGCGATGAATAAACTCATTGAGCAAGAGTTTAATAACGCTGCAGCGAAAGGCTTAACCACACAACACGGTACCAACAAGATTAATGAGTTGCTGCGTAATCTTGATGTCAGAAGTACAGGCAGCACAAAGGTCAATGACTATGCACCTTCTATTTCTGAGCCGAAAGTCCGCGATCTGCAGAATGATGCACCAACCAAAAACGTGCGCTTTGAGTTTGTTTCAGGCGGCAAACGCTTTGAAATGCTCGGCTCACAAGAAGATGGCGACACAATGGAAAGTATCTTGCGTGAATTTGAAATGCTGAAAAAGGCAATGTGATGAAATTAATACGCTTAGCAACATCCGAAACCGTCTCACTAGAAGACGGTTTTTTATGGTCTGACGAATTTGAATGGAAGCCAAAAGAGCAAACCGTGGAGCGTGCCATTAGTGGTGCGGCCATTATTCAAGAAGGTGTCAAGGTTGGTGCTCGACCTATCACTTTAACACCCGATAGTAACCGTGGTTGGGCAAAGTTAAGTGACGTGCGCAAGTTGCAGGAATGGTCGGCTTTAAGCGAGAAATTTCGTTTGCAGTTTGAATGGCCACATGACAATCGGCAATTTGATGTGATTTTTAATCATCAAGATACAGCACTGGAAGCGGTCAGCGTGTGGGGTTCACCAGCGACCAGTTCAGATGAAATGATGCGTTTAACGCTAAGATTTTGGAGCGAATAATGGCAATTGAAACAAAAGACTTGGTGCTCTATAAATCGGAGCGCTTAACCGATACCGATGATGGTGGCGGCAAGTATTCAGGTCAAGTCATCATTGATGGTCAAAGTAATAACCTGTTCAACGACGTGTCAGAAATGGATCGAACCATGGGCGACGTGTCCATGCGTAAAATCTTTCCTGCGGTGATTACTGAAGACACGGACGCATTGATGGGTGCAACGGTATTCATCTCTGAAAATCCGCAAGACCCAAACGTATCGGCTTTATTGTTCAGCACAAAAAACTGGACAGATGAACGCCGTAGTGCCCAAAACCGAGTAGAAAACTATTTAGCCAAAGGTGGACAGATTGCAGGCACGCCGTTAGATACGCATTGGCAGGGCATGAAGCAGTTGCAAGTCGCCATGTTTCCACAAGAAACTGAGTCAAGCGTTGGCGATACCATTGTTCTAGTCAGTGACGAAGGCAAGGCGCTTGAATTTGAGCAATATGTGCGTATCACTAAAGTGGAAACACGCATTGCGATTATGGTGGTTGATAATAAAAATGTGGAATACAAAATTGCCACGTACACGATTAATGACCCGCTTGAGCGTGATTTTGTTGGGTTGACTGCTCGCCAGTGGTACGGTGGCACCACACAGTCTAAAACCATCATTCGTGAATCACTGGTAGCAGATACGGGCGAATATTGTGCATCGGTCAAACTGGCATCGGATGCGCAGGTGGGTGAGTTCACTGTGAATGCGTCTAGCATGTTCACACAATTGATTCCATCAGCACAGACCGAAACCCCGATTGTTGATGTGAATGCGGCGGGTGAGAGCGTTATTTTGGTGCCTGGTAATGACGGTACCATTACTGCCAACTTTTCAACTACAGTCGGTGTAAGCCAAAACTTGTATTTAGGCTCAAGCGTGATGCCATCAAGTATTGCGTTTACGCTGTTTGGTCAGCCTGTGAGTGATCAAGGTGGCTTGTTGAAGAACAGTCAAGGCACACAAGTCGGTACGATTGATTATCAGCGTGGCTTGATTCAATGGACCTCAGCTGCGGGTGCAGGCTCAACCACATTAGAAATCACTTTTACGCCTGCTGCAGCGCCTAGACAATATTTTCAAAGCTATGCGATTCCTGTTACGCAAAACAGCCAAAGTACCAACTGGACGGGCGTATTAATTCCAATCCCTGCGCCTGGTAGCTTATCGCTGTCTTATATGTCACAAGGCAAGTTTTATGAGCTGAAAGATGATGGTTCTGGGCAATTAAAAGGTGTTCACAGTTCGTTTGGTTCGGGCATGATTAACTATGAAACAGGCTCATTCTTGCTGACCACAGGTGCATTGCCTGATGTTGATACGCCAATTTTGGCGCACTGGGGTACACCGATTGCAACTTTTGTGCGAGCAGGTTTGCATGTAGAGAAAGCAGGCTTTGATTTTGATCTTGGGCAAACAGGTATTGCTACAGGTATTACTGTGACGTGGGTGTTAGAAGGTGAAACCAAAACCGCATCTAGCAATTCGAAAGGGTTATTTACAGGTGATGCTACAGGATACGTCAATTACGCTGCGGGTACAGGTCGGATTATTCCAAACAAATTGCCGCAGAAAAATACGCAATTCAATATCACGTATAGCTATGGTCCACAACTCGACCAAACCAAATCCGCGATACCTGATGCTAGCCAACAACTGACGTTTACCATCGGCACAGGCTTAAGCATTCAACCAAGTAGTGTGGCTTTGGAAATTCCTGTGACAGATCAATCGGGTCTAAATACGCTGTTTGTGCATCTTAAAGACGACCCAACAGGCGGCAATATTGGCAATTTAATTAACGATGCAGGCGATATTCAGGGCACGATTAATTACAACACAGGTCAGTGCATTGTGACACCAACAGCTTCATACAAAACATTTAGCTATGTATATGAAGCGCGATTTAACGCAACCTATGCGTCTGCATAAAGGTGGTCTAAATGTCTTTTTATTCTCCAGTGACGTCTAAAATTAATGGAACTACCCGCGTATTTCGGGCGTACAACGAAACCACAATTAATGTGAAATATCGTGATGATTCAGGTGTTAATTCAAGCACCACGGTAGCTGTGGCGGATAAGTTGCGGTTGGACTTGTCATCAGGATATGACGAGCAGATTTTGACAGGCTCAGCACGCTTTAGAGTTGGCGCTGATACTTTCTTAGATCGTGATGGGCAGCTTTATCGCAATGTAGACCCATCAAATAACAGTGGTATTGCGTCAGGTTCGATTCAATACGGCACAGGTCAGGTTGAAATTGAGTCATGGACACCAGGCGGTGACAATACGGTTCAGTTAGATTCACTGACAACCACAACCGACTTGCCACCGATGAATCAAGTCAGTTTTAGAACTCCTGTAATTCCGATTCGACCACAATCATTGACTGTGGTTGTAGCATCATTGGAACATGGTCAATTAACGCTAACAACAGACGAAAACGGTGTGATTGAAACAAGTTTTGCGCATGGCAAGATTAATCACGATACAGGTTTTGTGGATATTTACTTCTACGATAAAACCGAGATTACCGAAGCCAATCGTGCAGAAATTGTTGCTAAAGATTGGTATGACGTGCGCATGGAGTATGAAGAATTAAACAAAACATACATTAATGTGCCAGTGTGGATCGACGGCTCATCGGTGCGTTATAACGCAATTGCTTATACCTATATCCCGCTTGATTCTGAAATTTTAGGCTTGTCTGCAACACGTTTACCGCTTGATGGCCGTGTGCCGATTTTCCGAGTTGGTGATATTGGTATTGTCAGTTCAAGCAAAACACAGGAATTACCAAGCCATATTGCAGGTCAAACCTATGATTTAAACGACCAGCGTATTTCATGGTGTGAGCTAGAGGATAGCCAAGGTACCAAAGTGCCGTTTGATATGTATGTGGTCGATTATGACTACGGCAAAGTGACGCTAAACGGTGATTTTGTTATGGGTGCTTTGGTTGCGCCAATCATTGCTAAGTACCGTTATCAAGACATGGGATTGATTCGTGATGTGCAGATTAGTGGTCAGCTAACCTTTACCAAGCCTTTAACACACAATTACGATGCAGCAGATACGATTGTGGGTTCAGCATTGGTGATTGGCGATATGCAGTCACGTTACACACGAAAATTTGTGCAGCAAACGTGGAATAACGCATGGGCAGACGAAGCCACAGGTAGCGGTATTTCAGCAAACTACAACGATGCTTTATATCCGATTACTGTCAGCAATAAAGGTGCGATTCAGGAGCGATGGGCATTAATCTTTACGGATGCACAATCATTCCGCTGTGTTGGTGAATATTCGGGGCAGATCGGCACAGGTAGCGTAAATGCTGATTTTGCGCCGATTAACCCCGTGACTGGCTTACCATATTTCACAGTGAAAAAAGAAGGTTGGGGTGCAGGCTGGGCAAGCGGTAACGTACTGCGATTTAATACTGTAGCTGCAAACTTTCCTGTCTGGGTCATTCGCACAGTAAAGCAATCTGAGCCAACTGTTATGTCAGATCAATTCCAGATCATGCTACGCGGTGACATTGACCGCGTAATTTAAAATTTAAATCAAATATGACCGCTTATGCGGTCTTTTTTATGAGTGAAGAAAAATGGCGACAGATGTAGATATTCAATATTTTAGCCACTTAAATGGCTTAACTCTAGGGAATAACTGGGGTGATTTAATTCGCTTGCTTGATAAAGCATTGGTGACAGGCATTGATTTTACGCAAATCACAGCAGCATCAATTGATGCCCAAGGTGATGTACATATAACCCTATATTCAGACCATAATGCAATGTTATTTCAGGTAGTAGAATTAACAGGCTTTGCGCCTGCTTCTTTTAACCAGAAATATCGAATCAAAGGTGTGCCCAATACCACACAACTCATTCTAAAACCACATGCCGCAATTGCAGAAACAAGTATCACAACAGTTGGCGCAGGAAAACTAGCATCATTGGGTTATGAAATTATTTTCCGTGACACAAACGATGTGAAGCGTGTGTATCGTGCAAAAAATCCAACTGCGCAGCATCCGTTTATTCGCGTTGATGAGAGTCTGACAAGTCCAGATGGTACAACAGGCGTATATACATCAACTTATGCAAAATATGCCATGGTTGGTTTGCTTGAGCACATGGAACATATAGATGATTATGAAAACCCCGATGTGCTGCAGTTGCCATTTGACCCTGCTGACCCTGCAAAAAATTGGAAAATAACAGGGACTGGCACGAATTGTGTTAGAGGATGGAGTCGTTGGGTGTGGGCGAGGTCTGCAGAAGTTTATCAAAATACGTCAGAAAGTAGCGCTCCATCAAATGGGAATCGCGCTTTCACATTATGCGGCAACACTGATGCATTTTATATTAATTTGAGTCTTACAACTAATGGCGCATATAAGAGAGTCTATGGCACAGGTCTGTTTAAAACATCACAACCCGCGTCTACTAACCCAAACTGGTTTATTGCGACTTATTTAGTTAATCAGAGCGCAGGCACAACATACGGATATGCATCAATTGGCGGGACACCGTTTGGGTCCAATTCAAATGCATCCAAAATATTTGCAACAAACAGCAATCTACTAAATAGGCTCATGCCCACAATTGAATGCATCCCGATAGTTTATAACTATGGCACTGGCAATAGCGGTTCATTTAATGCAACTTCACCTGCAGCACTGGAAATACCGTTTTTTGATACAAATAATACGCTCAGAGGAACAATCGCTCATTGTTTGTATTCAGGTAATAATGCTGTAATTTCTGAAACACAGGTAATGATTGCTGAAAACTCAATGTATATACGTGATGCCTCACATTCTGGAACAGGTGCTGGTGGTGCAGGGCATGTGTATTACTATCTTGGGGAACTCGGATGAAGCCAAACAGTTTTTCAGTAGCAATTACATCATCAAACACACGCAATGAGCCACTTGCTAATGGTACTACTATCGGTAAGATTAAAGGGCAGACAAAGCGATTATCTGCTGCATACAATCAAGCTCTTGTTGTTTTGTATGATAAAACAACATTACAGCCGATCACCATAAGAAAACCCGATGAAAATGGTGATTATAGTTTTCTAGGATTAACTACAAACATAAAAACATTTATTGTGGCTTTTGATGAAATGCAGCAATTCAACGCAGTCATTCAAGACAATGTGGTGTCAAAATGAGTAAAACTTCAATCAATGCTCGGCTTGCCATGATTCAAGCCTTTTCAGAATTTATGGATAGCGGTAGCCAAAGTGCTACCGTTATTTTTTATGAAGGTGTGCAGCCTACAGACACATCTGTGGCGGCAGATCCAAACAATGCTTTGGTCACTTTGGTTTTTCCTGAGCCGTGTATTAAAGAAACTACAGCCACTTATATTGAGCTGCACCCGACGGACACTGGCTCAGTGATTAAAACGGGCACAGCTTCATGGGCGCGTATCTTCAATGGTGCAGGTGAAGTCGCTGCTGATCTGACCGTAGGGACTGACATTAGCTTAGCTAATACCAATTTGGCTTTGGGCGGTACACTGTTTATCCAGCCCATCAAACTTAGACCGTAACTAAAAAGGGTGCTCATGTGGATTTTAAAAATAAGCTCGGCACCGTTGATGCACACAACCTAAACTTAAATTTTAAGCCTGACAATACCGACAGCCACAACATCATTCTCAATTTTGAGCATCTTGCCGATGGCTCGACCAATCTCAATTTTGGGGATGATGTTACAGCTGTAATCGATACTGTGCTCGATGCTGAATTCTCATTTGAAGTCACAGCAGTCTATGCCGACAGTGGTGCCAATACTGCAGTCATAGACACGGTATTAGATACCGAGTTTAGCTTTGAAGTTGTTGCAGTCTTTAAAGACAATATTGATGTTATCGGGCAGATTGATACTGTCTTAGACACCAGTTTTAGCTTTGAGATTGTTGCTGAATTCGCTGAAAACCTATGCACGATTGATACGGTATTAGATACCGCTTTCCAATTTGAAATTGATGCGGTATTCGATATTAATCATATTGTCGGGGTGTCTTATGCATTTGATGCTAGTTATCAAAAGGCAATCGCTGCTTTAAGTGTTACAGCAATACCTTGGGCAAAACCAATTTTAAGAGTATCAAATGAGGCTCTTTTTTATGATCAAGGTTTGGTGCTTAGTCAGCAAGCTATGGCTGGTTTTGATCGTTCAAATTCACTCGCACAAGCCGTCAGAATTGAACATGAGAAAGCCACTGGCCTGCAGACTGATACATATTTAGTTTGGCAAACAGGTGACAAGCGATTCATCCATCAAAGCTACTTATTTGATGAAACCTTAAAGCTTCGTATCAATCGAATCACAGACTGGCACGAAATGATTCGTAAGCGTCGCACGGTCACGTATGCGCATGAAGTAGCTAACGTCTTTGAAAAGCATTTCACGTTTGAGTGGGATAAGGGTTTAGAGCTTGTCACCACTGATGATTTAGCTTGGGAAAAAGCGAAAGCGATTCACTATCGCAAGCATCCAGTAAAGCCGTGGCCACAACCCGAATTGCCACAATACGAGGGCACAGGCGATCTAAACTTTATCTGTCTATGCAATGAAGTCGATGCGCATAACGTCATTCTTAACTTTGGGGTTGATGACTGTATTCCCGCAATTCCAAATCAAAACTGGTGGTATATCTTGAATAGTTTATCTGTGACACGGCTTGATAATGATGCAGATATTTTGGTGTATGACGGTAACTATCGTACAGATCGCAGCAGTTGGGCGTGGTCGTATAGCTTAACTGTGCCGCATACTGAAATTGCGAAGTTAGAGCCAATCAATGGACAGCCTGTAATTCTTAAAATTATGGTTAATGGGCATGAGCATCACATGCTACTTGAGAATCGCACACGTTCACGCAATTTTGGCAATATTACTTATACACTCACAGGTCGCAGTCAAACCGCTTTACTTGATGCACCGTATGCGCCTTTACGTTCATTTTTACAAGAGAATGAGCGCACGTCAGTACAACTTGCTCAAGCTGAATTGGATCGTGTTTTTAGCGATACTGTGCTGAATTGGCAATTGATTGATGACTTGGGCTGGATCGTAGCAAACAACAGCTTAAGCTATTCAAATCTTGCGCCAATCGCTGCGATTAAGTTGATTGCAGAAAGTGGCGGTGGTTTTATTTATAGCGAAAAGGGTAGCAATACACTTTCAATTAAACCGCTTTACAAAAAGACATTTTGGGATACGTTCACGGTTGATGACTATGACCGCTTGGTGCCTGATTCACTCGTTACAAGCCAGTCCACAGACTATGAGCTTTATCCCGACTACAATGGCATCACGCTGACAAACGACAGAACAGGCAAGCAAGCGCAAGTCAAACGCACAGGTACAGCGGCAGACGTGCTATTGCCACCTGAAAACAACCCTTTGTTTGATGTCGTAAGCATGGGTGCATTCGGTAAATCCAAGTTGGCCAAAGCAGGCATGATTGAAACACACACATTAACTATGCCGATTTCTGCAGAAGTGAGTGAATGTGCACCTGGTGAAGTTCTTGCATTTAGTGCCGAGTGGTGGGGCATTGTTGAAAGTGTCAGCGTGTCATTCAGCCATGCAAAGGTGAACCAAACTGTCAAAGTGGAGCGTGTGAATCGTGAGTAATGCACTGCAGCGGTTGATTGATTTAATGCCAAAAGCGCCTGAATTTGTGGGGCAAATCACGCATGAGAATCATCCGAATTATAAAGTTTTGGTTGTGGATGGGTCGGGCTTGGTGATGTGTACCAGTACGACGCGCTACAACATCGGTTCAACGGTTTTTATTTCAGATGGGGAGATTAAACGCTTGGCGGCAAGCGGTGATGTAGTACAGATCGAAGTGTAAAAATTTAAAATGAAGCAGGCGTCCTAAAGGGCGTTTTTTTATGTCTGGAGAAAAGACAATGCAAGAAAACACGTTACCGTGGGTCATTAAATTAGTTCCAGCAGTTGTGGGGGCTATTCTCGCCTTGGTGCTTAGCGGGGATATTGATAAGGATGGGAAAATCCAAGTCACACTTGGTGTTATCGGCAAGTTTTTATTTAGTGTATCGGTCAGCTTATATGGAGGTGCAGCCTTCATTGAATACTACGAATTAGATCAATATTCACACATGGCACAAGGCTTTGTGATGCTGATTTTTGCTGTATTCGGATTGCTGACGATTGGTATTGCTTACCAGTCTATTGCACTGATGCATGGTAAGTCGCTGGCAGAGGTAATTGCCGAAGTGAAATCTGCATTTATTGCGATTGTTGGGGGTGGCAAGTGAAATTAATTGAAGATTGGAAACAGGCTTGGAAACTCAAGTCGGTACAGTTAGGCGCATTAAGCGCCTTTTTTTACGTCTTAATGTATGCAGCTTTCGAGTTGTTGTGGTTGTTTGGCGCTAACTTTCCGCAATTTTGGGCTGCAGTACCGCAAGAAATTAAAGAACTGTTGCCGCATTCATGGGTGTTGTGGCTTGGCTTTTTAAACAATGTGTTAAGTATTTTTTCACGATTGAAGTATCAGCCAGAATTGCACGGGGATAATGATGAGCAAAAAACTAACTGAAGCTCAGATTCAAGCGCAAGCCTCAAAACTTGGCATTGAAGCTGCTGCATTAAAAGCCGTGATTGAGGTCGAATGCAAGGGCAGTGGATTTAATACTGACGGTACACCAGTGATTCTATTTGAACGTCATGTATTTCGGCAGCGGCTGATTGCAAACGGCAAAGCAGCAATAGCAGACAAGGCCATGCGTGAGCGTCCCGATCTGTGCAGTAAAACCATGGGCAACTATGGCTTGTATTCTGCACAGCACAGGCGTTTGAATGCAGCTGCTCAATATCATCGCGATTCGGCTTTAGAGTCAGCATCTTGGGGAATCGGGCAGGTGATGGGGTATCACTGGAAAGCATTAGGCTACTCAACTTTGCAGAATTTCATTAATGCGATGTATCGTGACGAAGCATCACAGCTTGAAGCAATGTGCCGCTATATTGTGACAAACAAGCTGATTAATGCTTTAAAGAATAAGGACTGGAAAGCATTTGCACGTGGCTACAATGGTCCCGCTTATGCTAGAAATTCTTATGATGTGAAGCTTGGTAATGCTTATAAGAAAGCCCTCAAATGAGGGCTGTTCGTACAAGCTTATCTATTATATCGATGAATCCAGTTTTTTACTTTTTTGAAAGTTTCTGTATCTGCATAAAAAAAGGAAATAAATCACCATAATATGGTATGGGCACTTTACTGGAAAAATCAGCATTGGGACCATTGTTTGCCTCTAGTGAAATTATATTTAATGCTTGGTGTATAGGCTTTAGTGTCTGGATTAAATCATTAAGCATATAGGGCCTAGATTTTTTAATTATGTATTGATACATAAGCAAATCTATTGCCAATAATGGCGCTCCATTAAAGTCTAGGTAATGCGTTACACCACTGACTAGGGGGTATTTAGAGTAATGTTTTAATAGTTCGGTGTTAATTTTTTCATTCTTAATATATTTCCTCAAATAATCCTCTGAAAGATTCATCCAGGAGTGCATAGGGTGTATTTGGTTGGCCGCCTTACTATTTGTTAGCTTATTTAGGTTTTGATATCTAGTTTTTTCAGCATATGTACTTAAAAAATTAAACAGTTCAAATGCTTGGTGTGTTTCATTAATATGTGAAATGTCAACACCGTGTTTTTTAAAAACATCTGAACAATCATTAAAACTAGTAATTAAATTGTGGTTTTTACTTTTTAAATATTTAAAGTCAGGTTTTTGAAAATTGTTTGAATACATGTATTCGGTAACCAGAGCTATTTTTAAAAATCTTTCGATACCTATACTTAGATTAAAAAATGAAGAATAAAACAATCCATCCTTATTGTCGTAAACATTGGCTTTTATAAGAAACTCTATCCCAGAAAGGAATGATGACTGAGTTAGGTAGCACTCCTGCAGAAGATCATTAAAGTCTGAACTCCCATATAAAAGATTCATCATTTATTTATTCCACTCATTAACTATATCAACTCCAGTTTTATTTAAAATCCGCTTTTCTATTTTTCTATGGCGCAAACCCTACGCAGCATGGCGTGTTGGGGTTTGCTGATTTAGGATACATCAAATCACCAACTATCCACCATATCTGCCCAATCCTGCATCATCTTTCTACGGTCAGCCAAATATTTAGCATGATTGTATGATGCTCGTGTCTTGTTATCATCTGCATGTGCTAACTGTGCTTCAATCCATTTTTCATCATAGCCATGCTCATTCAGCAGGGTAGAGGCAGTGGCACGGAAATCGTGTGCTGTGACAGCAGATAGTCCCATGTATTCAAGCATTCTATTTAATGTGGTACGCGACAACATGCAGTTGCGCTTTTGCGGTGATGGAAACACATAAATCTGATCACCTGATACGGTTTTCTGCTTTAACAATAGGTCGTAAAGCTGTGTAGACATAGGCACGACATGCGTCCTATTTCTTTTCATTACTCGTTCTTGTTGCGCTTGCCTTGATGATCTAGGCAGAGTGATGGTCTTTGCGTCAAAATCAATGTATGACCATTCCAATTTTCTAATCTCAACAGTTCTCAGCATTGAGTAAAGCATGGCAAGACCAGCATTTCTAACAGTAGTTGATCCGTTATAACTTTTAAATTTTTCCCGCAAAGCTTTCCTTTCCTGCGGATTTAATGGGCGAGCATGCTCAACTTCAGGTTGAGAAATAACACTTCTTAGTGCATAGGTTGGGTCATTATCGAGTCTTGATGTAATGATGGCGTACCTCATTACAAGCCCAATGAAGCGACGATTTAGATTTGCTGCCGCCTCTCCAGTGCCAAATCTTGGGGAACTGCTGATTCGTTGAACCGTATTCCTCATTATACTGAATATGTGTGCTGACGTAATTTCCTTAATTGGCATTGAACCAATCTCTTTATACACATCCATTTTCATACAGTTTCTAAAGCGTTCAACATAGTCGGCAGACTTATGTTTCATTTGCTCGGCTGCATATTCTTCTGCTATTGCTTTGAATGTGTTACTTGCCTTAATTCTTCTTTCTAGCTTTTCTTTTTTCTTTTCTGTAGATGGGTTTAATCCTTGAGCCAACTTCGCACGTGCTTCATCTTTTAATTTTCTTGCTTCTTGCAGGGTGACAGCAGGATATTCGCCAAAACTTATAGTGCCTTCTTTACCATCTACAGTGTACTTGAATCTCCATATTTTCTTGCCAGTTGGACGAACCTCAATGTAAAGGCGTTCAGCATCAAGCAAACGATACACTTTGTCCTGCGGCTTTAGAGTTTTAACTTTTGCATCTGTAAGCATGACGGGTAACATGGGTAAAATATAAGTTACCCGTTACGATACCCGTTTTTATGTCGGATTAGAATAGATTGAAAACGATTAAAATAGATTAGTATTTTTATAACGTGCTGAAGTAGTGTGGTTTTGACAGACTAATGCAGACTAATACAGAATTTAATTATCAGAATTATTTAAGATGACGATTTTCATAAGAAATGCTTCTTTAAATTCAATAAATTGGGAAAATTGAGAGTATTTAAAAGGAAAAACGGGCGATTTCCAATTAAATCGCAAATACAGTGCGTTTGAGATGGCTCTATTATGCGATAAGAATGGGGGAAAGTATTGCTTATTGATAAATATTTTTTTGGTGTGCTTGCCAAAATGAGCAGCAGTATCACAACGATTAAAAACTAGAAAGCTAAGCGCTAAAAAGCCCAATGTTGGGCTAAAGAAGACAGCTTTTACAAACTTGGCATCACAGCCAATAACATACTTCCCTGATACTACTGCTCGCTTTATGCCGAATTAGTCCAAAATCAACCCGCTTGGCAGATTGAAAGTACAGAAATTGGCTAGGCACTTATAGTGAAAAGAACTTAAGATGAAATAAGTGTATATATTTTTAGGATCATGAGTTCATTAATGAAAATTTACCAAGTCGATGCTTTTAGCCACGAACTATTCAAAGGTAATCCTGCCGCGGTGCTTGTCAGTAAAACATGGTTAGCTGATGATTTAATGCAAAATATCGCATTGGAAAACAATCTATCTGAAACCGCTTTTGTCAAAATGATAGATGCTGAAAACTTTGAAATTCGCTGGTTTACACCCACAACAGAAGTCGATTTTTGTGGACATGCTACACTTGCCAGCAGCTTTGTTTTATTTAAGGATTATACCGAGGCAAAGACAATTCAATTTCATGTGAAAAATTTGGGGATTTTTACAGTTCAGCAACAGCAAGATGGCAAAATTTGCATGAATTTCCCGATTCGTGCTGCACAGCAAGTTACAGATTATCCCGACATTTTGCATCAAGCGTTAACTAAACCGTTTAAAAACGTCTATATCAATGCTCAAGCCTATATTGTGGAATATGAATCGGTACAAGATGTGCTAGATGAACAGCCTAATCTTGAATTATTAAAACAATTGGGACAATTGCGCACAGCCATTACGGCGCAGTCGAGTGTTGATGTTGCGATTACTGCATCTGCAAATACACAGTATGACTGCGTATCGCGCTATTTTGCACCTGCTATGGGGATTGCAGAAGACCCTGTTACAGGTTCAATTCATACTGCGATTGCACCGCTTTGGGCAGAAAAATTACAGCAAACCGAACTTGTGGCATATCAGGCTTCAGCCCGAGGGGGCGTACTGTATTGCAAGATTTTGCCTAATGATCGTATCGAAATTTCAGGTTATGCACAGCTATATTTGCAGGGCGAAATTATGATTTAAACCATACCTCGCATTAGACTTCTTTCATCCATTTAAAATGAATTGAGTTTTCACTTTACTTTATTTTAGAGATAAAGCTGAGATGAGAGAAGTCTGCTAGATTTTTTGCTCGGTTTTAAATCACATCATTTGCAAATATTTACTGTGGGTTTAATTGCAGCTTGTTATGCTGTTTGCGCTCAAGTTGAAAATTGTCATATTTCATGGCAAATCAAAAAATAGAATGAAATCAATCGGGAAAAAGAAGTTGCTACGTTTTAAAACTCTCACTTTATCTTTATGTGTACTGGCATTTAATGGCGTGATTTTCGCGCAGCCAGTTTTAGTAAAATCTAAGCAAGAAATACAAGAATATCAACTTGATAATGGCTTAAAAGTCATTTTGGCACCCAATCAGAAAGAAAATAAAGTCTTTATGAATATGGTGTATTTAACGGGTTCATTGAATGATCCACAAGGCAAAGGTGGTTTGGCACACTTGTTGGAACATTTGGCATTTAAAGGTACAGAAAACGTACCTGCCGAGGAGTTTCAGCGCCGTTTAGATCAATATAGTTTAATGCACAATGCCAGCACCGACTATTACTCGACTAAATACACCAACATCATTCGTCCTGAAACTCGCGCCGTCAATGAGATGATTTATCTTGAAGCGGAACGCATGGATAAATTGGTCATGCAGGAAAAATATGTGCCTGCCGAAATTGCGATTGTAAAGCGTGAACGCGAAGTGCGTATGGATCAACCGTTTTCAGTCTTGTTAGATCAGGTGTGGAAATCGGCCTATGGCAATCAGTATTTCGGACGCTTACCCATTGGCGATTTAAATGAACTGCAATCCATTAAAATGCAGGAGTTAAATCAATTTTATCGCACATGGTACGCGCCGAATAATGCCATTTTAGTGATGACAGGCAAGTTTGATCAGGCAGCGGTGTTAAAACAAATTGATCAACATTTTAGTCCAATTGCAGCACGACAAATTCCCAAACAAGTACAAGTGCCACGATTAGACAGCAACAAAATTCAGCAACGAAATTTTGTGGTACAAAAGGGCAGTCAACTGGCCAAGTTTAATCTGTATTTAAATGGCAATGACGAAAAGATCAAAACCGCTTTGGTGCTGTCACCATATTTACATACATTGCAACCGAGTGGGCATTTGTATCAAGCACTGGTAGAAACAGGCAAAAGTACCATGGTGCAGTCCAGCACATGGTTAGATCAAGATTTTAATTTGGTGTTGATGGGGGCTTTGTATGCACCCAATCACGATGCCAAGCAAGTACAAACTGGCTTGAATCAAAGCATCGAACAGGCAAAAAACTTTGATGATGCTGAGTTACAACGCGTCAAAAACCTGATTCAAAATCAGGCAGACAGTGTGATGAATGATGCGGTGGCTTTGGGTGGTCGCTTGAGTGATTATGCTGTGGCTTATCAGGGTGATTGGACACAATATTGGCGTGATTTAAACAATATTCAACAGTTAAATGCAGATGAACTAAATCAGCGTTTAAAACAGTTCTTCACTGCACAGCATCGGGTCATTGGCGATATTCAGCCCACACCTGAAGATCAAAAACAGGCACTCACAGCAAAAAATAATCTAAATACAGCAAAAACTTTAGATCAGCAAGATACACCTGTTACACCTTTGAAAGATGTGAAAAGTTATCAGCAAGAAGTGACAGACTATGTGCAAAAATCTAAACAAGCTTTGATTCAAAATGAAAAAAAGATTCAGCGTGGCAGCTTAAAAAATGGTGCCAAGTATGCATTATTTCCAACTGCAACTCGTGATGATAAAACCTATGCCACTATTTCGGTAAATTTTGGTACGGCACAATCTTTATTTAAGCAGGGCGAAATTTTAGATTTAACCGCATATTTGTTGCTGCGTGCATCTCAAGAGCATAGCTTGCAAGACATTGCCGATCAGTCAATTGCTGCAGGCGGTTCAGCGTTTGCCCAAGCCGATGCTAATGCGATTCATATTCAAATTGTGGCAAAAAAAGAAAAGTTTAATGCGTTTTTTAACTTTGTTTTAGATGTCATGCAAAATCCAAGCTTTGAGCAAAGTCAGTTTGATTTAATTCGTTCTCAAAGTTTATCCAGTTTAGAACGACCTTATACCGAGCCTGAAACTGTGGCAGCTTTGACTATGGCGCGTTTAATTGAAATTTACCCGCAGGGCGATTTACGTTATCACTTCGAGCCTGAATTTGCGAAGCAACAACTACAAGTTGCAACCCAAGCGCAGGTGCAGCAGTTATATCGTCAATTTTTTGCTATGAATCATGCACATATTGCCATTACAGGTGAGTTTGATCCGAAACAAATCAAAAAAACTTTAGTTCAGCGTTTAGGACAATCACGCAATACGGAAGCGTATCAACGCTTAGATTCAGCCTATACGGCATATCCTGCGAAAAAGTTGCATGTATTGGCAGAACAGCGCGAATTTGGTAGTTATCAAAGTTTATTGACCTTACCTTTGGGTGTGAATCATCCTGATACACCTGCCATGATGGTGTTGAGTTATATTTTGGGCGAATCGCAATTGTCTTCACGTTTGGCGCAAGAATTACGTGAAAAAAATGCATTGGTTTATGGTTTTAGTAGTGGTTTGAGTTTAAGTGAATTTGAACAATCGGGTGCGCTCAGTATTTCTGCACAATACAGTGCAGGCAAGTCGGCTCAAGTGTCACAGGCGGTGCATAAAGTGTTGCAGGATTTGCGCCGTGATGGTGTCAGCTTGCAAGAAGTTGAAGCTGCAAAAGCCGATATTTTGAAAAAACGTGTGACTGCCTTAGAAGATGAACGCAGTATCCACCGTATGTTGGTGCCACAATTAGAACAAGGTCGTGATTTACGCTATCGTGAACGACGTGATCAAGCGTTGGCAAAACTCAGCAAAGCCGATGTAGATGCTGTGATTCAGAAATATTTACGCTTAGAACATTTGCTTGAAGTAGCCGCCGATCAATATGGTCAAGCCAATGTTGAGGTGCTGCCGTTAAAGCCGCAGTCTAAATAAAAATTCAATTTAATTTTGAGCAGATACAAAAAACGCATCCATTTCGATGCGTTTTTTGTCTTCAAGTTTGCTATCTATGCTCAATTGGCTAAAGCTTTATAAACGATAAAACTGTTTGGCATTATGATGAAACACTTGCTGCAAAGCATTTGGATGATAGGCCGCAACAATATCACTAGTCGCATCAATTAAATTGACCAAAGACGTGCTCACTCGATCCATTGGAAAATTGGAAGCAAACATCAACCGATATATTCCAAAGCTTTGTAAGGCATGCTGAATCAGTGGTGCAGTTAAATCTATAATTTCCTGTTTTGAGGCTTCACGTTTTTGCAAGTGAAATTGATGTCCTAAAACAGGCATAAATAACCCTGAAATTTTGCTGTAAACATTTGGACAGTGTGCCAACTCGGCAATATCTTCTTGCCAACGAAACAGAATGTTTTCCCGTGCTGTTTTGGTCACGCCTGTATGTGTCCAACTTGCCCGAACAGCCCTGCAGGTGTGCCCAAATGGTCAAGTACAATAGAAGTTTCTGGAAATTGTTTAGCCAGCGCCAAGACATCGCCCAATTGGGTCGAATACGTCCATGCATCAAAACTTAAATTATATTGCGCCAAAGCTTCAAAACCTTTTAGAAACTTTTTGTTCCGATATAAGTGTGGTTCGTCTGCCCAAGCAAAAATCCCGCGATCTTCATGCACGGCTGCCATTTTACGAATTCCGCGAAAATGCGGAGAAGCTTTGTGATGTAATTTGAGAATTTTCTTAAAATTAGAATCGCGCGGGTCTGCAGTGGCGACAATCGCGCCCAAAGCCAAACCATTATTTTTAAAATCCAGACTTTCTATAAATTCGGTTTCACCAACTACACCTTTGCCTTTATGGTTGTGCCAATTGGCTTCAATATGCACAACTTTTTCAGCCGTATAAAAACCTAAGTCGCGGGCATAATGCTCAGGTAAATAGGGCGATGTGACGTGCTCGGTGCGTCCCAAAGTTTCAATGAGTGTTTTCGGTTTTATCAGGCGGATGGTTTTATCTAGCAAATTGGGATGCTTGCCCAAAAGCTTAACAGCAAGTCGTGCGCTGTGTGGCGTGTTGTACGGATCCCACTGATGAATATGTGCATCAATGAGTGCAAATCCTAGATTCTGCATAATGATCCTGTTTTTATGACGCTATTATTTCACTATTCAAAGCCATCATGTTACAAAAGGGAAGGGTTATTTATCGAAATCTACAAGTTTGAAAATTAGCCGCAATAAAAAAGCCCCGTAGGGCTTTGTTTATATGCAAAATTAATGATCGTGCGAGTGGTCGTGATCATGTTTATGGGTATGAAATTCTTCGTTGTGACGGAAGCGCAAATAGTTTTCAAACTGTTCGCAATATTCATCATAGTTATCTTCAAGCATCATTTGAAATTGCTGCAAGATATATGACATAACTTGGTCTTTGGCATCGCGCATTTCATTGCCATCTTTAAAATTATTGGCTGCCACCCAAGTATTAAAACGTGCAGTAGCAAATAACATGGCAGCACTCACCTGACCACGAATTTCGGCAGGTTTTACTGTGGAGCCTTTTTCAAAATGACAGAAGTCATTGGCCTGTTTAATAAATTCATCGGCACGTTCAAAAAAAGCCGCATTTAATGCTTCTTCTTCGGTTACATCGGTTGCTTCAATCTTTTGAACCATGAATTTTTCCTAAGCTAAAAATCTGAATGTTTCATTATAGGCAAAGCCTTGCAGAAACAAAACCTTTGCCTTAAGCTAAAAATAGCCTAAGCAAAATTGGAGTGGTTGATGCAAGATGCGATTGCGGTACAAAGTTTAAAAAGCGACATTGCTTTATTACGTCAAAATATTTGGCCACCCGTGCAACTTGCCCATGTTGAAGGCTTGCCGATTTATTATGGAACACGCGCAGAAGTAGTAGAATACTATAAACAATGGAGAGGGTTGATTGAACGTGCACAGGATTTATTTCAGCCTTTTATGCAAGATGCAGTCATTGATGCGGTGCATTTACCCAGTCATTTGAACTTGCCCTTATTTTATTTTCATGTCGATCGGATTCGAGTGAATAAAACCCGCGCCAAAGAATCGAAAACTTTTCGGGGGATTGCCAGCCTGATCGAAAAATGTGGGCAATTTGAACCGCAGGAAATTCAGCTCATGCAGCGTTGGTTAGACAGTGATGACAATGCAGCACTGGTGGCACATCGTGAGTTTATTGATTTGCGTACTTATGTGTTTCAGCATGGGCAAAGTGACTACACGCGCACCCGTTTTTATGTGAATGGTATTGTGTTAAGTGTTGAACCGCATTTTGAACTGGTCGATGCGCGCGATAAGCCACGTAAGCAGCGCAGTGACAGCTATCAAGACCCTTTAGCGGATAACCAAACATGGAAAGTATTTGGTAAATATCGTTAAGCTTTTAGAAAGTGTGCAATATTAAGATTAAATATAAAAAAGCTCAAAATGAAATGCATCTCTGTTGAGCTTAAAGGTGATCATTGATTGATGATCAAACTTTAACTACGACCAAAAAGGCTGACTTTCAGCAAACTGCTGTAAATCCTGTTCGATCTGTATGGAAATATGACGCTCTTCAGACGCAATCCATCCCAATACAAACCATGTTTTCGGTTCCGCTTGGGTATGGCTTTCGAATAAACCTTGTGCCACCATCAAATCATTAAAATGTCCTAAAGTTTCCTGTAATGGTTTTAGAGTTTTTAAATATGTTTTGACATCATCTTCTGCAAATAAACTGCTCACAAACTCCACGGTATAGCGTAAGCGTTTCACACGCTTACGTGTGCGGTGTTTAGAGTCCACATCTAAGGTTTGGAAATGACCTGCATCATCACAAATTTGTTGATGCAATTTCTGCAAGCGTTTACGTAACACTTTTTTGAATGGTTTTGATTCTGCATCTGCAATCGCAGCCGAATGTGCAAAACTCATAAGTTGTAACAGTAATAAGGTTGTGGTCGGTGAGCGGAAAATTGCATCAATCGCAATGTTTTCAGATGCTGCAGGTGGTAGTTCGGTAATAGGTGAGCCTGCATTTTCAAGTTGCGGAATCAGACTTTCGCGCAAAGCATCTTGATCGCGGGTCGAACCTAACTGCTGAAAAAGTGTCGCCAATTGACTTTCCCAATTGTTATTTGCCAACGCATCATATTCAGCAAAAATTTTTAAGGCACTGCGTAAACGTCGAATGGCAACACGCGCTTGATGCACATGCCCACTGGCATAATCTTGACTGGCAATCGCAGTTGCATTTGGCAGCAAGTGTGCCAAACAATTCTGGGTAATTTGCGCCAACAACTCATGCATATTTTCGGGGTGTTGCAATTGCAAGGTACTTTGCTGCTGTACAGGAATCATGGTTTCATTGTTATACAGCATATTGCCACGCTGCGATTTACTGCGTGTGTCGAGCCATAAATGATATTTTTTAATCCACGGCTGAATATAGGCAATTAAGTCTGCAATTTCACCTTGTTTCAGTTCAAACTCAACTTCGTAAATTTCAACCGAATTTTTGCTTTGGCGGATTTCACCTAAATCAAAAGCAACTTCAATTTGGCTGTTTTTATAATGTGCCAATTGGCTGTAGCGTAAAACATCGGTTTCAAACTGCAGGGTTAAATCTACCTCTGAACCGTCTAAGGCTTTTTTTAAAATCTTTCGTGCTTGTTTATGATTTTCATAACATGCCAAATCACACAATTCAGGCGCATCATGTCCTAATTCATGTTCAAGCTCAAAGCGTTCATAATGTTGTGGACTAGGCGCTTTTAAAGTTTGTTTCCAAATATCGCCCTCTAAACGCTGACGCAGGGCAATGCGTTGCTTGGCTAAGTGCTGTTCAGGACTATCATAATATTTAGCCCATAAGCGTTGTTGTTGAACCAGTTTGTTCTTTTTAAATGCTTTTTCAAATGCCGCACGATAGTTGTGTGGAATTTGAAATTTTAATTCTATTTCACACATCGGGAATGCCCTCGATGAAACAAGATAAGTTCTCTTTACTATAGTGTAAATCTATAAATGAACAAGGGGAGAATTGTGAACAAAAGCTTGAAAAATAAAATAATTTGTATTCAGTTTTTAACACAAAGCAGCCGAATGAATATTCACAAGGCTGCCGTTGTATTGCAGTATTTTTAGCGTGTGCTTTGAGGATGTTAAGGATACTTATTTTAAGAATTTACGGCTCACCATAAATTGTTCTGTCGCTTCCAATAAACGCTGTGCATACACTTCCTGTTTTGCAGTGAGCCAACCTAAAACAAACCAGTCGCTCGCTTCCAATTCAGTTTGTTGAATGTATGCTGCAGAAGATGCCAACACTTGATATTCCTGTGCTGCAAGCTGTGCATCATTCAAAGCTTTACTATATTTCTGCAAATTTTTTACATCATAAATATTCGTCAAAATTGGGAAGCTGAATTTTAGCTCCTGAATACGCAAAGCCAGTTGATCTAAACTTTCAAAATCGTGAATATCACTGTGCTGTAATTGTTCATGTAACTGCTTATATTGCTGTTGCAATGTGTTTTGTGCGGCAGTTTTTAAGTCTAAACCCGAGTCAGCGCTCACATCTAAACTAAACATCAATAATTCTAAATAGTGATGCACGTTTTGCGTTGACCGGACTAAATTGACCAATTTTTCTTGGGCGTATAAGGTATCTTTTTTTAGATTTTCTGCAGTCGTCGGGTTTTGTAAAAACGCGCCGAGTGTGGCTTGCATGTGTTCTAAATGCTTCAAGTGATCAAAATGTTGTTTAAATGCTGCAATTTGCATGGCCCATTTGTCGCCTAAATGCTTAGACCAATCTTTAAATAAGGACAGCGTTAGTTGTAAATGCTGCAAAGCAAGCTGCGCCTGATCAATATGGTTTTGCTCGGCAACTTGTGCAGAAATTGCGGCAATATTAGGCAATAAATGCTGTAATTGTTGTGCAATTAACAGGCGTAAATTTTGGTCTGCATGGTCTTTTTTACTGAATTGAAATTCTTTGCTCTGAGCCGCAGGGCTGACTTTTTGCTGCACAGAAAGCAAATGTCCAATTTCTGCTTTATTGCGTACATCTAACCATAAATGAAATTTTTTAACCCATTCAAAACTAAATGCTAGCAATTGCTGAATTGAACCTTGTTTCAGTTCAAACTCAACCTCATGTACTTCAACTTCGGCACCTGCACAACGAATGTGACCAACATCTAAACTGATTTCAATGTCAGTATCTTCAATGGTCATTAGTCGTGAGGTACGTTGAATATCAGTTTCAAACTGTAGTTTTAACTGATCCCAATTTTGCCCCAAAGCTTGATTTAGCAATTGTTGTGCTTCGGGAATGTTTTGATAAATTTGCAGATCAAGTTGAGGTGGGGTATCTGGATTTTCAGTTGCTGCAAGCGGATGGTTATGTTCAAAACTATGAAAATGACTTTGACCTGCCGCTTTTAAAGTTTGTACCCATTGCTCGCCTTCTAAACGCAGTCTTAACGCCATACCATGATGGGACAAACTGTGTGTGGATGTATCAAAATAGCGTGCTTTTAATGGAATCTGGGTCGATTTTTTCGGGTCTAAAGTTTTGAGTAGTGCCGTGCGACGTGCGACTGGAATTTGAAATTTTAATTCAACTTCGACCATGAAAAATATCCTAAACCTAAAGCATGTTGTGCCAAAGCAATGGCAAACAAATTGGTATTATAAATGTGTGAAAATTGCAGAACCGAGGTTTTGCAAAAGTGCATTTGATTGTAACCAAAATATGTCAAGAAGTAAGACTTGACCCTGGCTTTTTAGTGTTTGGTTTTTATTTTGGCTTAGTTTAAAGTGTCGTTGAGCGTAGCAAAAATAATTCAAATTTATAAACATCAGGATGATGAACATGAACGCAGCATCAAAGCCCGAATTTGAGCCGACACCAGACCCCAAGTTTGAATTGCCAATTCAGGACTATTCAACATTTTACCGTTTTTATTTAACTGAACACCGCAACATCATGAGCCGTCGTTTGCACGTTGTTGGCAGCAGTATCGGTTTATATTGTGTGAGCAAAGCCATACGCCAGAAAAAAGCCAAATATGTACTCTATGGTTTGCTAGCAGGCTATGCCTGTGCATGGGTCGGGCACTTTGTTTTTGAAAAAAATAAACCTGCCAGTTTTAAACAGCCTGTGTATAGTTTTATTTCAGACTGGCGGATGTTTGCAGATGTTTTACGTGGTCATTTAAGTTTGCAAGATCGTGCTAAAGATAAAATTCCAAGTTGAATTGAGTGTTTAGTTATACCGTTTAGGCAAAAACTAGACGATATGTGATTATTTTCATAAAAAATGTACAAATAAAATTAATTTTTTGTTGAAATGATAGAGTGAATATTCTAATAATGTGTCATCAAATTTGTTGATAAAAGTTTGTGACTTTCCAAGCCTAGAGTGACCTTTCTCTAGGCTTTTTTTATGTGAAAAATTATATTCAGAATGGTGTTAAATCAGAAATCATTCATCTTTAAGCAAGGATATAGAGCAAGCAGGTTACTGAGAGAGAAGTATGAAAAAAATATAGACACATGATCATTTGTCGCATCCCCACATGCGCTCTGGCACAAATGATCATGTGTCTAAATGGGCGACCTAAATATGTCGTTATTCGCTGTAGTCACCCGTATGGATTTTAAAATCCATATCTTATTGAACTGGTTGCAGTTCTTGTTTTGCGCAGTTCAATTAAAGCTAAATCTATCTTTTAGCGCTATCACTAGAATTTGGTATTTTTAAGTTTTTGACTCAATAAAACCCAAACAAAATAGAAGCTTATAGAGCCCCTATAAAAAAACTTGTTGAGTCTGAGGTTCTGACACATGCCGCCTGAATGTGTAATAATACAGACCTTGTATTATTTGTGGCTGAGATTATGCGCGGTTTATATTTGATTACCAATGATGATCCTATCGAACTGCTTTTGGCAAAATTAGAAGGGGCGATGGCAACTTATGAAGTCGCGGTGTTGCAATATCGCCGTAAAAATGTGCCTCAAGCTCAGCAGGCATACGAAATTGAATATATGAAATCGATGTGTGATCAATACAAAGTGCCATTTGTGATTAATGATGATCTTGAAACTGCAGTGAAATATGGTGTTGGCGTACATTTGGGTCAAGAAGATGGCTCTATTGTTGAAGCGGTTGCACGTTTACCACAAGATGTATTGATTGGTCGCAGTTGTAATAACTCGATTGAATTGGCAGAGCAAGCCATTGCCGATGGTGCAAACTACGTGGCTTTTGGTGCAGTCTATGCAACTGAAACTAAACCTGAGGCAAGTACACTTACATTAGACACGCTCACACTGGCGAAGCAACAACTCAATGTGCCAATTTGCGCGATTGGTGGTTTAACTGTTGAAAACAGTCAGTCTGTCATTGAAGCAGGTGCAGATTTATGTGCAGTGATTAGTGATATATTAAGACGTCCGATGCATACTGTTGCACAGCGTGTTTATGATTGGTCTGCACTTTTCAAAGCAGAAGCTTAAAGCAGCCAGCTAATTTTTTATTTTATTTTTTTGAGTTGAGTGCCTCCATGAGCTTATCTCCAAAGCAAGAACAACTGTTTAAACAAGCCAATAAGCATATTCCAGGTGGGGTCAATTCACCTGTACGCGCATTTAACGGGGTAGGCGGAACCCCTGTATTTATTGAAAAAGCCAAAGGTGCTTATTTGTACGATGTCGATGGCAAACGCTATGTTGACTATGTAGGTTCTTGGGGGCCAATGATTTTAGGCCATGCCCATCCTGCTATTATTCAGGCAGTGCAGGCTGCTGCTGAAGATGGTTTGAGTTTTGGTGCGCCAACGGTGCATGAAACGACTTTGGCCGATATTATTTGCGAAATCATGCCTTCAATTGAATTGGTTCGCATGACCAACTCAGGTACAGAAGCCACCATGACTGCAATTCGTTTGGCGCGTGGTTATACAGGTCGCGACAAAATCGTTAAGTTTGAAGGTTGCTATCATGGACACTCAGATTCGCTGTTGGTCAAAGCAGGCTCAGGACTTTTAACCAGTGGTGAAGGTGAAGCAACTTCTGCGGGTGTTCCTGCCGATTTTGCCAAACACACGTTGACTTTGCCCTATAACGATATCGCCACTTTAAAAGAATGTTTTGCAAAGTTTGGTGCTGAAATTGCGGGGGTGATTGTTGAACCTGTTGCGGGCAACATGAACTTGGTTAAACCGATTGATGGTTTCTTGCAAGCGATTCGTGATGTCTGTGATGAACACGGTGCAGTTTTTATCATTGATGAAGTGATGACTGGTTTCCGTGTTAGCTTGGGCGGTGCTCAGGCACATTATAATGTTAAACCAGACTTGACCACACTCGGTAAAATTATTGGTGCAGGCTTACCAGTAGGTGCATTTGGTGGTAAACGCGAAATCATGGAGTGTATTGCACCATTAGGTAAAGTGTATCAAGCAGGTACTTTGTCGGGTAACCCATTAGCGATGCGTGCAGGCATTGAAATGTTTAAACATTTACGTGCCGAAGGTTTTTATGAAAACTTAACTGCGCAATTGGAAAAATTATTGGCAGGCTTACAAGCTGCGGCAGATGAAGCAGGTATCCCATTCAAGACGCAACAAGTCGGTGCGATGTTTGGTTTGTATTTTACTGACCAAGATGACATCACCAGTTTTGATTCTATGCTGAATTGCGATGTCGATGCTTTCCGTAAATTCTTCCACGGAATGTTGCAACGTGGTGTGAACTTGGCGCCATCTGCTTTTGAAGCAGGCTTTATTTCATCTGCGCATAGTGATGAAGATATTGCCTACACCATTCAAGCTGCAAAAGAAACATTTGCGGAAATGAAGGCGTAATTTGACCTCTGCTTAACACTGTCCTAAAAGGCATAGATATCTCCAAAATATCTATGCTTTAGGTTAAATTGAAGACATACTCTTCAATTTAATATCAAAGGCTTAGATCAGCGTCTTGTTAAACACTAAAATAGCCTGGTCAAACTAAATATGAATCCTATTACTTCATTTGCTCCCGCCATCAAAGATATAGCTTCAGAACGGCTTTGTTGTGCAACTATCTTGCACTATGATTTCATTGTATTTTTCTATCCAAATTTTAAAAACCTTTAAAACAGTATCTTAAAAAATATTTATGCAACAAAGCCTCCTGCATGCTATAAAACCCACATTTCTAAAAGCAGGCTGATTTAAAATTCAGCAGATTGTCTGATTCAGGAATGTAAATCGGAAAATTCATCGGGAATTGATGTATTTTGCATTGTAATTCTGTGTCAGGCTTTTTATTATTGCCGCCTTGTTTTCACGATCGGCCCGGAATTGAAATTGAGTAATTTTCTAAGCGAACACCTGATTCATTGTGACGATGAGTTTATGGTGATACATAAACCCGCTGGCATACTCACCGTTCCAGGTAAAACAGCAGATTTGCAAGATTGTGTGATGAGTCGTCTAGTTAAAATTGAGCCGCGCACTTTGCTGATTCATCGCTTAGATCGTGATACTTCGGGTATTTTGGTATTTGCACTCACGAAATGGGCGCAAAAACAAATTTCGCGTCAGTTTCAAGAACGCCAAACCGATAAAACCTATCAGGCATTGGTGGCAGGGCAACTGCAAGGTGAAGGCACTGTAGATGTGCCTGTGGTCTATGATCCTGCACATCCTCCATTACACATTGCCGATGCAACCCATAACAAACCTGCGTTAACGCATTGGCGTGCATTGGAGCAATTTGAATTGCAGGGGCAAATTGTGACTCGTGTGCAACTGACGCCGATTACAGGTCGTTCGCATCAACTGCGAGTACACATGCAATATTTAGGTCATCCAATTATTGGTGATACTTTGTATGCCACGCCCGAACAGCAACAACTCATGCCTCGTTTGTGTTTACATGCAGCAGAATTAAGTTTTCTGCATCCACAAACTGAGCAACGTGTACAGTTTACTTGCCCAGTCCCATTTTAAGCGAAAAAGATTACGCAAAGCCTGTGCTTTAGGCTCTCTTTTTAGTGCGCTTTATGTCAAAATATATTGCTATACGCCCTGAATTTTTGCTCAAATACTCAGCTGGTTTTGCGCAAAAATTTATACGCCCTAACTTCTAAATAAAGGTGGAAAAATTGCAGCAGTTTGCTATTGGTCAACGTTGGTTATCAGACACAGAAACGGAATTAGGACTTGGTGTTCTGATTGATGTAGATGAGCGATCGGTCAGCATTTTATTCCCTAAAAGTGATGAAACCCGTGTCTATGCACGCAATAACGCACCTTTATCGCGTATCATTTTTAATGTAAATGATGAAGTTCAAGACCAAGAAGGCAATGTGTGGACGGTTGAATCGGTCGAAGACCGTCATGGCGTATTGCGTTATAACGTAGTGCGTCGTTTGCAAGATGGCAGTGAAGAAAAGAAATCACTGAATGAAACCCGTATTGGTGCAAGTATCCAACTTTCAAAACCATTAGACCGCTTGCTTGCTAGCCAAATTGACTATAAAGAATGGTACGACTTGCGTATTGAAGCCTTGTTGATGCAAGCCAATATGCAAAGTAGCCCACTGCGCGGCTTGGTGGGTTCGCGTGTAGGTTTGATTCCACATCAACTTTATATTGCACATGAAGTCGGTAAGCGTTTTGCGCCACGTGTCTTATTGGCAGATGAAGTTGGTTTAGGTAAAACCATTGAAGCAGGTTTGATCATCCATCAGCAACTCAAAACAGGACGTGCGGAACGTATCCTGATTTTGGTACCTGATTCGCTGCAATATCAGTGGATGATTGAAATGCGTCGCCGTTTCAATCTGCAATTCTCTTTGTTTGATTTAACCCGTACGGCATCTATTAAAGAACACGATCCTGACCTGAATCCATTCTTGACCGAACAATGCATCATTGCTTCAGTCGATTTAATGATTGACCACGATGACTTACGCGAACAAGCCCTAGAAGCAGGTTTTGATTTGCTGGTGGTCGATGAAGCGCATCACTTAATGTGGAGCGAAGAAGAAGGTGGTAATGACCGTTATGATCTGGTCGAAGAATTAGCCGAACAAACCGCAGGGGTGTTATTGCTTACAGCAACGCCTGAGCAACTGGGTGTAGAAAGCCATTTTGCGCGTTTACGTTTACTCGATCCGCAGCGTTTTAGTTCACTAGACCGTTTCTTGGATGAAGAAGCGCAATATCAACATACGGCAAAAATTGCCGAAGTCTTAATGTCAGATGCCGCATTGGAAGAAAGCCATTTGGTTGCACTGGAAGGCTTGTTGGGACATCGCATTGAAGATAACCCAGAGCAGCGTTTCCGTGCCATCCACGAATTATTAGACCGTCATGGTACAGGGCGTATTTTGTTCCGTAATACCCGTGAAGCAATTCAAGGTTTCCCAGGTCGTGATTGTCAGCCTGCGCCGTTACCTGCGCCAGAAAACTGGTCTAAAGATGGTAAATTACGTGAACAAATGTGGCCAGAAGAAGCACAGCTCGATGGCAGTTGGATGGAAACTGACCCGCGTGTAATGTGGTTAATGGAGCGTTTGCGTAGCGACTTAAAACATAAAAAAGTGCTTTTAATTGCGCGTAGCGGCCCTGTGGTAGAAGCCCTTGAAAATGCGCTGCGCCTACATGCAGGTATTCGTACTGCAATGTTCCATGAAGGCATGAGCTTGTTAGAACGTGACCAAGCGGCAGCATATTTCGCAGAAGATTCTTATGGTGCACAAATTTTATTGTGTTCCGAAATTGGTTCAGAAGGGCGTAACTTCCAGTTTGCATCAGACCTGATTTTGTTTGACTTACCTGCCAATCCCGACGTGTTAGAACAACGTATCGGTCGTTTAGACCGTATTGGTCAAGAAAACCGTATTCAAATTCATGTGCCGTATTTGGTGGGGACTGCGCAAGAGCGTATGTTCCGTTGGTATAACGAAGCACTCAATATTTTCAGCAATATTTCACCCACTGCACAAACCTTGCAGGAAAACTTTATTGTCGATTTAAAACACTGCTTACTTGCAGATTTAGGACAACAGTTTGAAGATTTACTGGAAGCAGTCAGTGTGCAGCGTGAAGCTTTGGAAGCAGAACTTCAAGCGGGTCGAGATCGTTTGTTGGAATACAACTCTTGCCGTCCTGTGGTGGCGCAGGAAATTGTACAAGCTTTAGAAGATTACGACGACAATACCACGTTGCCTATGTTTATGAAGCGCTTTATGGCATCGACCAATATTGACTTCGATGAACAAAGCAATGGCACGGTGATTATTAAACCAACTGATCAAATGCAAGTGCAAGGTTTGACCTTAGACGAAGAAGGCATGACCGCGACGTTCTATCGTGATCAGGCGCAAATTCGTGAAGATGCACAGTATTTGACCCTAGAGCATCCATTCACAGAAAGCGTGATGGAAATGATCAATACACAAGGTTTTGGTAGCACCAACGTTGCGGTATTAAAATCTGCCGCTTTGCCACAAGGTTCTGTGTTGCTCGAAGTCTGGTTCAAAGTGGATGTCATTGCACCTAAAGCCCTGAATTTGCCATCAAGCTTGCCACAGCAACTCATTCGTGTCTTATTGAGCGAAAAAGGGCAGGATTTATCGCAAAAAATTGCCCCTGAAATTTTAAAACCTTATTTACATCATTTAGATGGCAACAGTTGTCGTCAAGTGGTGAAAGCACGCCGTGACGCGATTGAAGCGCGTTATACACAGGCTTTGGAGTTGGCTAAAGCTGCATTGCCTGAATTTAAGCAACAAGCTAAAGATGTATATAGCAAAAAATGGCAATATGAAATTGACCGTTTAAGCTATTTGAAGCAATTTAACCCAAGTATTCGTGAAGATGAAATTACACGTTTACAGAAATTGCAAAAAGAAGGTGTTGCATTATTAGATGGTTTGTCGGTCACGCCTGAAGCAATTCAGGTGATGGTGGTGGTAAAGCCATAAAGAGTGCATTCAATACAGGTGTCTAGACGGTGTATTTGTATTGAGTCGGTTTTAATCAATCACTTTTTTAAATATTTGGCATCTTCTAAATTGCACGTTTTAAGTTGGGCATTGCGCCTCATTTTTACGGAGCAGTTTAGCGGGTGCTTTTTTAATATCGCAATAAAAATGTTGTGCGAGATTTTTCACATCACAGACTTAAACAAAGTAGCAACCAGTGCTTATGTGTCATTAAAATGACTCATAATTCATCTTTTTCAGCATTCCGGTCATTTGCAAAACCCAGTGGTATGCGTAGTTTAAAGGCTGTTGATCTTTTATCTATGATTGATGTGCCAAG
Source organism: Acinetobacter sp. ANC 5045 (assembly GCF_004331005.1). Lineage (NCBI taxonomy): Bacteria > Pseudomonadati > Pseudomonadota > Gammaproteobacteria > Moraxellales > Moraxellaceae > Acinetobacter > Acinetobacter sp. ANC 5045. Next base: position 152,653 of record NZ_SJNS01000002.1, on the reverse strand, counting down.
TGTTGAATCTGTAAGCGCGTACGCATAGATCAAGTCACAGACCCGATATTCTTCTTTTAAGCGTATTTTAAATGACTAAAGCTGCAATTCATTTTACCCATGCCAATGGTATTCCTTCTGCCAGTTATCAAAAGTTTTTTCAATGTTTTGAAGCAGATTATCATTTAAAGGCAATTCCACTGATTGGTATGCAAGCAGAATTTCCTGTGACCTATAAGTGGACCTATTTGATTCATCAAGTGATTCAGGACATTGAGCAGCAGTTTCCAAAGCAACAAGTGATTGGTTTAGGGCATTCTTTTGGTTCATTATTAACCCTGATGTGTGCCTATCAGCGTCCAGATTTATTTTCTCAATTGATTATTATGGATCCACCTTTTGTGATTGGATCGAAGTCGGCATTATTTGAAATTTTACAAAAATTTAAACTGAAATATGTAGATCAACTCACACCTGCCGCCGTGACCATGAAGCGTCGAGATCATTGGGCTAGCCATGCAGAAGCCTATCAAGCTTTGCGGCATAACCGTTTATTTAAAAAATTTGATGCACAATGTTTTGAAGATTATTTTGCCAGCGGCATACAAGTCGATGCACAAAGAGGTGGTGTGACTTTAACAATTCCAAAACGGGTAGAAGCTGAAATTTTTAGAACCGTACCTGCATGGTGGTGGCGCACACCACGCAAAGCCCCAGATGTACCTGTGCATTTAATTACAGCAAGGCATAGCCCATTTTATTTGCAAGGTTTACCGCAAGGCATGCAAAAAACTTATGGAATTGAGTTTAGTGTGGTCGAGGGAGGACACATGTTTCCTTTGGAAAATCCTGAAACCACGGCAACACTTGTGCAGCAATTAATTCAAAAACAACACGCTTAACAGCGAAGTCTAGCAATTAAATGCTCAAACGGGCGTGACCTGATTCAGGAAAATCGCCCGATTTATCCTGTGTTATGTTAACGAATTTTGGCATCATCCAAATGTCGTGCACCTTCTAAAATCATGCGAATCATGGTCATGGTTTGTTCAGCGGTTTCTTTACGTTCAGTCGCAGGCATATCAATGACTTTAGCGCCCATATTAAACACCAACTGGGTAATGGCTTTTGCGACAATATCGGGATGCGCTAACTTGCTGTTATTTAAACGTTCTAAACGAATTAAATCATCCTGCAATTCTTGCTGGAAATAATTCAACTGGCGCTCAACAGCAAGTTTATAAGAGGTTGAACCCGTATAACCTTCACGCAGTAACAAACTTAAATTGCCTTCATCGGTATCTAATTGTTCAATAAATACTTCAACTGAACTGCGAATAATACTATTTTGTTTAGATGCTTTTAAACGTGCTTCATGCAAAATTTGACGCAACACTACACCTGCACGATCAATCAGTTCAATCGCGAGTTCATCAATATCTTTAAAATGACGATAAAAACTGTTTGGTGCGATGCCTGCTTCACGTGCAACTTCACGTAAACTTAAAGATGCGATACTTTTTTGTGGGCCAATTAAATTTAATGCTGCCTGAAATAATTCTTGTTTGGTAATGGTAGCTTTACGCCCAACCGTACGCACGACAAGAGGCTCATGAACCGTTTCAGATTCTGGAAAAGTCACATCATGGTTTGTTTTCATGGCAGGCTGAGTCATATTTTCAATAATTTATAAGCTTAGAGGCATTATAGCGGTTGCGCCAGTACTTGTGAAATGATTAGAAACAATACAGGTGTATATACAAATATATATACATGTGTATAATAATTAAAATTTCATCGGGTGGTGCTGAATCATGCAGCTAACTGAAAAAAGAAAATCTCCCTTAACCAGTATTGCAACTGCAGTACTAGACCCTTATGCCGCCAATTTCTGGTTGCAAAAAATTAATCCATTATGGTCGGTGAATCAGTCACTCGGCAAAATTGTAAAAAAAGATACCGCTGCACAAGGTGTAGTGAGCTTTACTTTGCAATTCAATAAAAAATTCCAAATTGGCGCAGCAGGGCAGCATCATCCTGTTTATGTGACAATTCAAGGCGTACGCTATGAGCGAACCTATAGTTTGACTCAGCTTGATGCACAACACGTTTTATTGACGGTAAAAAAAGTTGATCAGGGCAAAGTCAGCACATGGCTGGTTGAGCAAGCCAAAGTTGGTGATACTTTGGAATTTGGTGCGCCTTATGGTGATATGCAATTGCCTGCACAAGCCCAGCCTTTAATTCTATTGGCAGCGGGTAGTGGTATCACACCAATGTATAGTTTGCTACAAGACATGGCGAAATCAGGTCGTCTTGGTAGCACTCCAGTAACTTTAATGTATTGGGTAAAAACCTTTGCAGACGCAGCATTTAAAGCACAGTTTGAAGCATGGGCACAACAATATCCAAACTTTAAATTTCAAGTGTTTTATACCCAAGAGCCGAGTGTGGCGCACAGCCGTTTAAATGCAGAACATTTACAAGACTTGGCACAAATCGAGCAAAGTGCAGTGTTTGCATGTGGCCCATCGGGTTTTACCAAACAAGCTGAACAATTATTTGCACAAGCTGCTTTGCTGAAAACAGAAGCTTTTAGCATGACCCCTGTGTTAAGTGACGATGTTGGTTTGGTACAAGTTACACTGACCCAATCGAAAAAGATTGTCACCATTCCAAAAGGCAAGTCCATTTTAGAAAGTCTGGAACAGCAAAATATTAAGCCTAAATACGGCTGTCGTATGGGAATTTGCCATAAATGCGTATGCAACAAGGCCGAAGGCGCAACTAAAAACTTGGTCGATGGGGTTCAAAATAGCGAACCGAATAACCAATTGAAAATATGCGTCAATTCAGCACAAACCGATTTAATTATTGATTTATAAGCGAGTTCCGATTATGAATATGCCAGTAAAAATAGAATATTTCCGCAATCCTAAAAACCGTGAACTCACTCAATTTGAATTAGATGAGCTTGCACGTGAATTAGATGCCATTAAACAAGAAGTTTTGGATGATATTGGTGAAAAAGATGCCAAATACATCCGCCGTGTTTATTCAACCATTCGTTATAGCTCAATGGCAGGTCGTGCCTTATTGTTCGCAGGATGGTTCCCGCCAGCATGGGTTTTGGGTACAGGTTTATTGGGCTTTGCCAAAATTATGGAAAACATGGAATTAGGTCATAATGTCATGCATGGTCAGTATGACTGGATGAATGATCCTAAATTCAATGGTGCAAGTTATGAATGGGATACGGTAGGTACTTCAGACAACTGGCGTCAAACCCATAACTTTAAACACCATACTTATACCAATATTAAAGGTATGGATGATGATATTGGCTATGGTTTGGTGCGTTTGTTCCCAGAACAGCGCTGGAGATCAGGCTATTTATTGCAACCTTTATACAGTATTCCTTTCTGCTTACTGTTCCAATGGGGTGTTGCCATTCAGAATTTAGAAATTGGTAAAATTTTGAATGGCCGTAAAAGCAAAGCCCAAGCCAAAAAAGAATGGCAACCTATGCAGAAGAAAATTGGAAAACAATTGTTTAAAGATTATGTGTTCTTTCCATTGATTGCAGGCCCTTCGGCTTTACCAGTGTTTACAGGGAACTTGGTTGCGAATGGTATTCGTAATATTTGGACATTCAGCATTATTTTCTGCGGTCACTTTACGAAGGATGTAGAAGTATTTCCAAAGTCTGTGATGCAAAACGAAAGCCGTGGTCACTGGTATATGCGTCAAATTCGTGGTTCCTCGAATCTTACAGGTTCTGAAGCATTCCACATTTTGACAGGACATTTAAGCCATCAAATTGAACACCATTTATATCCAGATATTCCTGCACGTCGCTATCGTAAAATGGCGCCAAAAGTACAAGCTGTGTGTGAAAAGTATGGCTTGAACTACAACAATGCGAGCTTAGTTAAACAGTACGGCAGTGTGCTTAAACGTATTGTGAAATATGCTTTTCCATTTAAGAAATAAGTGACTTACAAATGAGTTGTTTAGTACGAATAGATTAAGTGATTGATCTTGGTTTAAAACTATACTTCTATTTTGAATTAGAGGTGATGCTGTAAAGTGTCACCTTTTTTATTGCTTTAGGTGTTGTAGTCGTTATTTTTATGCAGAATCATCAGCTATTTTATTAAGAGAAAACTCTATTTTTATTTTCTATTCTGGGTATAAAAAAGTAATCACCATAGGCGGCATCCGCTACATGTAACTTAAAAAACCCACAATTCAAATTGTGGTTTTATTATATCATTCATCAAAATCAAGCCCGTTTTTTACAAGCCACAATTTCAGGTAATGAATGATCTACACCCACCATATAAGAATAAGTCGCCAAACTCAGCATGGCTTCATCTTCATCACTATTGCCATAAGCATAAATAGCTGCATAATCTTTTAAATCGTATTGTACTAAAATCCGTATTTTCTTTTGTTCCTGACTGCAATCAGGTGTTGAATATCGCCCTGTAAATTGCTGCTTTTCAATTGCTGTTTCAGTACAAATCAAAGCGACATTTAACTGCTGACAAATATATTGCAAATAAATATCCACACTGGCAGAAACAATCACCACATCATCACCATTGAATTGATGCTGTTTTAATTGTTGTAACAGTTGTGGGTTAAGGTCATGCATTAAATCTACTGCGTAACGCTGTGCAAGTGCTAATATTTCAGCTGTATTTGCATCTTTAAACATAGCATTAAACAATTTAGGGCGCATGGCATGTGCAGGATAAACTTTTAAATAGTAAGCCTGAATCCAAGGCAAGATTTTAAGTCCTTGCTTAAAAATATGCCGCTTAGATAAAGCATAGAAAATAAACCCTGTAAAACTGTCTTTGCTGCACAGGGTCCCATCAAAATCAAATAGGGCTAGATTTTTATATTTTTGGCTTTTTGCATGCATGTTTTATAACGTCCATTGACTCGCGTAGCAAACCAATTGGTGTTGTAATCTCGACTCAGTTTAGGCCCTGAAATGACCACTTGCGGCATCATGGCATAAAATGGCTCTTTGCCCGTTTGCGCTTTATAGAGTTTCGTGACCGCCAAATAAGTTGCAGTGTCTTCAAATTTCTTTTCTTTTTCTTTTTTTAGGTCTGCACGAATTTGTCGTGGGGTGACTAAAATATTATGTTTGGCAAAAACAGCAATTAATTCGCGTTCTGATTCACTCTTTGCATTACGCACACCACCATCTTTAGTGTAAAGCAGCAAATCACCATCTAAATCTAATTCTGCTTCGGTTAAATCATTCAGCATACTTTGGAATGCTGCATTGCGGCTCGAATACATGCCAGAGTTATAATCAGCAAAGCGGTATAGCGGTTGATCGTAATCGGCAGGGTACATCATTAAACGATGAATCCCGTAATATAATCCGCCATATTGAGTGTATAGATCGCTGCGTAACTCTGCGATGTTGCCGCTTTGACGTTTATGCTCTTTGGCATAGCTAATATGCACTTGCATCGAGCCTAAAGTGGTAATTGGATTAAGTTTTTCGCCAATATTTTGTCCAAACAGTTTGGCAGCACCTGTTAGTGCAGATACGTGATAATGTTTGGCCATATAGTCAAAAATTTCACGATACAATTCATCTAATTCACGTTCGGTTTTCACACGACGCATTTGGCTTAAATAGTTATCTTCAGGGCTAGGATGGTTTTTTAGTACATCCTGAAAATAGCCTGCAACCGTACCGCCAATCGCTTCGCCCAGTTTATCTTTAAATTTCTCATCCAAACGGTCTTGCACTTCTTTAACTGCTTTTTCACCCAGACCATAGACTTGAGGGTCGGCTACAAAGTTGGATTCCTGATCCACGACGGCAATGATGGTACACATATTTTCTTTGGTTTGTGGAATGCCCAATTGCTCTGAAATATCGTAAATATCTTTTGCCCAAGCACTACGCTCGCTGACCCGATTTGGAATGAGTTTGCGGATTTGTTCTGCTTCAAGGGTAGGCTCATTGTCCTTAGACCACCATGCGCTATCTCCACAGGCAGCCAAGCTTAATGATAAAGCAAGCACGCTGAAGGGTTTCATCAAAGAAGTGAATACAGTGTCTTTCATAGATAGGGAAAACTCGTTCCAAATGGATGAGCCCAAAGGGCAGATGCAGTATACTATGCCAATCGTTAAAGTTAAGAATATATATGTATATTGGTCCCTATCAACTGTCAAATAATTTGATCGTTGCCCCGATGGCAGGCGTCACAGATAGACCCTTTCGCTCACTGTGCAAGTACTTTGGTGCAGGGCATGCGGTCAGTGAAATGATGACCTCTGACAAAACTTTGCGCATGAGTAAAAAGAGTTTGTATCGTGCCAACTTTGATGGGGAACTTGCACCAATTTCTGCACAAATTGCAGGTTCAGACCCGCATGATTTGGCCGAAGCCGCACGTTATCAAGTCGCCAATGGTGCACAAATTGTTGATATCAATATGGGATGTCCTGCCAAAAAAGTCTGCAATAAGTTGGCTGGTTCGGCTTTATTGCAAGATGAAGATTTGGTGGCACGCATTTTAGATACTGTGGTTGCCGCGGTGAATGTGCCTGTGACACTGAAAACTCGCTTAGGTTTTTTGAATGGGCAGGAAAATATTTTACGGGTTGCCAAACGCGCAGAACAAGCAGGCATTGCGGCCTTAGCATTACATGGCCGAACTCGCGAAGATATGTATTTAAACACAGCGCGCTATTCACTGATTAAAGAAGTGAAAAGTATGCTCAATATTCCTGTGATTGCCAATGGTGATATTGATAGTCCTGAAAAAGCCAAATATGTCTTGGACTATACAGGCGCAGATGCGATTATGATTGGACGTGCTGCGCAAGGACGTCCGTGGATTTTTCGGGAAATCGCACATTATTTAGCAACAGGTGAGCTGTTAGCAGCACCGAGCATTGCAGAAGTTCAAAAAGTATTACTTGGACATTTAGCTGAGCTGTATGAATTTTATGGTGAATATTCAGGTTGTCGTATTTCACGTAAACATATTGCTTGGTACACCAAAGGTTTACGTTCAAGTAATGAATTCCGTCAAAGTATGTATCAAGTAGAAAGTACTGCAGAACAATATAAAGTGGTGGAAGATTACTTTAATCAGCTACTTGCGCATGGTGAAATCATGAGTGATGTGCAGGTTGAAGCGGTGAACTTATTAGATACAAAGTAAAAAATTAAAACTCAACCGTGATACACGGTTGAGTTTTCTGTACCTATATTTAGCGTGCGTGAATCATTTCTAAAACCAACTGATTAATTAAATCTGCGGCTTCTAATTCACGAATTTGACTGACATTACTCCCTGCCCAAAAAGGTGCATAACCTTGCTCGCCTTGTGTTACGGCGGCTGCATGCAACTGTTTTGCAAGATCATACGTATATGGATAGGTGGGCACGGTTAAACGATTTGGTGTATCTACCTGTGTATGCCAATGATTAATTAAACCACGGGCAGGACGTCCAGAAATGCTGTCGGTAATTTGAGTAATGTTTTGTTGAAATAAAGCTTGTCGATAAGCTGGATTGGCATTGGAACTTTTACATTGCACAAAGGCTGTACCCAGCTGTACCGCAGAAGCGCCCAATTTCAGCATTAACTGTGCTTGCTGACCATTCATAATGCCACCTGCGGCAACCACTGGCAGGGTACAATGTTCACGAATCAGTTGTACTAAATCGCTGGTTTTAATTGCACTATCAAAAGTTTGGTTAAAGATACCCCGATGTCCACCTGCCTCAATGCCTTGGGCGATAATGACATCAATTCCCGCTGCTTCAATGGCTTGAGATTCGGCTAAGTTGGTTGCTGAAACCATAGTAATGATTCCTGCATCTTTTAAAGCCTGAATTTGATGCGCATGCGGAATCCCGAAGTGAAAACTGACGGCTTGTGGTTTAGTTTCTAGTACAAGATCTAAATATCCATCATGGTCTTTAAAACTTGGATAAATACAATTTAGTTGACTCGGTGCAGTTGCGCCATATCGTTCAAAGATTGGCTGAAAATGTGCAATCCACGCTTGTGCAGCGACTTCATCTAGTGGACTTGATTCATGGCAAAAGCAATTGACCTGAAATGGAAAATCAGTCAGTTCTTGAGTGCGTAAAATTTGCTCACGTGCAGCATCTACCGTGTTTGCACCTAAACCGAGTGAGCCAAAACCACCTTGATTAGAAACCTCGGCTGCAAGTTCGGGAGTAGAAACGCCAGCCATTGGAGCAAGAAAAATAGGATGCTTTATATTCAGTTGTTCTAATAAGGTCATATTATTTACTCCATGTTTTTATCTACTTTGCCCAACTCTAGGTAGATTGGCAAATCATATCCGTCATTTCTTTATGAAATATTAAGATGAGCGATATCATTAAATTTGCAGATGCTTTCAGGCATAATAAGCCTGATGTATGAATTGATGAGTAAATTAATGAAGCCTTTCGTTTATGGTGGTTTGCTTGTGGTGTGTGGATTAAGTGCGTGTAGCAATCCACAGCAAACTCAAGTAAAAATTGATCCAAAGCAATATCAGGTTCAGGATGCGACTGCATTACAACAGCGTATAGATGCTTTAAATGTCAAATTGGCGCAAGACTTCAAACAATTTAAACAAGTCGAAAATATCGCATTTGCGCATCAATTCCCTTTAGATGTAAATAACTTACAAACTTTGAATCAGCATTTGGTCGCCAGTACTGCTTTAAAGCCGACTAAAATTGCTTATTGCGATATGATGAATGGTTATTTTGCTGAGTTATATCGCTTAGGACATAACAATCTAGATTTTCTTAAAGATGTAAAATTACCGCGTGCAGAGCAGGAAAATTTGGCTGAAAATTTTGCCAATGCAGAATCTTATTATGATTTTATTTTGAATCGTTACACCAGTTACCGCCAAGTACAACAGACCATGGGCTATGGTTGTAATTTAAAAGCGGCGTTATAGTTGCGGCAGGATTTAGGTTTACTAGGGTCTGTTGATATTTCATAAATGGCTTGCGCTGTAGGCTAAAACTGAGCAGATTAGGCATGAAACGCAGGGAATAACGGGTTTATTTTCAAGTTTTATAACGCAATCTGTGAAAGTTTTAGCCACATGAGCAAAAACAAAGCACTGCTTTGTTTGCTGCGCAAGGGTACAAGCATATTTTTTGCTGCTATTACGTTATGTGCCAGTCATTTAAAATGAGTAAATTTCCTGTCCCATGCCTTATATCAGCTAAAAAACCTTGCGAGATATCTCTCATGTCGCAAACATAGACGAATTGTCAACAGACCCTAATTAAATCGTGCTGAATAAAAAACTCCTGAGAACTTGCTCAGGAGTTTTTGTTTTATACAATCAAATTATTGTTGTGCTTTTTCTTTCACATTTGCAGCACCTTGTTCAACCGCACCTGCAGTCGCAGCAGTTGCATCTTTAGCAGCTTGTACAGTCGCATCAGCTGCGTTTTCTGTTGCTGTTGCAACATTGTGTGCAGCATTTTCAGTTGCTTGCGCTGCGTTATCTACCGCAGTTGCTGTAGCAGTAGCAGCTTCATGTGTTGCATCTTTGGCATCATGTGCAGCTTGAGCCGCAGCGTTTTCTAAGTGTTCACCCGTAGTTGCCCCTGTTTCTGGTGCTTTTTCTTTTGCACAACCTACAAGTGCTACAGTGGCAGCAAGACCTAAAGCAATAAGAAGTTTATTCATTATCATGTTTCCTTTTTTTTCATCCACTTAAGATGGGATAATGCGAATATAACCAAAAAACAATCAATTTGAAGCTTAAAATTGTTCAAATAATGTAATGCGTTTAGATATTTTTTTGTTGTGTAGATTAGAACGATAAATTAGAGAAAAATATGCCGATGTGATTCATTTTTTCTGATAAGGTGAAATCTTAAGAATGGTTACAGTTTTTATTGTACAGTAATGCCATTCTGTAAGATTGGGATTGTAAAATGCTTAAAAAAGGGATTTATCAACATTATAAAGGGCAATTGTATCAAGTGCTGCATGTGGCTACACACAGTGAAACCCAAGAGAAATTGGTGGTTTATCAATGCTTATATGGCGATTATTCTATTTGGGCCAGACCGCTTGATATGTTCACGGAGAGTATTACTTTGGATGATGACCGTGAACAGGAACGCTTTAAATTGATTCAAGAAGTGTATTAATATTTGAAGTTATTTACCTATTTAAAACGATCCAATCTATTTTTAGATTGGATCGTTATGTGGATGCTCAAAGTTTAATAAAATCAATTATTGAATGGAAATACGGTTAAAGCTTAAATCGTATGCTAAATATTTACTCACAAAAGCTGCTTTATCACTGCGTCTTAATAAGTTGTCATAAATAAATTGTGGTACAGGATGGAATAAATCCCCAGAGCCATTTTCGTAAAATATTTTTAAATAACGTGAAGATGCACTGTATGTCCAGGATGTCACGGCAAGTGTTTTACCCATAAGCAACTCCTTTATTTTTTATATTATTTTTCACAGAATAAATCTGCTTATTTTGAACATAAGTGAAGTGCTTGCTAAAAAGTATTACAGAATTGTAACTTTTGAATATAAGTTTTTTGCGCAACCTAAACGTGCCAAAAACGACAAAACTATTATGAAGCGAAATAAAACACCACATTTAGGATGTGGTGTTTATGCTTTGCACATGAATAGTCATTCATTTAAATAAAATGATTGAAAGACTAGATTTTATAGATGACGACATTGATCTTCTTTGTCACCAGAAACACGGTTTGTGCCGCCAGTCGGTTTTACGCGGTTATCTTCACATTCTAAATTGCCATTCACGCGGTTATTTTTTACAACGATTGAGCCTGAATTATCTTTAAGTTGAATATTGCCATTTACACGGTTTGACGTGAGTTGGATGTTACGCCCATCTTCGAGTTGGATATTGCCATCAATGCGGTTGGCATGTGCATTAACCTGACTAAAGTTTCCTTTAGATTCTAAATTGCCATCAATCGTACTATTTTTAATTGCCGTATGTGAGTTGGAATGCAACATTAGGTTGCCCTTAATAGTCACATGATCAAGAACACATTGTTTATGCACTTTGACATTATCATCAATAGTTCGATTTTTAATGCTGCCATTACAGTTGAAATCAGCTAAAGCTGGCACTGAAAATGCTATTAATGTTGAAAGTAAAAATAATTTTTTCATAGAACAGCCCTCAAAAATAAATCTCATAACTGTTACCGGTACAGATTCGATTGTAGTGTTGTAATGTTTTTACATTTTCTATTCTAGAGATGAAATATGAATAAATAAGGTAGAAAAGGGTGATGTTCTGATTAAAAAAAACCACGCAAAATATGCGTGGTTTTTTTGAGTGGTTTAATCTAAAACTTAGATTTTACCTACTAGGTCGATAGATGGGGCTAAAGTTGCATCACCTTCTTTCCATTTAGCTGGGCATACTTCACCTGGGTGAGCGTGAACGTATTGAGCTGCTTTAACTTTACGAAGAAGTTCTTGAGCATCACGGCCAATACCGCCAGCATTGATTTCGATGATTTGGATTTTACCTTCTGGATCAATTACGAAAGTACCACGGTCAGCAAGACCAGTAGATTCGATTAATACTTCGAAGTTTTTAGAAAGCGTCCAAGTTGGGTCGCCAACCATTACGTATTGGATTTTTTTGATTTCTTCTGAAGAATCGTGCCAAGCTTTGTGCGTGAAGTGAGTGTCAGTAGAAACTGCATAGATTTCAACGCCTAATTTTTGGAATTCTGCGTAGTTGTCTGCAAGGTCACCAAGCTCAGTTGGGCAAACGAAAGTGAAGTCAGCAGGGTAGAAGAATACTACAGACCATTTGCCTTTAAGATCAGCTTCAGTTACTTCAATGAATTGACCGTTGTGGTATGCATTTGCTTTAAATGGTTTAACTTCAGTATTAATTAAGCTCATCATTGTCTCCATGATTAAGGTTTGTATTTCGTTGGCAATAGAGTATCTGATTTTGTTTTATTGCTGAAATGGTATTTTTACATTACTAGCATCGGAAAAACAAATGAGTATGTAAAAAGCGTACACTTTCATCACAGCATTATTGAGTCTTTATTAGGCCTCAAAATGATGATGATTGCATGACAACCTATTTTTCAGGTTCAAATACAACCCATTTCAAGCAATTGGTGAACATACATCTATATGGGGATGCTATTTTGAAATTCAAGGGGGGATTTAAAACTTTTTAAATACGCATTCTAAATCACTGTTCTTTCGCTTAAAGGCATTACAGCGTAAAATACGCGTTTGTGTTTTGGTTAGGAAGCGTATTCTGTGCAGAGTCATTTAAATGTAGACCACCTCGTTTTGGCGCGTGATCGTCATCGTTTAAATCGACTACGAAAAGGCAAAGATGCCAATCCAAAGCAATATCAGGAATTATTTGAAAAATCTAATTTAAAAGTGTTGGAGCGTGCGCAGCGCATTCCCGATATCAAGTTGAATCAAGATTTACCTGTGACTCAATCTGCCGAACAGTTGATTACTGCAATTCAGCAACATCAGGTCATTATTGTGGCGGGTGAAACGGGTTCGGGGAAAACCACACAGTTACCACAAATTGCAATGTTGGCAGGTCGTGGTTTAACGGGGTTAATTGGTCATACTCAGCCACGACGTCTTGCTGCGCGAAGTGTATCTCAGCGTATTGCCGAAGAAGTTGGCGAAAAGTTGGGCGAGTCCATCAGCTTTAAAGTTCGTTTTAATGAACAGGGTTCGCAAGATTCAATTGTCCGTTTAATGACCGATGGTATTTTGTTAGCAGAGCTTGTCAATGACCGTTATTTAAATAAATACGACACCATTATTATAGATGAAGCGCATGAGCGTTCTTTAAATATTGACTTCATTATGGGCTATTTAAAGCAACTTTTGCCACGTCGCCCTGATTTAAAAGTCATCATCACTTCTGCAACTTTAGATGTGCAGCGTTTTAGTAACTATTTTAACGGCGCACCTATTTTTGAGGTCGAAGGTCGAAGCTATCCTGTCGAAGTACGTTATCGTCCAATTTCTGAATTAAGCATTGGTGGTAGTGATGATGATGAGTTTGATGACTTTGAAGAAAACTTGCCACGCGCAGTGGTGCAAGCGGTAGAAGAATGCTTTGCCGATGCACAGGAAAAAGGTCATCCTGAACATGCCGATATTCTAATTTTTGCCAGTACTGAACAGGAAATTCGGGAGCTGCAAGAAACCTTGCATAAGCATGGACCGCGTCATACTGAAATTTTACCGTTGTATGCGCGTTTGGCTTTGGCGGAACAACAAAAAATCTTTAATCCTTCAGGTGGTGGTCGTCGCATTATTATTGCCACCAACGTCGCTGAAACCGCACTCACTGTACCCAATATCCGCTATGTGATTGATAGCGGTTTTGCACGTATTTCACGTTATAACTATCGCTCACGGGTGCAGCGTTTACCGATTGAAGCAGTATCTCAGGCAGCAGCGAATCAGCGTAAAGGACGTTGTGGTCGTATTGCACCAGGCGTTTGTATTCGCCTGTATTCAGAAGAAGATTTTTTAAGTCGCCCAGAGTTTACTGAACCTGAAATTAAACGCACCAACTTGGCATCGGTCATTTTACAAATGCAAAGTTTGGGCTTGGGTACGCTCGAAGATTTTGATTTTATTGAGCCGCCAGATCATCGTTTAGTCAATGATGGTCGTAAGCTGTTGATTGAACTGGGTGCGATGATTGAGAAGGGTAAAGCCCCTCTTTTAGACGGAATGAGTAGCTCTGCGACGCAAAAGGGAGACAATCATCCGAATAATTCCACTAAATCCACCGCTAATAAAGGCGAGCTTCAAGGCAGCAGCTTAACCAAAATTGGTCAGCAAATGGCAAAAATGCCGATTGATCCAAGACTGGCACGTATGATTTTAGGCGGTGCGCATTTTGGGGTGTTAAATGAAGTCCTGATTATTGTAGCGGCATTGGCGGTACAAGACCCGCGTGAACGTCCTGCAGACAAACAAATGCAAGCCGATCAAAAACATGCTTTGTTCCGTGAAGCAGATTCTGACTTTTTATTCTATTTAAAATTGTGGGAAACTTTACACGAAAACCGTGATGGCATGAGTGAAAACAAACGTCGTACTTTTGCCCGTCAGCATTTTTTAAGTTGGTTGCGTTTACGTGAATGGAAGAAAACTCATGAACAATTGGTGGATTTGGCGCGTGGCTTAAAACTGTCGTTTAATGAGATAAAAGCCAGTTATGAAAATCTGCATCGGGCGTTATTAACAGGGTTGCTTTCTTTTATTGCCAATAAAACCGATGAGCGCAATGTGTTTATGGCAGTACGCCAACAAAAAGCACGAATTTTCCCTGCATCGACTTTGCATAAAACCAATACACCGTGGGTCATGGCATTTGAGATGGTAGAAACTTCGCAAGTGTATCTACGCACCTTGGCAAAAATTGAACCTGAATGGATTTTATTGGCTGCACGTGATTTGCTGAAGCATCACTATTTTGAACCACATTGGTCTAAAAAAGCAGGCGTGGTGAATGCCTATGATCAGATTTCGCTGTTTGGTCTAATTATCGAGCCGAAACGTCCTGTCAATTACGAAAAGGTCGATCAGGAAGCCGCCCATGAAATATTCTTACGTGATGCTTTAACCACAGGCAACTTGGGCATTACCCCACCATTTTTAAAACACAACCTGCTTAAACTGGAAGAAGTGGAACGGGTTGAAGATAAATTACGTCGTCGTGATTTAGTGGTTGATGAAGAAACTATTTATCAATTTTATGCCGCCAAAGTACCTGCAGAAGTTGCAAGCCGTCGTTCCTTTGAAGATTGGCGTGCCACAGTAGAGCCGCAAAATCCACGTTATTTATTTGTGGAAGATGATGCACTTTGGCTGAATGATCGTCCGACCACGCAGCAATTTCCTGACTATTTGCGTAATGGTGAGCTGCGCTTGGCGGCCAGTTACCGTTTTGACCCCAGCCATGATGAAGATGGCGCAACCGTTAAAATTCCAGTGCAAGCGTTGGCACAGGTCGATGAAAATATCTGGTCGTGGGGTGTTCTGGGTTGGCGTGAAAATTTAATTGAAGCCTTGCTCAAGACTTTGCCTAAAGATAAGCGTCGTCATTTGGTGCCTATTCCAGACACAGCTCGAAAGTTGCTACAACGTGTTGATGCGGTAAATTTACGCGAGCACATTTTTAGCTTTTTGGCATTCCAGTTACGCGCAGAGCACATCACCGAAAAAGACTTTAGCTTTGAGCGAGTAGATGCGTATTTATTGCCGTTCATTAAAGTGTTAGATGAAAAAGGGCGGGTGATTGAGCAAGGGCGTGATTTATCTGAATTAAAAGCGCGTTGCCGTACCGAAACTCACAGTCCAGTAAAACAGTTACACGGCGAATTCCAAACCTTCCCTGAACGATTTGTATTTGAAGCCTCGCAAAAAGTCACGGGCGTAGTGGTTAAGCAATATCAGGCGTTGGTACCAAGTAAAGCTTTTGCAGAACTTTCACAAAAAGATGAATCGGGTGTGGTGATTCAAACCTTTAATGATCAGCGCGAGGCGATTCATCAGCATCGTGAAGGGGTGATTCGTTTGCTGCATGTGCAATTAGGCGATTTATCACGGCAATTGAAAAAGCAAATTGCCAAACCATTGGCCTTGGCGTACTCACCTTTGGGTGATAAAGCACAACTTGAGCAAATGTTGATCTATGCGACCTTGCAAAGCATTATTTGTGACGTGCCAGTCAACTTGGAAGAGTTTCAAAACTTGCAGCTTGAGGTAAAAAAGACTTTTCTCAGTCATGGTCAAACCACGCTGCGTATCTTTAATGAAATTTATATTGCTTGGCAAGACATCCGCCGTCAGCTCCTTATGCTAGATGAAGCCGTGTTTGCCAAAAATATGGATGATATTGAAGATCAGCTGGACTTAATGCATCTGGCAGACTTTGTGTATAGCAAGCCTGTAGAGGTGTGGAGCGAATATCCGCGCTATTTGAAAGCGTTGTTATTACGTTTAGACCGCTTACCCAACAACTTGCAAAGAGACGATGCTGCCATCGCCCAAATTGACCCTTGGATGGACAAATTGTTTAAACACAAACAAGATGCCCGACTCAAGGAATTGTACTTTATGGTGGAAGAATTACGCATATCGCTGTTCTCTCAACCCATGAAAACCAAAATGCCAATTTCTGCAACTCGGCTGCAAAAAGTATGGGAAAAGCTCGGAATCAGTTAAGATATTAGTAATTTCTAGAAGGAGTTTTACATGGGCATTCGCATTACAGGTACTGGTCTTTATCACCCAGAAGATGTTATTACCAATGAAGAGTTGGTCGAAAGTTTAAATGCTTATGTGGAACAGTATAATCAGCTCAATGCTGACAAAATTGCAGCAGGTGAGCTTGAAGAACGTCGTGGCTCAAGTGCTGACTTTATCGAAAAAGCCTCTGGGGTAAAACGCCGTTACGTGTCAGAAAAAACAGGTATTCTGGACATTAACCGTTTACGTCCAAATTTGCGTGAACGCGGGGATGATGAAATTTCGCTACAAGCAGAATGGGGTGTAATTGCTGCAAAACAAGCCATGCAAAATGCAGGCGTGACCGCAGAAGATATTGATGTGGTGATTTTGTCTTGCTCAAACTTGCAGCGTGCTTATCCTGCGGTGGCGATTGAAATTCAAACTGCGCTTGGTATTCAAGGTTATGCCTATGACATGAACGTGGCATGTTCTGCTGCGACTTTCGGCATTAAGCAAGCGCATGATGCGATTAAAGCAGGTGCGCGCCGCGTACTGTTGGTGAATGTCGAAATTACCTCAGGTCATAACGATTTCCGTTCACGTGACTGCCACTTTATTTTTGGTGATGTAGCAACCGCTTCAATTTTGGAAGACACTGAAACCAAAGCAGGTTTCGAAATTTTGGACATGAACCTGTTTACTCAGTTCTCGAATAATATCCGTAATAATTTCGGTTTTTTAAACTTAAGTGAAAATGCAGATATTGACGATAAACGCTTCCATCAAGATGGTCGTAAAGTCTTTAAAGAAGTTTGCCCCTTAGTTGCCAAAATGATTACTGCGCAATTAGAAAAGAATCAGATTGCGCCAACCGAGGTGAAGCGTTTCTGGTTGCACCAAGCCAATGCCAGCATGAACGAACTCATTTTGAAATTGGTGGTTGGTAAAGAAGCAGCACAACCAGGTTTAGTACCTATTATTTTAGATGAGTTTGCCAATACTTCTTCGGCAGGGGTAATTATCGCTTTACACCGTACTGCACACGAAGTCGAAAACGGTGAATATGGTGTCTTGTGTTCATTTGGCGCAGGCTATTCAGTTGGCGCGATTTTGGTACAAAAACGTGATGCTGCATAAGCTTTGCCAAACCGTATAAGATCAGCAAACGCCTAAGTACAGGTATTAAAAAGTTCCTTCTCCTTCGGGAGAAGGCTTGGATCATCCGCGATATTCTCTTCACACAGACACATACAGAATAAAAACATCGAAAAACTTTATGAAAAATAATGCTTAGGTTAAGATGGAGCATCTTTTAATAGACCTATTTTGAAAACCTATGCAACCATTTGTTCTATATAACTCAGAGCAACGAAAAAAAGTTGAATTTGTTCCGCGTAAAGAAGGACATATCGACATGTATGTCTGTGGCATGACGGTTTATGATTACTGTCATATCGGGCATGCGCGGGTTATGGTTGCATTTGACTACATCATTCGCTTTTTGCGCAGTCAAGGTTGGAATGTGAAATATGTCCGCAACATTACCGACATTGACGACAAAATTATTAAACGTGCCAATGAAAATGGCGAGAGCATTCAAGCTTTAACAGATCGTTTTATTCAAGCCATGAATGAAGATGCGGCAAACTTAGGCTGTGTTGAACCTGATGCTGCACCACGTGCCACTGAATATATTGATCAAATGCAAAATATGATTGGTAATTTGGTCAATAAAGGCACAGCTTATCCTGCAAGTAATGGCGATGTTTATTTTCAGGTTGAAAAATTTGACAAATATGGCCGTCTTTCAGGTCGCAAGCTAGAAGACATGCAGGCGGGCGCGTCTGAGCGTGTTGATGTTGAAGTCGACAAAAAGCATCCATTTGACTTTGTTTTGTGGAAACATGCCAAAGAAAATGAACCATCTTGGGCTTCGCCGTGGGGCAATGGACGTCCGGGTTGGCACATTGAATGTTCTGCGATGTCGACTTGCTGCTTAGGTAATCATTTTGATATTCATGGTGGTGGTTCAGACTTAATGTTCCCACACCATGAAAATGAAATTGCCCAGTCTGAAGCATCAACAGGTGAGCAGTATGTAAATTACTGGATGCACGTTGGCTTTATTAATGTCGATGGCGAAAAAATGTCGAAGTCATTGGGTAACTTCTTCACCATTCGTGATGTGATGGAAAAATTCCATCCTGAAGTGATCCGCTACTTTATTGTGTCATCGCATTATCGTAGCCCTGTAAACTTCTCCGATGTAGCACTCAAAGAAGCCAAAACCGCATTATCACGTTTCTATCACTCATTTAAAGCTTATCAACAAGCGTACGGTACGCAAACAGTTGAGCAGTTAGATGAGACTTTGGTGGAGCGCTTTAATGCTGCAATGCGTGACGACTTCAATACAGCCGAAGCAATTGCAGTGCTGTTTGAAGTCAATAAAGAGCTGAACCGTTCAGTAAAAGAGCAGCAGGCAGATCAGGCGGCGGTGTACTATTCGACTTTGCGTCATTTGACCAATATTTTAGGTTTGGTGCAGCATGATGTTGACGAATTCCTGAAGTCTGATATTGGTCAGGACGCTTTAGGTTTATCTGAACAAGCCATTGCAGACTTCATTCAGCAACGTCAGGATGCCAAAAAAGCCAAAGATTTCGCCCGTGCTGATGAAATTCGTCAGTCTTTGCTCGATCAAGGTGTGGTCTTGGAAGATACCCGTCAAGGTACAGTATGGCGTCGTGCTGATTAATTGAGCACTTGGGAGCATAGAGAGTTGACAGTTGTATGAAATTCTCTATAATTCACTTCCATATTGCGGGAATAGCTCAGTTGGTAGAGCACAACCTTGCCAAGGTTGGGGTCGCGAGTTCGAGTCTCGTTTCCCGCTCCAAAATTTTAAAAAACGCTTATCGAAAGATAAGCGTTTTTTTATGGCTGTTTGTTACAGCTTGCTTGCAGTCAGCTTTATAGATGGGTTTGATCCATAATTTTTAGAGCATTTTCGTTGAAATATGCTTCTGAGCTAGTTCTATCTTTAGCTTTATCTGCAACTTTGAATCAATAAAATAAATAGCCTAAGCTCAAATATGATTGTTTTTCATTTGAAACTCGAGTCAAAAAGCGAGTTAATTAAAACAGCATACAAAAATGCGTTAAAACAAAAAACACACGCAGAATCAAAGTGTAGAATTGCATAGATATGCTAAAATTGCGAAAATTAAATGTGCTTCAATAAATCGCTTTTATTGAGGTGTAGAAAATACTCAATTTAAGTTGAACGTTGAATGCCAAACATGTCAAATACCATTGATTTCCAATCTGTAGCCTTAGACACTTTAAGAATAGAAGAACAAGCATTACAAGTCTTGGCGACGCAAATTGATCAGCGTTTTAGCCGTGCCTGCGAAATCATGTTGCATTGCAAAGGGCGTGTTGTGGTCACAGGTATGGGAAAATCAGGTCATATTGGTCGTAAAATGGCTGCGACGTTTGCCTCTACAGGCACGCCGTCTTTCTTTATGCACCCGGGTGAAGCAGGGCATGGTGATTTGGGAATGTTGGTACGGGGTGATGTTTTAATTGCCATTTCCAACTCCGGCAAAAGTGATGAAATTATGATGTTGATGCCACTCATCAAACATCTGGAAGTTCCTCTAATCACAATTAGCGGTGATGATCGCGGGCCGATGCCACAAAATGCTGATGTCGCTTTAACATTAGGCAATATTCAGGAAGCTTGTCCACTTGGTTTAGCACCAACCTCAAGTACGACTGCAACCTTGGCATTAGGTGATGCATTGGCTGTAGCGTTACTTGATGCACGTGGTTTTACTGCCGATGATTTTGCTCGTTCACATCCTGCAGGCGCTTTGGGTAAGCGCCTGTTATTGCATGTGAAACATTTGATGCATACCGGTACAGAATTACCTAAAGTTGCACCAGATACACCAATGAACAAAGTGTTATACGAAATTTCAAACAAACGTCTAGGTTTAACCACAATTGTCGATGAAAATGACGTCTTGTTAGGCATTTTCACCGATGGTGATTTACGACGTTTAATTGATAAACAACAGGGCTTTGATGTGAATTTACAAGTTGGGCAAGTGATGACTCAACATCCTGCAACGATTTCACAAGAAGCACGTGCAGTTGAAGCTTTAGAACAATTACGTGACCGTAAAATCAATCAGTTTGTGGTGGTGGATGATGCCAATAAAGTCATTGGTGTGATCAGTATGCATGACTTGATTCAAGCAGGGGTAAACTAAACAATGGCATCTTATATTTTATTAGAGCAAGCGCGTCATATTGAAGCTTTGGTTTTAGATGTCGATGGAATTCTAAGTGATGGTTTTGTCACCTTAACCAACAGCGGTGATGAAATTAAATCATTCGATATTCGTGATGGTTTAGGTATGAAACTGGTGCAACAAGCAGGTGTTAAAGTCATTATCATCACGGGTCGTAAAAGTAATATTGTCGAAAAACGCATGTCCGATTTAGGTGTAGATTTGGTCTACCAAGGACGTGAAGATAAAGGCACTGCATTGCAGGAAGCCTGTGCCAAGTTAGGTTTATCACCTGCAGATTGTCTCTATATGGGCGATGACTGGCCTGATCTTTCAGCGTTTTCGATTGCAGGGATGAAAGTCACAGTGCCAAATGGACATATTGAAGTGCGTCGTCGTGCCGATTTAGTCACACAGGCCATGGGTGGGCGCGGTGCGGTACGTGAAATCTGCGATATGATTTTAACCGCCAAAGGTGTGTACCAAAGCTTACTTGAAAAATATCTCAGCATCCCTCATTAATTAAGTCATACATTCAAAGGTTTGAGTTACAGCCCCACTTATGGATACTAAAGTTTTATACGTTACTGCGATTGCAATTGCAGCTGTAAGTGGTGGTTATTACTATTACAGCGGTAAAGGCAAAAAACTGGAAACTGACGCTGCTCGCTCTATGACTTATAGTGCAGAGCAAATTCATCTGACCCAAACAGATGAGCAGGGCAATTTATATGTGCGTGCGCAAATTGACCGTTTAGAGCAAGACATGCAGCAAAAAACCTCTAAGCTGGAAAATTTGAATGCCTCTATGTATAAAGCGGGCGCGGTGGATGCCACTTTTTTTGCTAAACAGGCACAAGGTTTTAATGACAATGAAAAGGTTGTGTTGTCAGATCAAGTGCTAGCAACCAAGTTACTCGCTCAAGGCAAACTGACGCTTGAAACAGTCGAGTTGAATGTGTTTCCTAAAACACGTGAAATCAGTACCGAAAAACAAGTGACTGTACAATCTCCACAGGCTGATTTTATCAGTCAGGGCTTAAAAGCCAATTTAAATGACGGGCAATACGAATTTTTTAATATTCGAGGAAAGTATGAACCATAAATCTAAGCTTACAGCTCCTAAAGCGTTGATAAAACAAGCAGCACTTGTGGGCTTGGCGGTGCTTTCATCGGCAGGTGCATGGGCAATTCCGTCAGACCGCAGTCAGCCTATTACTTTATTGGCAGACCGTGCGACCTTTAGTGAACGTACTGGCGTCACCACTTATACAGGCAATGTGGTGATTGAACAGGGCACCATGAAACTGCAGGCAGATTCGATTGTTGCTAATCTGAACAGCAAAAAAGAAATTAGTGTCATTACGGCAACGGGCAGACCTGCGCAATTCCAGCAAAAGACTGATCCAGCCAAAGGGCTTGCCAAAGGTCAGGCGCAAAAGATTGTTTACAATGCTGAAACAGGCATTATCACCTTAACGGGTGGCGCACTTTTAGAGCAAGATGGAGCCAGTATTCGTGGTAATACCTTGCGTTATAGTATGAACAAAGGCGATGTTGAAGCGATTGGTACACCGAACAAAACTGGTTCTGAAGCGGGTCGTGTAAAAATTGTGATTCCACCATCAAGTTCAAAATCATTCCCAGGAGCGCGTGATTAATGGATCAAACGAGCGCAGCACAGGACAGCGTCCAGCACGGTCAGCAGACTTTGTGTATTAAGCATTTAGCCAAAAACTATAATAAGCGCTGGGTGGTTAAAGACGTTTCATTTGAAATGAAAAGTGGTGAAATTGTCGGGTTACTTGGGCCGAACGGTGCGGGTAAAACCACCAGTTTCTACATGGTTGTGGGTTTGGTGCGTATGGATAAAGGCGAAATCCATTTAGATCAACTGGATTTATCTGACCTTGCCATGCATGAACGTGCGCGTAAGGGGATTGGTTATTTACCGCAAGAAGCCTCTATTTTCAGAAAGCTGACCATCGCTGAAAATATTATGGCTATTTTAGAAACCCGCAAAGATTTAAATAAACAGCAACGTCAGCAGCGTTTATCAGAATTGCTGGCAGATTTTAAAATCACGCATATTAAAGATTCATTAGGGATGAGTGTGTCGGGTGGCGAACGCCGTCGTGCAGAAATTGCCCGTGCTTTGGCAGCAGACCCTAAATTTATGTTGTTAGATGAGCCTTTTGCAGGGGTCGATCCTATTTCTGTCGGTGATATTAAAGATATCATTCGTACCTTAAAAGATCGTGACATTGGCGTATTAATTACCGACCATAACGTCCGTGATACTTTAGCCATTTGTGAACGTGCTTATATTGTTAGCGAAGGTTCAGTCATTGCAGAGGGTACACCGCAAGAAATTCTGGAAAATGAAATTGTGCGTGAAGTTTATTTGGGTGAAGACTTTTTTGTTTAAAGCTTGAATGTTCTAACCGTTATTGGTTTTCGTATGCTTACTGCATAAGTTGTAGAACAGAAAGTCGTGTAAACATTATTTAACCTTCTATACCTTTGAGGATAGAAGGTTTTTTCATGGTGGTTATCAGTCCAAATAAGCTATAACTCTAAATACGTTAGAGCGCTAAACACGTTATAATTATCAAGTTTTTATTTAACTGGTTGATTGATCTGGAGTGTTATGCCATTTACCATTGCTGCGCCCATCACTTTTGAAGAAGAAATTAAAAAAAGTCGATTTCAGGCAATTGCTGTGCCTGTAGATAATGAGCAAGCGGTAAAAACTTTTTTGGAACAGCAGCGTGATTCATCTACCACACATCAATGTTGGGCATGGAAAATCGGGCATCAATTACGTTTTAATGATGATGGCGAACCTTCAGGTACGGCAGGACGTCCTATTTTAGCCACGATTGAAGGCAATGAGTTGACTAATGTTTTGGTGTTGGTGAATCGTTGGTACGGCGGCATTAAATTGGGCACAGGCGGCTTGGTACGTGCCTATGGGGGATGTGCAGGGCAATGTTTGGCTCTAGCAGAAAAAATAGAACTGATTGAAAAAAAGACCGTGCAATTTTCCTGTCATTTTAATGAGTGGGCAATTTTACAATACGAGCTAAATAGTCAGCAGATTGAGTACAGCGAAGACTACACCGCCGAAGGCGTGTTGGTAAAGGCATTCATGCAAGTCGATCAAATAGACCCTTTAAAACTAAAATTACAAGATATTAGCCGTGGGCGTGAACAACTCAAAATCCTTGAGGATGATCAAGATGACTGAAGCAAATTCACCTGATCCATTATCGAAGTACCGTGAGCAGCATAAACACCGTTTAAACTACATGCCGTGGTTATATTGGTCATTAAAACCTAAACATCGTGTATGGGCAGAAGCTTGGCAGCAGGAATATCAAGCTTATTTAATGGCAATGGAAACGGTGGAGATTGGCAAAAACTGTTTTATTTCCCCTTTGGCACATATTTTTGCAGAGCCGGGGCGTAAAATCAGTATTGGCGATAATACCTTTATTGCAGCCGATTGTACTTTGCATGGCCCTTTAGAAATTGGCAATGAAGTCGCGATTAATCACCACTGTATTTTAGATGGTGGCAGAGTTGGAATTAAGCTTCATGATCAGGTGCGTATCGCAGCATATTGTCATTTATATGCATTTGATCATGGCATGGCTTTGGATCAGCCCATTTATCAGCAAGCGGTGCGTTCACAGGGCATTGAAGTTGGTAAGGATGTTTGGTTAGGTGCGCATGTTGGTGTTAAAGATGGGGTGAAGATTGCGGCACATGCAGTCGTTGGTATGAATAGCATGGTCACCAAAGATGTTCAGGAGCGGGAAATTGTGGTAGGAAACCCTGCCAAATTGATTCGTTATCGTGAGTAAATACGATGCAGCAAGGCTAAATCTTTAAACTTCATTACATTTTTTCATGTCCCTGCAACACGAGTTGTGTTAAGTTAAAAATAACAACTAAAAAATAGCCTGCAAAAGGCAGTAAGAGAGGCAATAATGAAACGTGTAATTGCTTGTATTGATTCTTCGCCTTGTATTAATGCGCTTGCTGAAGCTGCTGCGTGGATTGCAACACAAACTCAACGTGAATTGGTGTTATTACAAGTTTTGGATTATTACCCCGCCAGTTATCATTTGGGGGAAATTAGTGGCGTGATTGGTTTTGAAAGTAATGCCATGTTACTCAAAGAATTAGCCGAATTAGAACAAAAACAAAGTGAATTAGCACTCGATTATAGCAACAATTTATTGCAGCACATTTCCAGTATGATTCAGGAAAAGTTCGGCATTGTACCTACCCACATTCAAGAAAAAGGCGACTTTTTAGAACAAAGTTTTAGTGTGCTGAACGAAGAAGATATTGTGGTGATTGGACGTGTGGGCGAGAAATCTGCTGAACGCAATAAGGCATTAGGCAGTAATGTCGAAAACTTTATTCGTGGTGCAAATTGTACTGTGATGACTGTCGGAGAGCATTTTAAAGCACCAAACCGTTTTATTTTTGCTTATGAATATTCCCCAACTTGTATCAAAATGATGAAGCGAATTGCACAAAGTGATTTGCTTAAATTATTGCAATGTCATTTGCTCTATGTCGGTGATCACCCAGAAGTTTTAAATGAACCTGCAGATTTTTTAACTTCAGCGGGTTTAGATGTGGTGGTGGAATATCGTTATGGCGATGTGGCTGAAAATATCTTAGATTATCAACGTGAACATGGTATTCAGTTGATTGTACTGGGGGCATTTAGTCACAGTAAAATTCACCAATTTTTCTTGGGAAGCATTACCACCAATATTTTCCGTAACTCAACTGTTCCTTTGTTGGTGGCAAAGTAAAAATCGTAAATGATTCAAAAAAGATCATTTCAAAAGATTGTTTAGTTGAACTGATGTAAATGCTTGCTGACTGTCCATGGTTATCCGCATAATTTGTGGATAACTGTATGGACAGTATATGTAACATTATAATATATAATGTAAAATTGCTTTAGGTTGTTTTTTAACCTTGTGTGGACTTTACTTTACAATCGCTAAAGCAAAGCCATCATGTCCTTTGCTGCCTACAGTTTGTAATGCTGTGCACGATAAAATTCGCGAATGATTTTGCATGGCTTTGAACATGTCACGAATCCCTTCAATGCTTGGTTTGTGATTGTCAGGATTTAAAATTTCCCCTGCACGAATTACATTGTCTAAAAAGATAATTGTACCTGAGCGTGAAAGTTTAAGACTCAGTTCCAAATATTCAGGATAGCTTTGTTTGTCGGCATCAATAAAAATAAAATCAAAAGCTTCAGTATCTTCTGGCAGAGCTTTTAGAATTTCTGCAGCACGACCAACTTTTAATTCAACCTTTTGTTTTAATTGAGCGCGGTCAATATTTTCCTGTCCCAAAGCTGCATGGGTATCACGTCCTTCAATCGTGAGTATATAACCATCTTCAGGCAGCGCACGTGCTAGCCACATTGTGCTATAAGCTGCGAATGTGCCCAATTCCAACACACGTTTGCATTGATTCATTTGAATGAGCATTTGTAGCAACATGCCCTGATTTGCCGCAACTGCAAGGTGATCTGGAAAACCTTTGGCATCGGTATTTTCTAAAGTTTGCGTCAAAATTGGGTCTTCGGGAATTAAATGTGATTCGATATAGTGATCGATATCCGTCCACATTTGTTGCATAGCGTGCTCACCTTTGTTGCGATGTGTGCATTGTAAACTTTTCTGCTCAGAGTGCAATTTATTCGCGGAATGGAGCAGGTGATAATCTATTTCGCAATAAAAAAAGAGGTCAATTTGACCTCTTTAGGATTTAATTCTAAACAACACTGAATTAGAAATTACACATAGATGAATGGCGGCTTAAATCTGGCCCCCAAGTTCGATAACCTTGTGTATCAATATGAATTTGTCCTGAAGCGTATAAGCCTAAGCCCATGTTTAAACTTTGACCATATTGCTGCCAGAACTGACACAGTCTGTATTTGGTACTTTCAATATAGGCATAGTCTTCGGCATTCGGGAATTGTGGCCCAATTCTAAAATCAATGGCTGAGTTAAATAAGTGACGCGATGAGTTCGCACCACCTGCACATTGATTCAGTGGTAAATCTCGATAGACAGAAGTGACTTCAAAATCAGTTAAGACTTTAGAGGCGACCAAATATTTAAATACACGCAAGGTAGGCACCTGATTTTGCCACAATTCACGACTTGGAATCATAAATTGCGAACGTCCACAGCGTTGCCAGTCACGTGCGGTACGCATTAATTCAAAACTTGGAATAATATTGCCAACACCGTTGTGTTCCAAGAAGCGTTCATATTCACGAACTTGGCGTAAATTATCACTCACTGCCACCCATGCATTATACGAATAAGGCACAATTTTAGGTGCTACCTGACGCTCATAGGTGATTTTTTCTTGAGGAATGAAAATTCGTTTTCCATCGGGCGTGGTGATCGTTGTTGTTCTGTTTGGGGTTGAACTACAGGCAACCAAGATAACGGGAACAATGCTGAACGAAAACAGCGCCTTGAAAAATTTCTTCATTAGGCAAATCAGATATTTATTTAAAGTGGCAGTATTCTAATCGAAAATGCTGGTTAAAATTTGAAAATATTGCAATCAAATGTGTGTTTTAGGTATAAAAAAAGATCAGCACAGGACTGATCTTTTTCACAACAAGACGAACTTACTTTTCTAAGTATTGTAATTTGTCTGGTTTGCCATTCCATTCTTCACGATCAGCAGGTTGATCGCCAATTTGTGTAATGTTTGGCCAAGTCTGTGAAAGTTCAGCATTTAGCTCGATAAACACTTCCTGACCTTCTGGTAATTCATCTTCAGAGAAAATAGCGTTGGCAGGACACTCTGGTTCACATAATGCACAGTCGATACATTCGTCTGGATTAATGACAAGGAAGTTCGGACCCTCGTAGAAGCAGTCTACAGGACAAACTTCAACGCAGTCTTGATATTTACATTTAATACAGTTTTCAGTGACAACAAATGTCATGGCGACAGCTACCTAAAAATATGGTTCTAATTCAGAATAGTCTATTTTAGGCAAAAATCACTACAACTAACAATCGCTTTTACTGATATTTGATATAGACAGTGCTGCTAAATTTGATAAAAGGGGGATAAAACCATCAAAAAAACTTATAAATGACAAAGACTCTCAATTGAGAGTCTTTGTTTAGCTCAAATATTTTAGAAATAACAGCGGCTAAGCGTTCAATTGTTCCTTTAAAGCATACAATTGTTCCAGCGCTTGTCGTGGCGTTAAATTATCGACATCTATACTGCGTAATAAATCTAAAGCAGGTGATGGTTTTTCTACCTCTATTACACGTTCAATCACTTCTGGTTCAGCTGAGCTTGTTGCTGGTGCAAATAGGTCATCTTGAACGGCTAAATTGACATTTTTGTGCTGCTGTTTTTCTAAAATTCTTAAACGGTTTTGCGCTTCTTTAATCACATTGGCTGGAATGCCTGCCAATTTTGCCACTTGCAAACCGTGACTTTGGCTTGCAGGACCTTGTTGAACTTTGTGCAAGAGAATCAGGTTGCCATTCATTTCTTTGGCGGTTACGTGGTAGTTATCCACCCCAGATTCTTTGCTTAATTCGGTCAATTCAAAATAATGCGTTGCAAATAGGCATAAACATTTGATGCGTTTGCTTAAATCCAACACACATGCCCATGCCAAAGATAAGCCATCGTAGGTACTGGTTCCGCGACCAACTTCATCCATCAGCACCAAAGACTGTGAGGTTGCATGGTGTAAAATTTGTGAAGTCTCAGTCATTTCGACCATAAAGGTCGATTTACCTGTCGATAAATCATCGGCAGAACCAATACGGGTAAACACGCGATCAATAGGACCTAATACGGCTGTTTGGGCAGGCACATAACTACCACAATAGCCAAGTAGGGCAATGAGTGCGGTTTGACGCATATACGTTGATTTACCGCCCATATTCGGGCCAGTAATAATTGCCAAACGATGATTGTAGTCGAGTAAAGTATCATTCGGTGTAAAGGCGGTTTTACTCAAGGCCTCAACAACAGGATGACGTCCTACAGTAATTTTAATTCCAATTTCAGGGCTATATTCAGGGCGTGCCCAATTGCGTAAACGTGCTTGATGGGCAAAGTTTGCCAATAGATCAATTTGTGCAATCGCGCTGCTCATCATTTGTAATTGAGCAATGTCTTGGCGTAATTCATCCAATAGCATTTCAAATAGCATCTTTTCACGGGCTAAAGCACGGGACTCGCTAGACAGGACTTTATCTTCAAAACTTTTTAGCTCTGGGGTGATGTAGCGTTCTGCATTTTTTAAAGTTTGACGACGGATATAGTGTTCAGGTGCTTGCTCGGCTTGGGCGCGAGTGAGTTCAATGTAGTAACCACTAACACGGTTGTAGCCAATTTTTAACGTTGGGATACCGCTTTCTTGGCGCTCTTTGACTTCTAAATCAATCAGGAATTGCCCCGCATGATCACGGATTTTGCGTAGTTCATCGAGTTCACTGTCAAAACCCTCTGCAATGACATTGCCATCACGCAATAGTACAGGTGGGTTTTCTACAATTGCCTGCATCAGCCGTTGATGCAGTCCATGAAAATCGCCCAGTTCTTCATTCAGGTTTTGAATGAGTGCGGATTGTTGTGCAGAAACAATGGGCTGTAAGGCATGACGCAAATAGGGAATTTGCGCACAGGCCTGACGTAGTTGTACCAAATCACGTGGGCGTGCGCTACCGAGTGCGACACGACTCAGCACACGTTCAATATCACTAATTTCTTTCAGTACCAAACGCACAGGCGACTCATGGTAACCTTGTATTAAGGCTTGAATTGCATCCAGTCTTGCATCTAACAATGCCGTGTCACGCAAAGGTTGCATCAAGGTACGACTCAGTAAACGGCTACCCATGGCAGTTTGGCAATCGTTAATCAGTTGGCATAAAGAAGTGCCGTGTTCAAATAATGGTTCAACCAATTCCAAATTACGTCGGGTCACAGGATCAAGCGCAATAAAATCGCTGCTTTGTTCTAATTGAATACTGCGAATATGTGGTAAAGCCGTTTTTTGGGTTTCTTTGGCGTAGTGTATTAACGCTGCCGCTGCTGCTTTGGCTAAGGGCAAATGATCAATACCAAAACCTGAAAGTGACGATACAGCAAATTGATCACAAAGCGTTTTTTGTGCATTGTTCAGGTTGAAATCGACATTTGGGCGTTTAGTCACAGGGCAGTCAAGCTGCTTTTTAACCTGTTCAATAATATTCGGATCGACAATATCTTCATCGACCACAATTTCGCTTGGCATTAAACGAGAAAGTTCAATCGCGAGTTGTTCAGGCAAATAATCCATTTGCTGAACTTTAAAAATCCCTGCACTTAAATCCAGCAATGCGATACCAATTTGGTTTTGCTGTAAGCATAAAGAGACCAAGTTGGAAGATTGATGACTGTTGAGCAAGGCATCATCGGTGAGCGTGCCTGGGGTGATAATCCGTACTACTCCACGCTCTACAGGACCTTTGCCTGTCACCTCGCCAATTTGCTCACAAATTACCACGGTTTCGCCTTTTTTGACCAAGCGAGCGAGATAACCTTCAGCAGCATGATATGGCACGCCCGCCATTGGAATAGGTTTGCCACTAGTTTTACCACGGTGGGTGAGGGTAATGCCTAAAAGTTTGGCAGCTTTGTGTGCATCATCAAAAAATAATTCGTAGAAATCGCCCATGCGATAGAACATTAAAGAATGTGGATGTTCCATCTTCACCCGTAAGTATTGCTGCATCATTGGAGTGTGTGAAGATAGATCAGCCATGATTTCTGTCATGTTCATGCAGTTGAAGTCCTTTAATTTGAAGCGTAATTTAAGTGTAAGTATGTGACTAGCTTATTTTACGCCATCTTAGTCAAATTAGTGAACCTGCATGTCATTGTTGCTCGCTCTCTAACGAGTCGAACATCGAGCGGTTTAAGCTTTTAAATGGATAATATTCAATTGATCGGGTGTGTTAGTGAGCACACAGCCATAAAAAATATCGCCCATAAAATCTAAACCGACAGTTTCAAAAATGATATCGCATAGCTCAAAGAGCTTAGCTGTTGAAAATGTATGATTTGCGAAGTTAAAAGTGAAAATTATTGTGTCATTTGGCTGAATTTTACTGAGTTTTTCGTGTAATTCATCGTTATAAAAAGCATCGAAATTTGATTGTTTTCTATGGATTCATTTAGAAAGTAGTGCATGTTGTAACATTATGCTTTGCATGGTCTTATTTCTAGCTAAAAGCCGTACTTTGGAAAAACTTCATCACAATCAAAGTAAAAAAAGCCATCATCTTTTCAGATCATGGCAAGCTATTATTCAAACTCAAGCTATGTAGAATTTAAAAATTCAAACTATATGACACGCCCAAAATATTTTGGCTCATGCTTAAATTGGCTTCGCCACCACCAAAATCAGCGGGGATAGAGTTGTTACCTTGCACTGTTTCTTTGAGTGCGTGTGTATAAGCCACACTTACATTTTGTTGATCATCGAGTCGCCAAGTTGCACCAATACTTAAATGCTCTTGTACCACACCTGGTGCCAAAATATTTAGGAAGGTTTGATCATTTTTAACAGGCTGATCGTTATAGCTATAACCCGCACGTAAAGTCAGTTTTTCTGAGGCTTGATAAGTCGCTGAAATTTTATAGACATTGATGTCATCCCATCCAAAACCAGGACCTTGTGTTGTGCCAAATTTATTGTTTGCGAATAATTGATCCAGTTTATTGCCAACAGAATCTACATCTGAATAATTAATGCGTAAGTAATCTGTCGCGACTGATAAAGCAGGGGTAAGTTGATAATTTAAACCTACACCATAGCTTTCAGGTACGTCAAAATCACCTTGTTTGGCAAATAAACCTTCATATTTCTTAAAGCGGCTGGCATTAATTTTAGATGAATAGCTTGCACCAAGGGTCAGTTTATCATTTGGTTTTGCCGACCAGCCAATACGTGCACCTACGCCGTATGAATCGTCATTGCCACGATCGCTAATTGCCGCACCGTTTGACGAAGCACCACCAAAGACATCACCAGCAAAACCTTGTGCACTAAAACGTTGATATAAAATATTTGCAGCCAAGGCTATAGATTGATTTTCTGCATATTTCCAAGATAAAGCAGGTGAAATAAAGGCTTGGGTTAATGAAATACCTGCGCTTCCTGTATTATCATAAACTGCATAAGGATTATTTTTATAATTGGTATTCATGCCACCATTGCCATAAACCGCAATACCCGCAGTGACTTGTTCATTCACTGGGTGAACATAACCTACATCTGGAATTACAAAGTATTTACGGCTATTGCCATCATACTGACCATTTGCTCCATAACCATTTCCTGTAATTTCAGACTCACGATTTGGAGAGAAAATAGTTAAACCTGCATCAACACGCTTATCTAACCAGCTCAAACCCGCTGGGTTGCTTGCAATAGTCAGACTGTCCTGAAAATTGGCAATAGCTGTGCCTGCGTTTCCTTGAGATTTCACACTATATGCATGCATGAAATATCCTGTTGTTGCAAAAGCAGATGTTGAAAACAAAGGTGCGATAACAGCAATTGAGATAAAAGAAGATAGATATTTCATGAGAATATAGATCGAGTAAAAACAATATATGCGGCAGTATATTGAAAAGTTGTATTCTTGTATTTGAATATAAATTCATATCTTTATTCTATTTTTGAATATATAGCTATGAAACAGCAAGGGTATTCATTCTATATGTATATCAAAATGATGCTTCAACTCTTTTGACCAAAGAAGCTCCCTTGGGAGCTTCTTTATTGATTTACATTGCTTTAATTCATAATTACAAAGTGCTTTATGCCAAGTTTTCTAACACAAATTGTGGCGATTTAATAAATAATCGAATCAATGCTTGAGCAGAACTCGACGGTTGACGGACACCACGTTCCCAACTTTCTAAAGTTCGGGCAGAGATACACAATTTTGCCGCAAGTTCAGTTTGTGAAATATTCATTTTTTGCCGAACTTTAATGATCTGTTGTGCTAAATCCAAACAAGCCGTTTGCTCTACAGTATGATTCACATGATTATGACTGTGTTGAAGCAGATGCATAGTTATCTCCTCCTTAGGGTCGAATAAACAAGTCAATGAGTTATTAAAATAAGTATTGTCCTACAGCTGCATAAATTTGATACTGCAAAATTTACACTTTAGAGTGAAGCAAAGATGGCAACACTGTAAGAAATGATAAGAAAATTCAAGAGTCAAAACGAGGCGGAGCACGACCTTGTGGTAGAATAAAAAGCGGCTCAGTTTGAAATAGTGTTGGTGTAAACGATGTTTTAAAAGACAAAATCCGAATTTGCGTTCGGACTAAAATTGGTCTGAGTTTGTTTTCAAATAATGGTAGTGCAAAACTATAAACTAGACAGTATTCACATTCATGATCTGTATGCGCCGCATCTTCAGATGATGCATGTTCGTGTGAACTTTCAAGTTCCAATGCAACATGAGTCGCAGTTTCATGGTGTGTAGATGAATACGAAGAATGGGGTGCGGTGCGTTCTAAAAATAATGCTTGGGCAATAGTTTCACAGACAGAGGAAAAATGTTGTTTCTCTGGCAATAAAGGCTGTAGGAACACAGCGACTTGTAACAAGATTGCAAATAATCCTAGCAATCTGCCCAACATCATAAACACTGTATCAATCTTTTATTCAATTTATTCATGTAATACTATAACAAAAATGCCAATGATAAATATTGAAGTATTACACGAAGTTTTAATTAATATTTAACCTTAATATTGAGCGTTATTTAAGCATTCAACAGACCCTAGTATCATCTTGTAAAAGAAACTGTCGGAAAACCTGCTTCCAGCCAAGCTTGCATACCACCTTGCATTGAATAGACTTTCTCGAAACCCATTCTTTGTAAGGCTTGAGTGGCAAGTGCAGAACGCGCACCAGTACCACAAAGTAAGTAAATATCTCGTTCAGCCAGATTGGTAAGGGCACGTTCAACATCGCAATAGTGGTTTACTACAGGGTGTTGTGCAATTTTCATTTCTAACATGCCGCGTGGAAAATTCACTGCACGGTCTATTGCACAAGCCTGATGTTCTTCAGGTTCTCGTACATCAATCAAAATAATATCGGGATGTTGCAAATATTTTTCATGCAATTCTTGCACGCTAATTTCTGTAATTTCACTTTTGGCTTCAGTGATTAGTTGATCTGGTGTTTTCATTCATCCACACTCATTTATTTTGAGTCTATCTAATATAATATTATATATTTAATAAGATTTTATTATTGTTAGGAAATGTGTCTGATCGAATATCGTTGTGATTTTCTATAAAAACATTTTAAATCAGGTGTTTAAATCCTAATAAAATTTAAGCCATCAATTGATCAAAAAGTCATATCTTATTCAACTATAAGGTATATACTAGATTTAACACTTTTGTTCGATTGTTCAGGGGACGTAAAATGCCTGCAAGATTTTTTGGAATTTTTCTGGGTTTAATTGCAGCGGTATTAATCATTGGTGGATTATTCATCAATATGATCAGTGGTGAAGCTACCGTCGTGGAATACTGGATTTTATTGTTGCTTCCATGTTTCGGTGTGCCAATTTTATCTGCAGTGTGCCTAAAAGAAATTGACTAAGCACAAAAGTACAAGTTTTCTTTACATTAAAATTGATAGCTGATTTATTCATCGCATTTGATTTTAATAATACAAAAACCCATGAGATCATGGGTTTTTGTATTTATAGCAAAATAGTTTATCTCGAGTCTTTATGTGAATATTTGCAAAGCAGCGTTGCAGAATTGGGCTGTTCAGTAGCCTAGTCATAGTTATATGCTATTAAAATGTAACGACAATATTTAAGCTCAATAACATGCAAGCATTCCATTATCAGGCATTGCCAATCGATGTTCACTTTGGCGTAGGTCATCTGCAAAAAATCCAAGAGATTTTACGTCCTTATGCCTATCAGCGTATTTTAATTATTACTACTGCAGGGCAACAAGCCGCAGGCGAGCGTTTATTGGCACAAATCCAAGACATGGCTGTAGCGGTCTATCCTCATGCGGTGATGCATGTGCCAAAAGAGGTTGCAGATCAGGCCATTCAAGATGTGCAGCGTTTAGGAGTAGATTGCTGTTTGGCATTAGGCGGTGGCTCTGCGATTGGTTTAGCCAAAGCGATTGCCTTAGAAACTCATTTGCCGATTATTGCAATTCCGACCACTTATGCAGGTAGTGAAATGACAGCGGTGTATGGCATCACCGAAAACCAGCTGAAAACCACAGGCAAAGCAGCTCAAGTTTTGCCTAAAGTAGTGATTTATGATCCTGAATTGACACTCAACTTACCCACTGAAATTTCGGCATGTTCGGGCATGAATGCGATGGCACATGCAGTTGAGGCATTATATGCACAGGATAAAAATCCCATTGTAAGTTTAATGGCGCTAGAGGCGATTACTCAACTGGCACAGGCTTTACCTGAAATTGTGCAAGCGCCTCATAATATGCAGGCACGTGAACACGCTTTATATGGTGCATGGTTGGCTGGTGTGTGTTTGGGTTCGGTGGGGATGGCAATTCATCATAAAATTTGCCATAGCTTAGGTGGACGTTATCAGTTGCCACATGCGCAAACCCACGCCATTGTGTTGGCGTATTCAGTGTATTACAACCGACATGCAGATATTGCTGCAATGAATCAACTGGCAGCGGCTTTAAATGTGTCAGATCGGGAACAGTTGGGCTTGGCGATTTATCAGCTTAACCAAAGATTGAATATTCCAATGGCACTTAAAGATTTAGGATTACCCGAAACAGCACCTGCCCAAGTGGCACGTATTATCTGCGATAGTCCATATTGTAATCCACGCGAATATGACTATGCCGAATTAGAGGCCTTATTGACCAAAGCTTATTGGGGACAAGCACCAATCTAATACTGCTGAGAAATAGCATGATAGATAAAAAACCGAAGCCACTTAGACTTCGGTTTTTTATTTGCCGTGACGGATTACGGTTTATACAAGCCTAAATCTTGCAAATGTAATCTAAGAATACGTCGCAGTTCCAATACAGCTTCTGGCGTTTCCTGAATGGAATGTCCGCCTTTAATAATTTTTTCTGAAACAGCGCCATCTAAGTGGGCACTGTTGTAATGCACCACATCGTCATTCATTAACAGATGCTCAGTGCTGTCGGTATTATTGCCAATAATACTGTGATATTTAAATCCTTTGACAGGCAAAATATCTTCAGTTAATTCCGTAAATTTGGAATTTTTACTTAAATCACTCGGTCCATTTTGAATGACGCCATGCCCAATTTCTTTGGTTAGATTTTTTAAATCGACTTCATGTTGCTGCAAGGTATCCGCAAACGCGCTTAAAAATGCAGTCGGTAAGCGAATGACTTTACGTGCTGCAAGGGTGAACCAGCGGTCTGCAAACTCTGTACCTTTATGCGGTGCAGCCAAGAATATTGCACGGTTAAAATTGGTGATGGGTTTAAGGCGCAAACGTGCTTGCAACAAAGGATCAGATTTAAAGCGTTCCAGACGTCGGTTTTTAAGCATTTGCATGGCAGGTTGAGTTAAATCAGTATCGCTGACCAACAAACGTGCCAAAATACCACCCATGCTGTGTCCAATTACTACAGCATCTTTTTTGGCTGCAGCAGAAGGACTGACCTGTTTAAAGCCTTGTTGAAGCAAGGCATAAATTTGGAAACGGCTTTCTAAAATTGGCATATTGGTCGAGTAAAACACTTGCCAGACTTGAAAGTTTTCCCGCAATACAGGATCGCCCATAATATCGTTGGTTAAGCGAATCCACGCTTCGGGGCTACTGGCCAAACCATGAATGAGGACAATGACTTTTTTATTCGGATTATACGGCTCAAGTAAGTACAAATGCGGCATACTGAGTCGTTCTTCACGATCAATTAAGGATAAATAAGCCGATTTACCTAAATTATTTTGCGCTAACCACAAGCCATAAGGTGCAGAAAAGTTAGCTGCAAGCGGGTAGTTCTTTTGTGCAATTTGGGCAGATTCATATTTATACGGATCATAAGCCTTGAGCTTAAAATGCGGCCGATTCAAAATATCTTCAATGGAATTGGCGCTATGTGGTTCTGCAGTGATTGTCGCGGCTAAATAGCGAGCTTGGTGAATATTTGGATTTTTTCCTGCAGGATAATCATATTTTAGCGGATCAATAATATATTTGCTTTTGCTCAGATCATCGTTTGGATTTTCAGGCAATACCACCAGAAATTCAGACCCAAAACCATCACGGCGCGTGACCGAGCGCAAACCCGAAAAGTTCAGGTTATAGGTTGACATCAACTGCTGAATTTTTTGTTGTTTCAGCTGCGGGTAGTACTCAAAATCAATGTCATAAATGCTGTTGCCAACACGAATTTGTTGTTGCAATTCATCGTGTTTATAGCGCAGCGCATAGCTGCTGACCAATTTGGCAATCGCCTGATTATAAAAATCCCGAATTTGGACTTGTCTGTTATCAAAAAGACGGTCTTGCGGCGCACGTTTGGTTTTAAACATGTAGGCGTAACTATAACGAATACTTTGATCGAGCATGTGCAATTGCTGATCTAAACATTGTTCATAATTGGCCTGATGAATTTTTTGTTGTTCTTCCGATCTTTTACTGTTCAGAATACTGATTTTACAGGACGATGAATTTTCCAGTTCAATCGCTTTCGCTAAATATAATTCACTGGCGGTTGAGAGCAGTTGTTCATCTTGAATTTGCGGGATTTGTTTGAGTGCACTTACACATTCTTCAGGTTTTTCGGCACAAATATTGGCTTCACGTCCTGTCATCGACAAGACATTTAAACTGGCTTCACTCAGTTTTTTGCGCGATAAAATACTATCACGTTCATTGGCAATACTAACTTTTAACGCCTGATTTTTAACACTGACCACCTGACAACCAGACAGCAGTGTTGTACTGAGCAATGCAGCAATCACAATTTTATTCATGGAAAGTCTGGCTTAATTTTTAAGATTTTTTTCCATCATACGTTTTTTTAAAGCTTTTTCAATTGCGTAGAAAGCAAAATAGACCGTCGAAACGGTCTATTTTTAGGTATTTTTGTATCGATTTTTTATTAAGTGCGTGGTGCGATCACTTGCCACACATTCCAGCGACCTTGCTTTTCAATTTCAGCAATCAAACGGTCAGCCACTTCGGCTTCTTGCGGGTATTTGATTTTATAGTTTTTCAAAGTTTGTACTGCATTTTTCTTTTGTTCCATGGCAATATAATTGTTTGCCGCAGACAAATAAGCTTCCTGCACACCTGCTTTCATGGCTTTGTCTAAATAAGGAATGGCTTCACGATGACCGCCACCTTCAGACAGACCGAAACCAAACCAGAAATTCGCTTCGGCATCTTCCTGATTAATTTTTAAGATACGCTGCGCATAGTTAAGTGAGCGTGTGGTGTAAACAGAGCCTAAGTCTAGGTTACGTGCCATAACACTGGCTTTAAATGCACGCATCAAAATATCAAAAGAGGCATTTTCATTGGCTGCCAAAGTGTCTAATTGTTGAGTCACTTCTTTGAGCTTTGCCTCGAAACCACGACGTTCCTGACGTTCGCTAAAACGTGGTGGATAGTGACGTGCTTTGCCTTCGACCAATTGTAAGAAGTCATCAATTTCGGTGATGTCAATTTCGTTTTCACCTGCCAAAACTGCAAACTTCAAGCTACGGGCATTGTTATTGACCGTAGGTACAATCAATTTGTTTTGATCTAAGGTAATGCTTTTGCTTGGATCATTTGGGTTAGTAACCACCATTTTAGTCACAGGCTGTGCTGCTGCTTTTTGTAGGTTAATTTCAAATGGTGGTGGGGCATCATAATTAAATGGATTTAAGGCATAGAATGGTGCACTTAATTCAGGTTCGGTAAATACGATAGGTGGTTTTACTTCTTGTTTTGGTGGTGCAACACAGGCGCTAACGAGCGTTGCGGCTAGAATACTGAGTGCCAAAGGCTTAAGGGTCATGGTGTTCTTCCGTTCAATTTATTTTAAAAGTGAGAGGTGATTGTGTCGGATTAAAATATTGCATGTCGGTCAGTCTAAGAAATCTGTTCCGAACATGCAATACAATTGAGGGGGCTTAGTTACACAGTGATACGAAGTTTTTTTAAGTATGTAGGATTGATCAAATAAACAGCCCTATTTACTTTGTGCTTCACACTCACGTCTAACATCTTCAATTATTTTTAATTCTTCTGCACTATAAGGTTGTTCATTTTGCTGTGGGTTTTTAAAGCTTGGGTCAAGTAAAGAGAGACGCTGACATAATAAATTCATACGTTTTTCATTTTGTTCCAAGCGATCTAGTAATACTCGCATGCCGTCCAATACTGGGTCAGATTGGTCCTGCGTTGCTGCATAAGGTTGGAAACCAATACTGGCAGCATAATCACGACGACGTGCTTCCTGATCATCGGCAGGTTTATTTTTCATAATAAAGCGCGCAGGGTTACCCACAGCAGTTGCGCCTTCAGGTACTTCTTTGGTCACAACCGCATTAGAGCCAACTTTGGCATTTTTATGTACGGTGAATGGGCCTAGAATTTTCGCGCCTGCACCGACTACTACGCCATCTTCCAAAGTTGGATGACGTTTGCCTTTATTCCACGTTGTGCCGCCTAAAGTCACGCCATGATATAAGGTGACATCATCACCAATTTCAGCAGTTTCACCAATCACCACGCCCATGCCATGGTCAATAAAAAAGCGACGACCAATTTTTGCACCGGGATGAATTTCAATTCCTGTAGCAAAACGGCTAAATGACGAGAGTAGACGTGCCGACCCCTTGCAGTCTTTGTTCCATAATTCATGCGCCACACGATGCATAATTAAAGCGTGAATTCCTGGATAAGTGGTTAAGACTTCAAGTGTATTTCGAGCAGCAGGATCGCGCGCGAAGACAGCTTGAATGTCTTCTTTGAGCTGTTTAAGCATTAGTTTGATCCTCGTCCTGTGTTGATGTAGATTTTTTCCATGAACCGTTATTCATTGCTTGTACGCGGCTAAAAATACCGCGAAGTAAATGGTATTCCATACGATCTAATTGTATACGTCCGAAAAGCCGACGCAAGCGCAAAGGCAATAATCGTGGATTTTTTGGATCCATAAATTCAATTTCTGCCAGCATTTTTTCTAAATGTGGATAGAACTGTTGCATTTGTTCATGGTTGACCAAAGGTTCATCCCATTGCATCGCTTCAGAATCTGTCACTTGCATCGTCGCTGCAGGATCGGCAATTTTTCCGACAATATCGATGGCAGCCATACGCATTTCATAGCAAATCACTTGAATGGCTTGAGCAACATTGAGCACACCATATTCTTCATTGACAGGAATCGTCACGTGATAATTCGCCAAAGCCAGCTCTTCATTGGTTAAACCACGATCTTCACGTCCAAAAATAATGGCAACATTTTGCCCATGCTGTGCCACAGCATTTAACGACTTTTCTGCCGCAGGGCGTGCATCTAAGAGTGGCCAAGGAATAGTACGACTACGTGCACTGGTGCCAAAGACCAAATGGCAGTCGGCAATTGCATCTTCGAGCTGTTCAACCACTTCAATCTGTTCAATTAAATCGGTTGCACCTGCCGCCAAAGCATCAATATCTGGATGCGGATAGGTTTTTGGATCAACCAAAACCAATTTACATAGCCCCATGGTTTTCATGGCGCGTAAGGCGCTACCGATGTTGGCAGGCAGGGTGGTATTCACCATGACAATACGCACGTGGGAGAGGTGTGCGGCAACAGCTGCATTGTCGGTTTGACTCATAACAAATCCAGATGGGTTAAATTTTTAATTAAGAATATTGATCAACTTCGGTATGGTATAAATCCATAGCATCATCCATGCTCATATCAGCAGGTGGTGGAGCAATCGATGCAGGTTTCGCCACATCGACAGCTTTCGCGGCTTTGGATTTCACTTGATATTCGATATGCAGGCTTTCTTTACCAAAATAGTCACGCAATTTGACCAAGGCTTCATCTAAGGGTGCGATTTTCCACTGAATGCCCAAATGTAATTCTGCAGTGGCATAAGCATAGTCAAGGTGCAATAAAACAGGAATATGCGTGCATAAATCCACATTACAATAAGGCAGCAACATATTTTGTAAGTCTTGACTCAAGGTCTTGCTTAAATGTTCTGCATGCAAGTGAATTTGAATACTATTGGCGCGTTTTTGACGAATTTCATTCAAGCTAAACGCTTTGGTTAAGCGTCCCATTGGGCGGTCAAAACCTTCACGTTCGTAAATTTCGCCTTCAATCACCACCACTTTTTCAGTTTGTACAATATCTTTAAAGCGTTGGAAGCGCTCATGGTTGGCAGATACTTCAATACGTGCCGTACCATCATCTAAAGTGACCACCATCCGATTTGGGAAGTTGGCGACATCCACCACCAAGCCTGCAAAGACGGTGGTCACGCCACGACGGGTTGGCGTCAGTTCATTAATTTTACTTGGAATAAAGGCTTTTAATTCATTGCGATAGACATCAATCGGGTGACCAGTGAGGTAAAGTCCAAGTGTGTCTTTTTCACCTTTAAGTCGGACTTCATCTGACCATGGTTTTACAGGTTTGGCAGGCTTACGTTGCACTTCTTCAACTTCGCCAAACAAATCCATGATGCCTGTTTCACGGTTGGAACGCGCTTGTTCCGCCGCTTGTACCGCTTCTGGTAATTGAGCCATTAAACTAGAGCGTTCGATGCCTAAGCAGTCTAATGCACCCGCACGAATTAAGGCTTCAAGGGTTCGTTTGTTGATTTTTTTCAAATCAATACGATGACAGAAGTCAAATAAATCGCGGTATGGGCCTTCTTTTTGGCGAGAATCAATCACCGATTGCATGGCTTGTTCGCCCACGCCTTTAATTGCGCCAAGTCCGTAGACAATGGTGCGTTCATCGCTGGCGTGGAAATGATACAAAGACATATTTACCGAAGGTGGTAAAACTTCCAGACCATTGTGGCGACAGTCATCAATCAGGAACACCACGTTATCGGTGTTTTGCATTTCCGACGACATGACCGCAGCCAAGAATTCGGCAGGGTAATGTGCTTTCAGCCATGCCGTCTGATAGGCAACGAGGGCATAAGCAGCCGCGTGGGATTTGTTAAAACCGTAGCCTGCGAACTTTTCCATATAGTCGAAAATATGGTTGGCTGTGGCGGCATCAATGTCTTTTTTCGCAGCACCTTCAATAAAGATTTGGCGCTGTTTCACCATTTCTTCAGGTTTTTTCTTACCCATAGCACGACGTAGTAAGTCCGCACCACCGAGGGTATAGCCTGCACAATACTGTGCCGCCTGCATTACCTGTTCCTGATAAACCATAATGCCGTAGGTTGGCTCAAGCACACCTTCTAGCAATGGATGCAGATATTCAAACTCGCCACCGTGCATACGGTGAATAAAGTCAGGAATCAGATCCATCGGGCCGGGACGATACAAGGACACGAAAGCAATAATTTCTTCAAATTTGCTTGGACGTGCTTCTTTCAGCATCTTTTTCATGCCCACGGATTCAAACTGGAATACCGCTGTGGTGTTGGCATTGGCAAAGACTAAATAGGCATCTTTATCGTCCAGTGGAATATGGGCAATATCTAGCGGTGTATCGGCTTGGATGCGTTTATTGATATTTTGTACAGCATCTTCAATAACTGTCAGGTTACGTAAACCCAAGAAGTCAAATTTGACCAAACCTGCCGATTCAACATCGTCTTTATCGTATTGTGCAACACGGGCGGTTCCATCAGCATCGCACATAACCGCAGAAAAGTCGGTGATTTTGGTTGGTGCAATGACCACACCACCTGCGTGTTTGCCTGTGTTGCGGGTAATGCCTTCAAGTTTTAAAGCCATTTCCCAAATTTCTGAAGCATCGTCATAGTCTGGGTTAGATGGATTGGTCACCACATCTTTCAGCTGTGGTTCGGCTTCAATTGATTCTTCCAAACTAAGCCCTAAAGGTTTAGTTGGAATCAGTTTAGAAATACGGTCTGCCAAACCATAAGACTTGCCCAAAACCCGTGCGACATCTCGAATCGCACCTTTGGCGGCCATAGTACCGAAAGTGGCAATTTGTGATACCGCATCACGTCCATAGGTGCGTGCCACATAATCAATGACTTTATCGCGTCCTGCAATACAGAAATCGACGTCAAAGTCGGGCATGGATACACGTTCTGGGTTTAAGAAACGTTCAAAGAGTAGTTCATAACGCAATGGGTCTAAGTCGGTAATTTTTAAGCTATAAGCGACCAATGAGCCTGCGCCTGAACCACGACCCGGCCCAACAGGTACGCCATTATTTTTAGACCATTGAATAAAGTCCATGACGATGAGGAAGTAACCCGGGAAGCCCATCGAGTTAATAATATTAATTTCGTATTCAATTCGTTCATCATAAGGTTTGCGAATTTCTGCCCAGTCTTCATCGCGCTGTGTGACAGGATAGAGCACATTTAGACGTTCTTCTAAACCTTGTTTGGATAGGTGCGCGAAGTAGGTATCAATGGTGTGTCCGTCTGGAATTGGATAATCTGGAAGGAAATATTTACCCAATTGCAGCGTGACGTTACAGCGTTTGGCAATGTGATAGCTGTTTTCAATAGCACTTGGAATGTCGGAAAATAATTCCGTCATTTCTGCAGTAGTTTTAAAATATTGCTCAGGACTATACGTTTTAGGACGACGGTTATCCCCTAAAACATAACCATCGGCAATACAAACTCGCGCTTCGTGCGCTTCATAATCTTCACGGCGGACAAAGTGCACATCATTATGTGCCACCACGCCAATATTATATTTTTTAGCTAATTTAACCGCTTCGGCAATAAAAGCATCTTCATCGGGACGATCTGTACGG
Source organism: Acinetobacter sp. ANC 5045 (assembly GCF_004331005.1). Lineage (NCBI taxonomy): Bacteria > Pseudomonadati > Pseudomonadota > Gammaproteobacteria > Moraxellales > Moraxellaceae > Acinetobacter > Acinetobacter sp. ANC 5045. Next base: position 109,002 of record NZ_SJNS01000002.1, on the reverse strand, counting down.
GTCAGCGCCAAATAGACCCGATTACCAAATTTTTCTATCCATTCTTCTAGCAACGGTTCGGCTTTTTGTGGATTGGACGTGATCAGCATTTTGCCGACATCACTTTGAATGCCGAGTAACAGAATCAGATCATCGGCTTGTTCTAAAATCCATGCTTTATTGACGCAAGGGATATTGAGTTGCTGACCTTCAATATAGCCACGCGACACCAGTTCGGTCAGATTGCGCCAGCCGTGATTGTTCACCGACAATAGCGTCACACGATGATCGGCATCATTTAAACGCAGCACTGAACCTAAAATCGGTTTGATGCCTTGCCCCAAACATTTGCCATAAAACTTTACGGCAGCGTGCAGGTTAGAGAGATCGGTCAATGCCAAAGCAGGCATTTCTTCATTGACTGCAGCTTTAATCAAGTCAGGTACGCGTACAATCGACTCGGTAATCGAAAATTCTGTATGTATACCTAAATGAACAAAGCGCATGAATCAGTCCCTTAAAAAATCACGGGTTAGTTTAGCATGCTCTGCTCAAGACAAAACATGCTGCAAAGTTTTTCCTACGGTTTTCGATGATCTTGACCGTATATCAAAATTTCAGTTTTTTGGATGTTGATATGGCGTGAATCACGTATGCATGGAGAAGGAGTGTGGTTTTAACCCCTTACACACTCATACGAGTAGCAAGGAGTTAAATGGTGAATCTATTTCTGATGTGTAGATGAAAGATTTATCTGAGTTTAGATAACCAATCGCCTAAACTTTGCACCAATTGCACTAAAATTAATAAGACCACCACGGTTAGCATCACGACACTACTATCAAAGCGTTGATAACCATAAGAAATAGCAAGGTCACCAATGCCGCCTGCACCGACTGCGCCTGCCATAGCAGTTGCGCCAATTAAGCTAATGGTGGCTGTGGTTAGGTTCAAAATGAGTGAGCTACGTGCTTCAGGTAAAATAAATTTGAAGATAATCTGTAAGGGTGTAGCACCCATTGCCTGTGCAGATTCGACAATCCCTTCATTGACTTCAAGCAGTGAAGTTTCTACCAAACGACCAATATACGGGCCGACATAAATGGTCAGTGGAACAATGGCTGCCCAAGTTCCGATGGATGTACCCACTAACAATTTAGTCAGCGGAATCACCGCAATCAATAAAATAATAAAGGGTAGGGAGCGCAGTGCGTTTACAATCGGGTTAAGCCCGTGATAAATCACACGGTTTGGCAAAATACCTGTCGGACGAGTCACTACAAGGGTAATGCCCTGAATAAAGCCCCAGATACAACCAAACAACATGGCAAAGAACACCATGTGAAAGGTTTCTTGTAAGGCTGTAACAAACTGGTCAATAGATAAAGAGCTTTTCCAGAAAGGCGCAGTTACTGAGGTCAGCCACTGTACAATTAAATCTCTCATGCTTGTACTCCTGACTGTTCAACTTCAACACCATTGGCTTGCAGAAATTCAAGTGCTTGTTGAATGACGCTTGCATCACCGAGCAATTGTATAAACATTTGCCCAATCACAGCGCCATCAATTTCGGTCATATTGGCAAATAAAATATTCAGGCTGATATCAAACTGTTTAATGACGGCTTGAATTACGGTTTCCTGAGCTGATTTACCTAAAAACTTCAGACAATAAATGCTGTGCTGATTTTGATTTTCCAGATTATTCAAAATATTGATAGGCAATTGCTGCTGCAACACGGTTTGAATAAAGCTTTTGGTGGTCGGATGTTGCGGTTGACTAAATATTTCTAGGGTTGAACCTGTTTCAATGACTTTGCCTTGTTCCATCACCGCCACATAATCACAAACCGATTCAATCACATCCATTTCATGTGTGACCATTACAATGGTAATGCCTTGTTCGCGGTTAATTTTTTTCAGTAATTCCAGCACAGATTTGGTGGTTTGTGGATCAAGTGCTGAAGTTGCTTCATCGCAGAGTAAAATTTTAGGATGATTGGCTAGCGCACGCGCAATACCGACACGTTGTTTTTGTCCGCCTGAAAGTTCATCAGGGTAGGCGTCTTTTTTATGTTTTAAATCAATAAACTCAAGTAATTCATTTAAACGCTTTTCGCGTTCGGCTTTGTTCCAGCCTAACAGTTTCATCGGCATTTCAATATTGGCAGCCACAGTTTTGGTCTGCAATAAATTGAAGTGCTGAAAAATCATTCCAATATGGGCACGTTCTTGACGTAATTCGCGGGCATTGAGTGCAGTAAAATCTTTTTGATGAATGATGACTTGCCCAGCATTTGGACGCTCCAACAAATTGATCAAGCGGATTAACGTACTTTTACCTGCACCACTATAGCCAATAATGCCAAAAATACTGCCTGTTGGAATTTGTAGGTTAATTTGATCCAACGCACGCAGTGTTTGACCTTTGAGCTGATAGTGCTTTGAAATGTTTTTAAATTCAATCATATCGTCAAGAAATGTCCATAAATGAAAAAACAGGCAAAGTTCGCTTTGCCTGTTTTGTTTAACGCATTATATTACTATTTTGCTGCTTCAGTGAAATAGCTGACAGGTTTATTTACCGCAACTTTTGTTCCGCCAAAGTGCTGATCAATATATTGCTTCACCGCTTCGGTATGATACAACGCAGCTACTTTTTGCAAGATTGGGTCATTTTGACGATCTGCAGCAGTCGCGAGAATGTTGACATTCATTTTTGTGCTCTGGTCAATTGGCTCGTAATAAATTGAATCTTTAAGTACGTTCAAACCACCTTCCATTGCAAGAGTGTTGCCCAAAACAATTGCATCGACTTCATCTTTTACACGTACAGCCGTTGCCATTTGAATCGGTTTGATTTGAATTTGCTTCGCATTTTCTACGATGTCTGCAGGCGTGCCTTGAACATTGTCAAAACCATCTTTCAGTTTAACCAAACCAGCCGATTGAAGTAATAACAACGCACGTGATTCATTGGCACCATCATTTGGAATAGCAATGGTTGCACCTGTTTTGAACTCATCCAACTTTTTCACTTTGCTTGAGTAAATACCCATTGGCTCTAAGTAAGTTGTCGCTACTGGTGCAATTTGATCTTTATTGTTGGCATTAAATGCCACCATATAGGCATAAGATTGGAATGCGTTAAGATCAATTTCTTTATTTGCTACCGCCGTGTTCATTGACACGTAATCGGTGAAGTTTTTCACTTCAAGTTGAATACCTGCTGCTTTGGTTTCAGGTAAGTCGGCAATAAAACGCCAAATATCTGCATCTGAACCAGTCGATGCCATAGTGACAGTGTGTAGAGCAGAAGAATCTTTTTGTGCCGCGTCAGTCGCAGGCGCTTCTTGTTTGCCACAGCCAGCCAAGCCAACTGAAAGACCAAGTACAAGACCAAGGAGCTTTTTCATGAATATATCCCGAGCAAGTTTAAGCCGTGCCTAAAGTTGCCAATGATTGAGAAGAATCAAATCAGCACGATGGATGGAATCGCATGATGATGATTTTGTATGTTTCTCAAATATGTTGTAGGTATTGTTTGAGTACTGAAAAAGTCAGCCCACAGCTCAATCAATAATTTTGAGATGGATGGGCAATTCACTTTTTCAAAAGATGCACCATCATAACAATAAAAAATAATTCTATATAGTGCTGTGTATGTTATGCATATCACTGTTTTTACAACAGAAAGCGAATAAGTCAAAATAAGTTCTTATAAATAAATATATTCTGTAAAGATTAAGGATTTGAACAAGTGTTTAAATATTTAGGTGCTTTAAAATTTATTCTGCAATCGATAGTAAAAAACGAGATATGAAATTGTCGGTATGAAATCGGCTTAGTTACAAGAATCAGAACATGGCTGTAAATACATAAAAGAAGTTATGAATGATTTTTCCAACGATAATATATCGCCCATATATAAGGCAAACAGAGTAACAATGAACCTATCCCTATAAAAACATAAGCCAAATATATTAATCCTGCAAAAATAAAAAGTATTTGCAATGTAAACTCAACGAATATTGAAATTAAAAATTCTTTGAAGCTTTTTATTTTTTGCATGTTTATTGATCTAAAGTATTTTATAAACGTAGATCATCACAATGTACATGGGTTACAACCTGATAAACAAAAAGCTCGTACAGTGACGAGCTTTTTTATGGACTTAAATTTTTAGGCTAAACTAAAAATTTTAAGCATTTTCACGAGCAATGGCACGATAGCCAATATCTTTACGATATTGCACACCATCAAAGGTAACTTTTTCGCACAGTTCAAGGGCTTTAGCTTGCGCTTCGCCAATGGTATTACCGAGCGCAGTTACACACAGTACACGACCACCATTGGTCACAATCTCACCATCGGCATTGCTTGCTGTACCTGCGTGGAATACTTTCGCATCTGCCATTTGTGTTTCTAAACCAGAAATCACATCACCTTTGCCTGAAGTTTCAGGGTAACCCGCAGTCGCCAATACAATCCCGACAGTTTTGCGTTCATCCCAGTCTGCTTCGGCAGGTAAGTTGCCAGCAATACCTGCTTCAACCAAATCTACCAAAGATGACTTTAAGCGCATCATAATTGGCTGCGTTTCAGGGTCACCAAAACGGCAGTTAAACTCGATCACTTTTGGTTGACCTTTGTCGTCAATCATTAAGCCAGCGTATAAGAAACCTGTATAAACATGACCGTCTTTTTTCATACCTTCAACGGTAGGACGCATCACTTCATTCATCGTTTTTTCAAATACGTCTGCAGTCACGACAGGGGCAGGAGAGTAAGCACCCATACCGCCAGTGTTTGGACCTTGGTCGCCTTCAAAAATACGCTTGTGGTCTTGTGAAGTTGCCATAGGAAGGATGTTGTCGCCATCAATCATACAAATGAAAGAAGCTTCTTCACCGGCAAGGAATTCTTCAATAACTACACGCGAACCCGCATCACCAAATTTGTTGCCTGCTAGCATGTCATCAATTGCATCAAATGCTTCTTGATTGGTCATCGCCACGATCACGCCTTTACCTGCAGCAAGACCGTCCGCCTTGATCACGATTGGAGCACCATTTTTTTCAACAAATGCTTTTGCCGCATCAACTTCGGTGAATACGTCATAGAATGCAGTTGGAATGTTGTGACGTTTTAAAAAGTGCTTGGCAAAGGCTTTAGAACCTTCAAGCTGTGCAGCAAACTGGGTTGGGCCCCAAATTTTTAAACCCGCTTCACGGCAGGCATCTACTACACCATTGACCAGTGGTGCTTCAGGGCCAACAATGATTAAATCAACAGCATTATTTTTGGCAAAGTCGATGATTGCAGGGTTATTTTGAATATCTAACGCTACATTCTCGCATTTGTTTTCTGTTGCCGTACCTGCATTACCCGGTGCAACGAAGACTTTAGCGACTTTGTCATCTTGTGCGATTTTCCATGCCAACGCATGTTCACGACCGCCGCTACCTAAAACTAAAATATTCATCTAAAAATCCCTCAAAGAATAAAATCCCCCTAGCGAAGCTATGCTTTTCACCCTTGAAAAGGAAGGAGATTGTGCATAAAAACACAGTTCCCTTACGTGAAAAGTCCCCCTTTTATAAAAAAGGGGGATTTCGGAGGATTATTAAATACGACTTCTAATTAATGAGTTTAATTAGTGACGGAAATGACGCATGCCAGTGAAGACCATTGCAATACCAGCTTCATCTGCTGCTGCAATCGTTTCTTCATCACGCATAGAACCACCCGGTTGAATAATGCATTTGATACCAGCTTTAGCTGCGTTATCAATACCATCACGGAATGGGAAGAATGCGTCAGATGCCATTACTGCACCTTCAACCACTAAACCTGCATGTTCTGCTTTAATGGCAGCAATACGAGCAGAGTTTACACGGCTCATTTGACCTGCGCCAACACCAATGGTCTGACGGTTTTTCGCATAAACAATTGCGTTCGATTTTACGTATTTCGCAACTTTCCAAGCAAAGATCATATCGTCAATTTCTTGTTCAGTTGGTGCACGTTTGGTCACAACTTTTAAGTCATCTTTCGTGATCATGCCCAAGTCTTGGTCTTGAACCAATAAACCGCCGTTGACACGTTTGTAATCCATTTGTGGAGCGCGTGCATCAATCGCAGGAAGCTCACCACATACCAATACACGTACGTTTTTCTTCGCGCCAGTCACTTCAAGTACGCCATCTGCAATGCTAGGCGCAATGATTACTTCAACGAATTGACGGTCTACAATCGCTTGTGCAGTGGCAACGTCTAACTCACGGTTAAACGCAATGATGCCACCAAATGCAGATTCAGGGTCAGTTGCATAAGCAAGGTCATAAGCCGCTTGAATACCGTCTAAAGATACAGCAACACCACATGGGTTCGCGTGTTTTACGATCACACAAGCAGGTTTTGCAAATGATTTCACACATTCAAGTGCGGCATCAGTATCTGCAATGTTGTTATAAGATAATTCTTTACCTTGAAGCTGTTTCGCTGTAGAAACAGAAGCTTCAGTTGCAGCAGGGTCTACATAGAACGCTGCAGATTGATGCGGGTTTTCGCCGTAACGTAAATCTTGCGCTTTGTTCAATTGTGTATTGAATGTACGTGAAAATTGGTCAGCAGTACCTTCTTCTTTACCTACACGTGCACCTAAGTAAGAGGCGATCATGCCGTCATATTGTGCAGTGTGTTCAAATGCTTTCACTGCCAAATCAAAACGAGTTTCGTAAGACAATGCACCGTTGCTTTTCATTTCTGCAATAACAGTCGCATAGTCAGAAGCATTTACTACAATACCTACAGAAGCATGGTTTTTCGCTGCAGCGCGAACCATAGTAGGGCCACCAATGTCGATGTTCTCAATCGCATCTGCAAGTGAACAATTTGGTTTTGCAACAGTCGCAGCAAATGGATAAAGGTTAACAACAACCAAGTCGATGGCATCAATATTGTGTTCTGCCATGACTGCTTCGTCTAGACCACGACGAGCCAAGATACCGCCATGAATTTTTGGGTGTAACGTTTTTACACGACCATCCATCATTTCAGGGAAACCAGTATGCTCTGATACTTCTACGACAGCAATATTGTTGTCTTTAAGCAACTTATAAGTACCGCCAGTAGATAAAATTTCTACCCCAAGAGCAGCAAGGTCTTGTGCAAATTCAACAATACCTGTTTTGTCAGAAACAGAGATTAAAGCGCGTTTAATAGTCATGATCTTCGTCACAGTTTTCAATTACAGATTAAAACAAACTAGCAAAATGCAGGTAAAAAAAATGCCTGCGGAGGTCGCAAGCATTTTATCACTTATTCACTCATTAAACCGTGAGCTTTTAACTTTTTACGTAAAGTACCACGGTTTAGTCCAAGAATTTCAGCAGCGCGTGTTTGGTTACCGCGAGTGTATTCAAGAACAACAGATAAAAGAGGTTTCTCCATTTCTGCTAACACCATGTCATACACTTGTGAAGGTTGTTCACCTTGTAGTTGTGCAAAATAATGGCGAACTGCGCGATCTACGTGAATACGTAAAGCAACATCAGATTGTGCAGTAAAAATAGGAGATTTGCTATTCATGCGAATTAATCCGAAAATCAGATATCACTGGGATAAAGTGATATATCAATGTGGTCTATAAATTAAATGAACTCCGTTTTAGATCCTAAAACGGGAAGTTCTAAAACTGGAACATTTAGCTTGCCACAACTCTAGGCATTGGTCGAAATTTAAGCGTAACAATACATTAATAATTGTTACAGACCAAAATCAAAACAAAAAATCTACTCTGTACGCGATATATAAAAATAAAGCGCATTAGACAGATCTATATTTGTTGTGAATCTTGCGAGGAGTTTGCAGCACAAAGCTTTCGTGGCGCGTATGATACCATTGTATGAGAAAAAGTGAGCAAGAAAACTGCAATTTTTTTAATTTTTTTCGCTATTTTTTCACTATTTTTTTGTGAATTAAGGCTTGATAATTTCTAAAGTATAGGCATCGAAGTCGTTTCGTGATATTGGAACTAAAATGTCAAACTTAAATGGACTGTTTTTAGGAATACGTTGAATACTCGAAAGACTTTCGACCAAATACTCCTGTGGGGAATAGATGTAAGTCGATAATGTTTGTTGTTTTTCTTTTAAAGTGACTTTGATATTAGGCAAAGCCAAGCTTTTATCATAGTAATTGATCAGCTCACCCGTAAATTGTGTATTCATACGATCTACACGTTTAACCTTCACGCGATTTGCTGAAATTAAGCTATAGCGTTCTTCTAAACTGCTACAGTTAAAAAATTGACAGACTTGGGTAAACACAGAATTCAGTGCAGGGCTGCTGTTTAAAAACTTTGGGTTAAACCACAAAATTTGGAAGATCAACAAGCCAATCAATAAAAGATTAATAATTCCCCAAAGTAAGTAGTAACCATTGCCATGCTTTTTTTCACTTTCAAGATCAGGCGCAGACAACTTCATGGCAGGAATGTTGCCAATCGGTTCAGTACTGAAATAATTGAGGTTATTCAGATAGGTTTTCAGATCAATATTGGAATGTTCAACTTTACGCTGAAAAATATCTAAAATATGTTGCGGTTGCGCAAGTTCAGCAGTTGCCTGCATAAAACTGCGGTTTTGAATGTGATGTAATTGTGATGTGACTGAGTTTTTATTTTGAGGAAAGGCAAATACCAAATGCGAAAGAGCATTAAAGGTATTGTCGCATTTAGGACAACAAACCATCCCTTGCGCAACGGTCAGCTGCGCAACGGATACTTTATAAACAGTTTGGCATTCAGGGCACTTGGTTTGCTTGTCACTCATAACTCAAAAATTACAGTTAGTGGGGATGGCGTTTCCCAGAAATTCGACACCAGTTTTCTTCACGTTTTTCGACTTGTACTATATCAAAAAATTCAGAATAAACACTAGAAACTTCAGCAACTTGCTCTTCAATTACACCTGCAAGTGCGAACTCGCCCTCAGATTTAATTAAAGTTGCAAACTCTGGCGCAAGCATCATTAATGGGCCTGCCAAAATATTGGCAACCAAAATGTCTGCTTTTTCATTGCCAATGGTTTCATTGAACTCTTCTGGAAGTCCAACATATAAGTTTTTAAGTACACCGTTGAGTTCAGCATTTTGTTTGGTCGCTAAAACTGCTTGCGGGTCAATATCAGTCGCATAGACTTTTTTTGCACCGAGCAACAAAGCCGCTACTCCTAAAATACCTGAACCACAACCGTAGTCGATCACGACTTTATCTTTTACATTGGTTTTACCTAACCATTGCAGGCACAGGAACGTACTGGCATGGTTACCTGTACCAAAAGCCAAACCTGGGTCAAGTTTGATATTGACTGCATCTGCCTCAGGTGGTTCTAACCATTCAGGTACAATCCAGAATTTCTCTGCAATCTGGATTGGCTCGTAGTAATCCATCCATGAGCGTTCCCAAACCTGATCTTCCAAAAATTCACTGCGTAAAGGGGCATCTGGCATTTGCGCACGAATAAAGGTTTCTAAGGCTGCAACATCAATTTCTTCACCTTCGTCTTGTGCATAAATACCTGTCACAATGACTTTGTTCCAAAGTGGTGTTTCACCTGGTAGTGGCTCAAGTAAGTCCTGATTTTCCGCATCATCTAAGGTTACGCTGACTGCGCCCAATGAACTGAGCAGGGTTTCAGTAAAATCGACTTGCGCTTGATCAACAGTAATATGTATTTGTAACCACTTCACGGAGATAACCTAAAATTTAATGCGTAAGCGCTATTGTAACTGAACTGCTGCAGGCGCTGTTATTTTTTATTAGGATTGCGAAAGGGAAAACTCTATACGATTGGAAGTTTCAAATTCGCTTTATGCTTATAGTCGAATAATGTGACAAAAATATAACTCTAAAAAATATAAGTTAAGAATTTGTTTGAACCATCATCGCTCAATCATCCCCAAAACAGTCAAATTGCTGGATTGGGGATGATTGAGAGACTTGTTTTAGGATGCAGATTGCTCCGATGCAGGAGTCGGCACAAATTTATTTAGTAATGTGCCTAAAATTGCGGCAAAAATATACATGAAAATAGAATAAACCGCAGCAGGCATGGCAATGGTTGAGCTTGCCATAACGGTTAGGGCGATGGTCATTGCAAGGGTACTGTTGTGAATGCCAATTTCAAAGGCGCAGGCACGGGCTTGTTGGCTGTTCACACCAAAGAAACGCGGGACAAAATAACCAATCAATAAACTGCAGGCACAGAACAGGGCAGTGGCAAGTCCTACATCTGCCAAATAAAGCATGATGTTATTTCGCTCTTTGGCAATCGCGCCAATAATAATCACTATCAGAAAAACCACAGCAAAAATACGCACAGGTTTGTTTAAACGGTCTGCCGTTTGCGGGCTAAAATGGCGTACCAACATCCCCAAAGTGACAGGGATAATAATAATTAAAAACACCTGTAATACTTTGGCAAACTGTAAGCCGACTTGTTGCCCATCCTGCATAAAATGTTGAATGGCAAAGTTGACAATCAGGGGCAAGGTAAATGCTGCAATCACGGAATTCACGGCAGTGAGGGTGATGTTTAGGGCAATATCACCTTTATATATGTAGCTAAATAAGTTGGCTGTTGGCCCACCTGGAGATGCTGCTAGTAGCATGAGTCCGACTGCAAGCAGTGGTGGTAAATTCAGCAGTTTACAAATAAAGAATGCAATTGCTGTCAGGACGACCAATTGACAAAATAAAGCAATAAACACTGCTTTGGGGTGTTTGCTCACCCGTTTAAAGTCGTTAGGAGTGAGTTCTAAGCCAAGTCCAGCCATGACCACGGCCAAAGCCAGCGGCAAAAATATTGTGATTAATCCTGAATCCATAAAGACTCCTTTGTTTTTACATCTACAATAATTTATTTGATATTTAACTGTTTGTTTAATATGTAGTTAATTTTGCTCACGTTTTAAATTGTATTTTTATTGTGGTTTAAACTCTGCTCCTGTTTGTGTTGATGGGCAAGTTTGGCCGATTGTCTAGCTAACATACTCCCTAAAATAAAGCTGAACATATACATAAAAATTGTGTAAATCGCAGAAGGAATGGCAATTTCAGTGCTTTGCAAAACCGATAGCGCAACGGTTAAAGAAACAGCAGTGTTATGAATGCCAATTTCAAAACAACAAGAGCGTGCTTGTTGATCAGGCACACCCGCCAAATACGGCACAAGATAACCAATAAGTAAACTTAAAAAGCAAAAAAGCGCTGTGGCGATACCAATCGCACTGAAATAGTCAAAGACATTGGCGCGTTCGCGGAAAAGCGCATAAAAGAATAAAGCGAAAATGAAATAAATGGACATCAAACGCATAGGTTTGCCCAACTGTAATGCAATTTGTGGCATTGCATTACGCACCGCCATTCCTACACAAACAGGCACAATAATCAGTAAAAAAACCTGTGCCATTTTTTCAATTGGCATGCCAATTTGTTGTTGATCGGTCATAAAATACAGAAAAGACAAATTAACAATAAAAGGCAGCGTAAAGGTCGCCATCACAGAGTTCATTGCGGTTAGGGTAATATTTAGGGCAACGTCACCTTTATAAACATAGCTAAATAAGTTAGCAGTAGGCCCCCCTGGTGAGGCAGCAAGCAGCATTAAGCCAATTGCCAAGAGCGGTGGCAATTCTAAAAATAAACAAATTGAAAATGCTAAAACAGGCAAAATGACCAATTGTGAAAAAAGCGTTAAAAAAATGACTTTAGGAAATTGATTGACCCGAATAAAGTCTTTAGGCGTGAGTTGTAAGCCTAAGCCCATCATCATCACAGCTAAGGTCAGTGGTAGAAAAAAGGTAAAAAAGCCTGAATCCATAGCACATCCTTTATTTTTTTCTTATGGGTATAATTTTCCCTCTCTTTGCAGTGTAATTGTTTTTTGAGCTTGTGCAATAAACAAAGCAGTCACTTCTTATAAATGACTGCTTTGGTGTTATTTTCATGCTTTCAGTTTGAATGAATACCCGATCTGTTCATGAAAATATAGATTAAGTGATTGATCACATTGCAGCAGGGCGTGGTGGCGTAAAGCCTAAGGCACATTTGCCTTTTAACTCAGTACTATTGACTGTAATGACGGTGCTTTGCGCATCTGCCATACAAGAACGGTATAATTCAGGCTCATTGCCTTGTAATTGCACTGCTTTAGATGAACTAAAGAATTGTGGTTCACAGGTACCATTCCAGATAATCCCACGATAAGCAAAGCTTACAGGTGCGCCCTGAGTTTTACCTTTACAGACTTGCTGGAATTTTTGCGCGTTATAGACGGTTTCTACTTTATCATTTGCCTGCACTGCAAATGGACTGAAAAATAAGCCACAAAGCATAGAGGACAGCAAAATTTTCTTATTCATGATGTTTCCCTTTGTTTCTCATATCTGTGTTATTAGGATAAAAAATAGACAAATTAAAACAACGGTGATCTGGTTAATTTTTAGGTCTAAATGTTTTTATGTACAGTAAAAATGCAAATTTGGATTACAAAATATTAATTTTGTAGCGCGGTTAAGCCAATAAAATCGACTGAATCTGTCAACTTATGCCACAAGTTTTGCTATAATATTCCGTCTTTATTTTTTATCTCTCATTGACCATTATGCACTATCCTAAAGTTTACGATGTCATTGTTATTGGTGGCGGTCACGCAGGCACCGAAGCGGCGCTTGCAGCAGCACGTATGGGTCGTCAAACCTTACTCTTAACTCATAACATTGAGACTTTAGGGCAGATGAGCTGTAACCCTGCAATTGGCGGGATTGGTAAGTCGCATTTGGTACGTGAGATTGATGCCTTAGGCGGTGCAATGGCATTGGCTGCCGATAAAAGCGGGATTCAATTCCGTATTTTAAACTCGCGTAAAGGTGCTGCTGTTCGTGCAACACGTGCGCAGGCAGACCGTGTTCGTTTTAAAGCTGCGATTCGTGCCACTTTAGAAAACCAAGCCAATTTAGATATTTTCCAACAAGCAGCCGATGACCTGATTGTAGAAGGCGATACTGTAAAAGGTGTAGTCACTCAAATGGGGATTCGTTTTGATGCGAAAACCGTGGTATTGACCACAGGTACATTCTTGGGTGGTGTGATTCACATCGGTTTAGAAAAATCGAGCGGTGGTCGTGCAGGCGATCCTCCATCAATTGCTTTGGCGGCACGTTTACGTGAATTAAATTTGCCTGTAGGGCGTTTAAAAACAGGTACGCCACCACGTATTGATGCACGCTCAGTCGATTTTTCGGTCATGATTCCGCAGCCAGGTGATTTCCCATCACCAACCATGTCATTCATGGGTGATGTGTCGATGCACCCTGAACAAGTGAACTGCTATATCACCCATACCAATGAACGTACTCACGAAATTATTCGTGGTGGTTTAGATCGTTCACCGATGTATACAGGTGTGATTGAAGGTGTTGGCCCACGTTACTGCCCATCGATTGAAGATAAAATTCACCGTTTTTCTGATAAAGACTCGCATCAGGTATTTTTGGAGCCTGAAGGTTTAGATACACATGAATTGTATCCAAACGGGATTTCAACCTCTTTACCGTTTGATGTGCAGTTCGAGTTAGTTCGTTCAATTCGTGGTATGGAAAATGCGCATATTTTGCGTCCAGGTTATGCGATTGAATATGATTACTTCAATCCACAAGCCTTGAAATTCACTTTGGAAACCAAAGCCATTAATAACTTGTATTTTGCAGGTCAAATTAATGGTACGACTGGCTATGAAGAAGCGGGTGCGCAAGGTGTGTTAGCTGGTTTGAATGCGGCACGTCGCGCTTGGGATCAGGAACAATGGACACCAAAACGTGACGAAGCTTATATTGGTGTATTGGTTGATGATTTGATCACGCTAGGTACTAAAGAACCGTACCGCATGTTTACCTCACGTGCGGAATACCGTTTGATGTTGCGTGAAGATAATGCCGATCAGCGTTTGACGCCAATTGGTCGTGAGCTTGGTTTGGTGGATGACACTCGTTGGGCGGCTTACTGTGAAAAAATGGAAGCAGTAGAACGTGAAACAGGGCGTTTACAGCATTTGTGGGCTGCACCAAACAACCCAATGGGCAAAAAATTTGTTGAAATGACAGGTGCAGATTTATCTAAAGAATGTTCTGCGATTGATCTGTTAAAACGTCCAAATATCAGTTTTGCGCAAATTGCAGAATTAACAGGCTCAGAAGTTTCTGCACAAGTGGGCGATCAAATTGAAATTGCAGTGAAATATGCTGGTTATATTAACCGTCAGCATGAAGATGTCGCACAGTTAAAACGCTTGGAAGAAACTAAAATCCCTGCCGATTTTGATTATGATGCAGTGTCAGGTTTATCGCGTGAAATCACGCTAAAATTGAAGCATGTTTTGCCTGAAACTTTGGCACAAGCCAGTCGTATTCCAGGTGTGACACCTGCCGCAGTTCAATTGGTGATGATCACCATTCGTAAAAATGCACAGTCACGTAAATCTGCTTAAGGTTTGATGGATTGATGAAGAAGCCCACAATTTAAATTGCGGGCTTTTTTATGCGCCAAAGTAAATCAGATGCTAAGCAAAGAAGAAGTTGCGTATAAGAATAAATCTGATTTCGACTGCATATCTTATGATTTCACAGCTAGATCAGGAGCATTTAAAGTGACACTTATCAACACAGATAGGAGCAAAATATGACTTTAAAAACCATTCGTTATAATACAGCCGAGCTAGCATGCCTACGTTGTATGATGCCGAGTCAATGTTAACTTTAACTTCAATCACAATAATTAGATTTGAACAAGAACGATAATGCGATTGCCCCAATATCTTTGGGGCTTTTTTATTCCTGAGTTTGATTCACCACATTGGCAACGTCTACAGGTTCAATCTGAATCAGCTTTTTGCCAAAACTACGCAACCACCAGACCAATTGTGAGGTAAAAGGTACAGTGGCTGTCACCAACACATCACCATTTTCCAGCGTTTCCATAGTTTGATCTTTGCTTAATTGGCTTTCATCGAAGTAAATGGCATCAGCTTTTTGCATGGTGAGTTTGAGCTGAATATTTTCTGTGGCTTTGCTGAAATCGACTCTAAAACCTAATTCGCCAGATTCAATATAAGCATCAATATCAAAATTAACAGGATGCAAGGCGCGTGAATCTAAAACTTTGGCTGCTTTAAAACGATGCAGAGCAAAGGTTTGAATGTCGGTTTTATCAAATCGGGTACAAATTAAATAAATCACCGCACCTTTTTGAACTAAAGCCAAAGGATTCAGCACATAAGTTTTTTCTTCGCCTGAGCTGCTGCGTGATTGATAAATACATTCCAGTTGTTTGTCTTGGAGTAAGCCTTCATAAATCGCCTGTTGTGCATTGCGGTCTACGACTGGTGGAATTAAAGGTTGTGTTGCAGGCACAATCCGCACACGGTTAATCCATTGACGGACATTGTTTTGGGTCGATAGACTGCGTCGAGCCAAATCAAACCATGGGTTCATTTCTTCAATTAGACTTGGCGGTAGCAGATGTTTTAAATGTTCCTCGACCATCATAAACGTTACCGCTTGAGAGCTGGTCATGTGCGGTAAACTTTGAATCGGTGCATCTGAACGCCAGCGCCAACCTTGTGGCACGGTACCATTACTTTCAATTGGAAAGCGCTGAGAAATTTGATTTAAGTCACGTTGAATCGTACGCAAACTAATGTCGATACCTTCACGTTGCAAGACATCGTGTAATTCGCGTGTGCCCATCCATTTACCTGTAGAAAGGCACGATAAAATTTGCCATTGGCGATATAAACTATTCGATGTTTCTTTTTCTTGTATAGACATATTCAATATTTACTAGGTCAATTCATACGGATGAAAACTTGTTCTTCCACACAATAAGAAAACTCGGAATGATTAGCAAGTTTTTTACTGAAAAGGGCAGCATATCACTGCAGATTTTGCAGTAAATATCACAAAATTTGGACAGGCAAAGTTAATCAAATAATAGAAACGAATCAAAAGCCATGACTTCAAACCATACTTGGATCAATTAGAAAAGCAAGACCTAACAGTTATATTTAAGTGAAAACACGTCAGCATTTTGTATGGTAGATACAGGTTTATGTAAATAAAAGCGGTCTGAGTGGATGAGTGCTGTAGGTTAATTAGGCAAGGCGATTGAGGTACTTTATCGTGATGAATTGTCAATAGACTAGAATCCGGAGGATGAAACAACCATGAATTTATCTAGCAGCGATGCGCGAGAAATTTTTTGGTTAGCCCGTTATTTAACCCGTATTCAATATGTATGTCAGCAATTTCCGTTTAAACAAAATGATGCTGCTTTGACTTATGCACATGCCTTTTGTTTGCCTGCATTTGATGCAGCTTCTTTAAATGAATTGATTTTAAACGAAGAACAGCCTGCCTCATTTGCGATGCAGTTTGAGCAAACACGGACAAAAATTCAAAACTTGGCACAGGTTTTCTCTAAAGCCACTTATGTTGAATTACAGCAATGTATTCAAAATGCGTGCGATAACGCGAGTTATATTTGTGATGTAGTACAAGACTGTGAAGCATTATTAGATGCTGAACCACAGCAGATATATTTATTTTTCCAGTTGGGGCAAAAAATTGAACAATTAGACCGACAAATTCGGTTAAAACAATCGACTGAAAAGACTTTGTCGCAATTGGAAATGATTGTGCAATGCCTAAAAGATTTAGGTTGGACGTCGCTTGTAGATGCATGGCAACAACTGAAACAGCAACCCGATACCATGCATTTTTATCACTTTAGTGATCATATTCAGCACTTGCTTTCGGTGGATTAAGTCGTACTTGTCATATAAAACTGATCGGCAACAATGTTATTTATAAGCTCTGCGTAGCTAAAAAATAATGGAAGCCGAAGCTCCCATTAGGTCTAAAATTTATTGCTGGCATTGAGTAGCTGCCAAATTTTACAGATTTGACTCGTGCTGTACTTTCGGCTCGGTTACTTAGTCGCGTTCAACCGCAAGTGCAACCTCCATGCCACCGCCTACGCAAAGCGTTGCGATGCCTTTTTTCGCATCACGGCGTTGCATTTCGTGTAGTAACGTCACGAGGATACGGCAACCTGAAGCACCAATCGGGTGACCGAGGGCAATTGCGCCACCATTCACGTTTACTTTATCTAGGTCTAAGCCTAATTCTTTGGCAACACCTAGTGCTTGTGCGGCAAAGGCTTCGTTGGCTTCAATTAAATCGACCTGATCTAAGCTCCAGCCTGCTTTATTTAAGGTTTTCTTAACCGCTTCAACAGGGCCAAGACCCATAATTTCAGGCTCAATACCCGACATTGCATAGGCTTTAATACGTGCTAAAGGTTGTAGGCCTAATGCTGCAGCTTTGTCTGCGCTCATCATTAACACTGCTGCTGCACCATCGTTAATACCAGAAGCATTACCTGCGGTTACGCTGCCATCTTTTTTGAACGCAGGGCGCAATTTATTCAAGCTTTCAAGGGTGGTATTGGCTTTGATGTATTCATCTTCAGCAAATACAATTGGGTCGCCTTTACGCTGTGGAATGCTTACAGCTGCAATTTCATCTTTAAATTTACCAGCCGCTTGTGCTGCAGCCGCGCGTTGTTGTGAAGTCAGTGCCAATTGGTCTTGTTCTTCACGGTTTAAACCAAGCTTTTCTACAATATTTTCTGCAGTAATACCCATGTGATATTGGTTATAAGCATCGGTTAAACCATCAGCCACCATACTGTCGATCAACTGGGCATTCCCCATTTTTTGACCGTTACGCAACTGCATATAGTGTGCGCTTTGTGACATTGATTCTTGACCACCAGCAACTACAATTTCTGCTTCATCACACTGAATCGCTTGTGCAGCCAAATGTACGGCACGTAATCCCGAACCACACACCACGTTTAGCGTTGATGCAGGCACTTGTACAGGAATACCTGCAGCAATTGCGGCTTGACGTGCAGGGTTTTGTCCTACACCTGTAGTGAGTACGTTACCCATAATCACCTGATCGACTTGTTCAGGCTGTACTTTAGCACTGTCTAAGACTGCACGAATTGCTGTTTGCCCCAATTGTGGTGCAGATAAAGAAGCGAGACTACCTAAAAAGCTACCAATTGCAGTACGTTTTGCAGCAACAATGACAACATCTTTCATTTTATATCCTTAAATTTTATGTTTACGTTTCTGTGGATGCACATGATATATAGCATGTGCATTGCTGTTGTTATATGACTGATTAAAATAAATTTACCAAAACATAGCGACCTGGTGCTGCTTCTATCATTGGATATTGCGCATTACCTAAGGCGCGGGCAGGGACTTGTTCGCCTGCATACGGTGTGACCCAAGCCTGCCAGCGTAGCCACCAAGATTCAGGATGATACTCTGCACCATCAAGCCATTGCTTGGTATTTTCAAACTTGGCAGTATTGGTATAGCAACCGTATTTATTACGACTTGGCGGATTCACAATGCCTGCCACGTGTCCAGATTCACCAAGTACCAGTGTAGATTCACTACCTAAGTAATCTGCACCACGGAAGCAGGTATCCCAAAGCGCGATATGATCTTCCTGCGTAGCAATAAAGAAGCTTGGAGTTTTGACACGAGAAAGGTTGAGTCCAACACCGTTCACTTTTACTGCATTTGGTGAAATCAATTCATTATTCAAATACAAATTACGCAATAAGAAATTATGAATTTTGGCAGGAATATTGGTGCCGTCGCTGTTCCAATACAAAATATCGAAATCTGAAGGCTCTTTGCCTTTTAAATAGTTCTCGATGTAGTAGTTCCAGTACAGGGTATTTTCACGTAACAAACTGAACGTGACTGCCAACTGGCGACCATCAAAATAACCCAATTGATTATTTAAGGTTTCTAAACCACTAATCACAGGTTCATTAATAAATACGCCTAAGCTGCCTGGGTTTTCAAAGTCGATAATGGTTGCCATATACGTGGCAGATTTCACATGACTTTTCAGGCGTTTTGCCAGGTAATAAGCCTGCGTTGCAGCAAGTAAAGTACCACCAATACAATAGCCGATACAGTTGGCTTCTTTTTCGCCTGTAATTTCTTCAATAACACGCAAAGCTTCAACTGCACCTGCGGTAATCAGATCTGCGAAAGTGAGTTCTTTTTGTTCAGCATTTGGGTTACGCCAAGACATTAAAAAGACCGTATGACCTTGCTGACGTAACCAGTTCACCAACGAGTTTTGTTCGCGTAAATCCAGCACATAATATTTATTAATAAATGGCGGCACGATTAGAATCGGAGTTTGATATACATTTTCTGTGGTTGCTTCATATTGCAACAACTGGAAAATTTCATTTTCAAATACCACTGCACCTGGCGTGTAGGCTAAATCTTTACCCAAGCTAAAAGAGTCACTATTGACCATGCGAATAGATAAATATTTTCCGCTATTGACCACATCATCATGGAAAATTTGCATGCCACGGACAAGGTTTTCACCTTGTTCGGTAATGGTTTGCTGAATCACTTCAGGGTTAGTCCAAAGAAAATTGCTTGGTGATAAAGCATTAATCATTTGGCGGGTAAAAAAGTGAAGGCGGTAACGCACTTTGTCTGGAATGCCTTCTACGACATCCACCATATTTTGTACCAGTTGGCTAAACAACAAATATGACTGCGATAACAGGTCAAAATTGGGTTGTTCTTGCCATAATGGGCTGTTAAAACGACGATCACCACTTTCAGGTTGAATGAATGGTTCGATGTCTTTTGCCACACTGCGCATCATCACATTTTGGTAGATTTGCATTTGACCTTGCCACCAGCTCCATTGCATTTCCATCAAGCGTGCTGGATTTTTAGACAAAGCTTCAAAGAACATCGACATATCTTCTTTGTTGAGCTGTGTTAAGGCGTCATTAATAGGGCTTTGCCCATAATAAAATTCTTGTAGTTTTTTCCAGATATCATCGTGGCTAGAGAAAAATTGTAATATATTTTCTTTGAATTGAAATGAGTTCTGTTTCATTTCATCGCTCCATGGCACATGGCTTTTAGCAATCAAATTGAGTGCAAGGCTGAAACTAAAACGGGGAAATTTTCACACTTCCCCGTAACATTCGTCCTGATAACGCATGGTTTTCAGAGCAGTGTTTATTTGTTATTTGGCATTGAATCGCTGACTAACTTTTCAAATTCAGCTTTGAATTCTGAAGTCAGTGTTGCTAATTTTTTGCCATCTTCAATCATTTGCTGACTGAGTTTGTTCATGGTTTCTAATTGCTTCGTGGTGCAGTTCACCATGCTTTGCATGTCTTTCACTTCGCTATTGGCAAACATTTGTGCTAAACCAATGTTGGCATAGTTGCGTGCTGCTTCTAATTGTAAGTTGGTTAAGTCAGCAAAATTTTTTGCAACTAAACTGTTGAATTTGGTGTACGGTTCAAACACGTTTTTGTATTGAGCATTCATGTTTGAAAATAAGTCGCCGTATAGCATGGGTGTCACTCCAGTAAATAAACTTGTAGATTCAAATGAGGTGTTACACGCTTAGTGCATGTATAAGCCGCCGTTGATTGATAAGGTTTCGCCTGTTACGTATGCAGCATGATCACTCACTAAATACATAACTGCTGCCGCAATTTCGGTAGGGGCGGCAAGACGTTGCAGAGGAATTTGTGCTTCAATGCTTTTAATTACTTCTTCGCGCATGGCTGTGACCATCGGGGTTGCGGTATAACCTGGTGCAACGACGTTCACGCAGATATTTGAACGTGCGCCTTCTTGCGCCAAAGCTTTGCTAAAGCCGATGATGCCTGCCTTAGTTGCAGAGTAGTTGGCTTGACCAAATTGACCTTTTAAACCGTTCACCGAACTAATGTTAACAATCCGACCAGATTTTTGTTCTAACATTTTGTTAAATACAGGCTGAGTCACTGTAAAAAGTGTTTTTAAATTGGTATCAATCACTTCAGACCACTGCGTATAGCTCATTTTTTTGAAAGTCGCATCGCGGGTAATACCTGCATTGTTGACCAACACATCTACACGACCTTCAGCATCAATCGCTTCTTGAATGGCTGCTGTAGCCGCTTCATGCTCATTTAAGTTGGTTAAAACAAAGCGCACATCGCTTTCTGTAAAGCCTTTGCTTTCAAGCCATTGTTTTTCGCGATCTTCTTCTCTTGGTACAACCGTTGCAATAATTTTATAGCCTGCTGTAACCAGTTGATGGCAAATCTCACTGCCAATACCACCTAATGCACCCGTCACTAAAGCTACTTTTTGTTCAGACATATTCTTTTCCTAAGCAGAATAAGGTTATAAAAATTAAGGAGTTTTTCCTCTTTATTCTTGTTTAGAAATTAAGCGTTTTATATTTCAAAGAGGCTGCAGTTTGATGATGCTTTGAAGTCAAAAGTAAACAAATATTGGTAATAGATTATTTTCTTATCATGTGGATGCTTTTATAAATGGCTTAAATAGTCGTGAAGTCATTGATTCATCGTAGCGCGCAGCACAAACTTCTGAGAACTGGTGAAATGTGATTAATCCATGAATTTGAAGCGATGTGGCAGTTTAAAGACAGTGCGCGAGCATATTGTTTTTTCTTGAGATTTTGAGTGTGATTTTCAGCTAAATATTTGGATGACTGTAAAGCGCTAAATGCAAATGTGGGTGACCACAAATTTTTATCAATATGAATGGAAATAAAGTGAATTTAAGAAAATAAAAAGCGAAAAGAAAAATATAAGAAAGAAAAAGAGAATGGCTTAGACGATTGCATGCAGCAAAACTGCTACATGCAACAGATCGAAAAAAGAAAGTTAAATGCTGGTTGCCTTGCGCTGTGGGCGAGGGCTTAAACGACACAACAACTCATAGCCAATCGTACCATTGGCTGTGGCAACATCATCCACCAAACGGTGTTTGCCCCATAGTTCAACTTGTGTGCCTAATTCAACGTCTAAACCTGTGACATCAATGGCAATCATATCCATAGACACACGACCAAGCACAGGCGTTAATTTTGCACCAATCGCAACAAAATTTGGCTGAACAAATGTACGTGGATAACCATCGCCATAGCCAATTGAAACAATCGCAATTTGCATGGCTTGTTCTGCAGTAAAGGTTGAACCGTAGCCGACGTGTTCGCCTGCATCAATTTCATTTAGTGCGATCACTTCTGCGCTTAAAGTCATCACAGGCTTTAAGTCGAGTGTATGCACATTATGTGCGGCAAAAGGCGTTGCACCGTAAAGCATAATGCCTGGGCGTACATAATCAAAATGCAATTCGGGATAACGATAGATTGCAGCAGAGTTGCAGCAAGAAGCAAGAATAGGGCTGCAATTGTCTTTGACATGCAAAAATTGTGCGACTTGTTGATCATTCAAAGCATGGTCGCCATCGGCATTGGCAAAATGCATGGTCAACACACAGGTAAAACCTTCGGCTTTGAGCATGTGAATCACATCAATAATTTCAGGAATTTTAAAACCTAAACGATTCATGCCGCTGTTGAGTTTGACCCAGACTTTTAAGCCTTGTGCGATATAATCAGCTTTATGTTGTAGTAGCCAATCGAGCTGTGCTTGATGATGCACTACACATTCCAATTTGTGTGCCAACACACTTTGCATTTCATCGGCAGAAAAAACACCTTCAATCAGGGTGATGGGCTGCGTATATCCCAATTCACGAATTTCTAAGGCTTCTTCAACGCAAGCGACACCAAAGGCATCGCTGTCTTTTAAAGCTGCTAAGCAGTCTTTTACACCATGTCCGTAAGCATTGGCCTTGACCATGCTAACAATTTTTGCTGTTGGGGCAAGTTGTTTGACACGGTTTAAATTATATTGCAGTGCCTGACTGTCAATATAAACTGTTGCTTGGCGCACCCTAAATACTCCTTGGGAATGACAATTGGTAATTTGTGTTAGATACACTGTGGAGTGATAAATAAATACTAAAAATAGTTCTATTTAAAAATATTCACTATTGTAGACCTATCAACCTCAAATAGACATGAACATTTAAGTTTTTGATCATAAATTAACTTAAGATCGAAAAATCTATTAGGTTATTGATTGCAAATAATTTGTAAAAGTTTCAGGCTTTATTTTTCATATAAAACTATACGTTCTAAAAGCTATTATGGCGTTAGATGCTCTCACTTAGGAAAATTCTGAACTGTACGAGTTATGGCAAGACTCAGAAGATTGTGGAGAGTGGGTTCGTAATTTAAATGAACTCAAAGAGAGATTAAACAATGCATTTTAAACTTGGATATGTTGAATAAATGATGAAAATATTTTGTTATCTGGGATGGAGTACTTTATTTTTTTGTCAGTCAGTTATGGCTTGTATGCCACATTCACCCAATGACGTTTTTATTGCCCGTTACCAAGGTTCACTGGCAGTACAGGAGAGTTCAGACTTCATTTTTGAACTCAGTTCAGGTCAATTTATTTTTCGCTCAATACTAGATGAGGTTAAATATAAAAAGCCTACTCAATGGTACAGTGGATTTTCAGGTAAAAGTACAGCTAAAAACCAATTAATTATTGGTTTAGCTTATGCACCAGATGGTGCTAAACCCCAGCAATATCAAGTAGTTTCATTTGCAACATTAAACTGTAAGAATGACCAGCTTGTTTTATCTAAACCGATTGTCCCATTTTTAGCTTGGAATAAGCAGACCTCAAATTGTTCTACAGTCGATAGATCAGAGGTTGGGATTTTAGATGGTTTTATAGACTATGATCAGACACATTATTTGGCGCAACTGCAACAAAAGTATCCGACATGCAAGCAATTAAATAAAGCATTTCCATCACTTGAAATGGAAGAAAATAGTCAAGATTATAATTTACTCTCAAGTTGGAAACTATGGTGGGCAAAGTTAATAAGTCAGATTAAAACATGGTTTTAATAAAAAAGAGCAATGCAAGCATTACTCTTCATCATCATACTGAGCATAATACTCAGGAGATAAGTTACTAAAACGCGTATATTGCCCTTCAAAAGCAAGACGTACCGTACCAATTGGGCCGTTACGCTGTTTACCAATAATAATTTCGGCAGTACCTGCTTCTTTAGATTCTTTATTGTAAACTTCGTCGCGGTAAATAAACATGATTAAATCCGCATCCTGCTCAATTGCACCAGATTCACGCAAGTCAGACATCACAGGGCGTTTATTAGGTCGGTTCTCTAATGAGCGGTTGAGCTGTGACAAAGCAATCACAGGGCAGTTCATCTCTTTGGCCAAGGCTTTTAAGCTACGTGAAATTTCTGAGATTTCGCCGACACGGTTATCGCCCATGCCTGGAACTTTCATTAACTGCAAGTAATCGACCATGATGCAGCCAATTTTACCGCCATGTTGTTTGGCAATGCGTCGTGCACGTGCACGTACTTCCGTAGGTGGTAGGGCAGATGAGTCATCAATATACAAATGCTTTTCTTGCAGTTGTAAAATCGTGCCTGTGACTTTTGACCATTCATCGCCACTGAGTTTACCTGAACGTAAGTTCCCTTGATGCACTTTGCCGTATGCAGAAATCAAACGCATTGCAATTGAGTCTGCAGGCATTTCCATAGAGTAGACAAGGGCAGGTAAGTCATTGTTAAACAAAACACTTTCAACCAAATTCATGGCAAAGGTGGTTTTACCCATAGATGGACGCGCAGCGACAATAATCAAATCACCCGCTTGCATGCCCGAAGTTTTATTATCTAACTCCACAAAGCCTGTGGTTAAACCTGTAATATTGCCTTCCATTTTAGAAAGTTCATCAAGTTTATCGAATACATCGGCAACCACACTCGAAATGGCTTTTGGGCCTTGTGCTTTGGCATTGTTATTGTGTTGTTCGGCAATTTGGAAAATATTAGTTTCAGCCAAATCTAAAATCTCACTTACACTACGCCCTTTGGTGTCATAGGCATTTTGTAAAATTTCAGAACTGACTTTAATCATGTTTCTGAGGGTTGAGAATTCTTTAATTTTCGTGGCATAGGTTTCTAGGTTATAAAAACTAGAAGGTGAGTCTGCCATGAGCTGCATTAAATATTCTTCACCGCCCGCAGCTTCGAGTAAATTTTGTTTAATCAGCCAGTCATTCACCAAAACAGCATCATAAGGTGAGTTTTCTTTAGATAAAGAATCAATAGCGCGGAAAATATATTTGTGGCGTGTCGCGTAAAAATCAGATTCTTGTAATACATCACCCACTTGTTCAAAAGATTCGGCTACAGTCATCAACGCAGCCAAAACAGCTTGTTCGATGGCTAAGTTATGCGGTGGGGTACGAAACTCTTTAAGCGGGCTGTTCTCATTTGGTTTTAGATCAGACTTTGCAGTATGTTGCTTTGCGCTAGCAGTCGCCTGTGACATATAAATCCCTGATTTTTAAAACAGTAAATGCTGAATAATGCACGGGGGATAGAACTTGAAACTCATATTCTTTCCACTTCCCGATGATACGCCCTCTAGAAAAAAAAGCGAGTAGATTTTGGTGAAGGATAAGTCAAAGCGTATAGATCGATTTAGGAAAATTGTACTAACTGTATATTCTAAAGACAAAAAAAGAGCATGCGATTAGGCATGCTCTTTTCTTTTGCAGAAAATTACTCAGATACGATAGTAACGAGAACTTCAGCAACAACATCATGGTGCAATTGGATTGCGATGTTGAATTCACCAGTGTGACGAAGCGCACCGTTTGGTAAACGAACTTCTGCACGGTCAACTTCAAGACCAGCATTCGTTAACGCGTCAGCGATGTCACGAGTACCGATAGAACCGAAAAGTTTACCTTCATCACCAGCTTTAGCAGTGATTACGATGTTAACTTCGTTCAATTGGTCAGCACGTGCTTGAGCAGCAGCTAAAATTTCAGCTTCTTGCTTCTCAAGTTCAGCACGACGAGCTTCAAATGCTGCAGTGTTTGCTTCAGTTGCAGCAACTGCTTTACCTTGAGGGATCAAGTAGTTACGGCCGTAACCAGCTTTAACTGAAACTTTATCGCCTAATTTACCAAGGTTCTTAATGCGTTGTAATAAGATAATATCCACAGCTCAACCTCACTTATGATTGTCAGTGTAAGGGATCAACGCTAAGTAGCGAGCTTGTTTAATAGCAAGCGCTAATTGACGTTGGTAACGAGCTTTAGTACCTGTAATACGGCTAGGAACAATCTTGCCATTTTCAGTGATGTACTGTTTTAGTGTATCGATATCTTTGTAGTCGATGTACGTAACGTTCTCAGCTGTAAAGCGGCAGAACTTGCGACGACGGTAAAAACGTGCCATTGATGTTCTCCTTAAGCTTCAGCAGAGTCTTGGTTAGCGTGTTGTGCTTCTTCACGTTGAGCTTTACGCGCACGTTTTTCTTCAGCACTCTTAGCCAATAATGACTCTTCAGTGATAGCGTTTTCACGACGGATGATCAAGCTACGAAGGATCGCGTCGTTATAACGGAACAATTCTTCTAACTCGTCAAGCGTAGTTTGACCACATTCAACGTTCATAAGAATGTAGTGCGCTTTGTGAATTTTGTTAATTGGGTAAGCCAATTGACGACGGCCCCAATCTTCTAAACGGTGAATTTGACCTTCAGCTTCTTTGATGTGAGTTAGGTAACGTTCTACCATACCCACAACTTGATCGCTTTGGTCTGGGTGTACCAAAAGTACGATTTCGTAGTGACGCATTGTCAGCTCCTTACGGTTTATGCAGCCCCTGACTAAATTGAGCCAGAAGCAAGGAGTCACAACCGAAGTTGTGTCGCAAAATTGCGAAGCGTGAATTTTAGAGCTTTTACCAAGTAAATACAAGGCTTGGTCTAAGAAAAGATCGGCTTGGGTAAAAAGGGAATGTAATATTTTGCATCTATGATTGGAATTTAAATTTTATACTTTGTATTTGTATGTCACTAACTTTTAGAGTGTTTAATTCGAAAATTATTAAGGACGAATAAATCAAAGACAGATAAATTGTTATTATTTAAATATTGAAGTGTGGAGAGGGTAGGCACTCCATTAAAAGATAGAGCTAAACTCTATCTTTTAAAAAAGTATGATTTGCGTGCTTGGTGCGGTTGCTGTAAAGCTAAAACATAAACTCACAACAGTAATTAAAATAACCGAAAATAGGAAAAAGCGTTTTGCCCATAATTGATCATTTTCTGCTTTGAAGCCAATGACGCCAATATAGAACCAATAAATACAAAGTGCATTCAAAATAACCAGATATAGCCAGTTTGCATAACCAAATACAAACAGTCCATTCATGGCAACGGTAAATAACACCACATAAATTAGTGATTCAATTTTCGTTCGTAAAATTGAACGAGCAACTGGCAAAATTGGAATCCCCGCATTTTTGTAATCATCAAAACGGTAAATTGCAATCGCCCAAGAGTGGGGCATTTGCCAAAGTGCATAACCTAAAAAGATAAGTAGTGCAGCTAAGTCAAATTGATTTGCAACAGCGGTATAACCAATGACAGGTGGGCTTGCGCCTGAAATACTGCCAATAATGGTTTGATGAATTGTTGTGCGTTTGGTCCATAGACTGTAAAAGCCGACATAAACCACGAAACCAATCAGTGCAAAAAGAAAAGCGTATGCGTTAACTCCAAACCATAAAATGCTAAAACCAATTATGCCCAATACCACTGAATAAATCAGCGCAATAGGAACAGAAACAGTTTTTTTCACTAAAGCACGGTTTTGTGTGCGTTGCATTTTTTGGTCGATGTCTTGGTCAATAATATTGTTGACCACACATCCTGAGGCGACAACAAGCGTTGTACCAAGCAGAGTAAGCAGTAGGAGAAGGAAATCTACAGAACCTTGGGCAGCTACAAAGTAGCCACCCAAAGTGGTAATAAAATTACCAAAGAGAATTCCTGGCTTTGTCAGGAATAAATACTTTTTCAGCATGACAACCAGTTTAGATCATCATGTTGTAGTGTAGGTAGTTCATGATCCATACAGAACCAACCAAAAGGATGGCAATGGTCAGAATGGTATACACGAATGCAATCACGTTCCAACGTTGCTCTGAAGAAGAATTCATATGCAAGAAATAAATTAATTGAATAAGAATCTGAGCAACTGCTGTAATCGAAATAACAGTAATCAAAATACCACGGCCAAAACCACCTGCCATAACCATACCAAAAGGAATAATGGTAAGGATAACAGAAAGGATAAAGCCAATCGTATATTGCTTAGTGTTACCGTGTGATGCACCAGCAGAGTTGTGATCGTGACTCATTAGAGAACTCCCATCAAGTAAACTACGCTGAATACACAGATCCAAACGATGTCAAGGAAGTGCCAGAACAAGCTTAGGCAAGCTAAACGACGCATGTTCGGAATAGTCAAACCATATTTCTTGATTTGAACCATTAACACGATCATCCAAACTAAACCTGAAGTTACGTGAATACCGTGCGTACCAACCAAAGTAAAGAACGCAGATAAGAACGCACTCGCACTTGGACCATGTCCAGCGTGAACTAAATGGTTGAACTCATAAAGTTCCATACCAATAAAGATCGCACCGAAAACCCAAGTCACGCCTAACCAAGTTAGAACTTTAGCAACATCTTTCTTGTAAGCAGCTAAAACGGCAAAACCGAAAGTTACAGAAGAAATCAACAGGGCAAAAGTTTCTGTTAAAACGAAGCCTAATGACTCGCCAAACAAATCTTTAGCTGTTGGAGTGCCTACTGGAACGTGGCTACTTAATACAGCGAACGCGATGAAAAGTGTACCAAAAATTACAAGGTCACTCATCAAGTAGGTCCAGAAACCAAAGACGGTGATGTCTGTATCATCGTGGTGATGATCATCATGTCCGTGGTTGTCGTGATGAAGTACTTCAGCCATGTCTTAGTCCTTCTTCAAGTGTTTTTCAAGGATCGCATAGCGTTCGTTTTCAATACGCTCAACTTCAGCAGCAGGAACATAGTAGTCCACTTTCTTCGTGAAAGAACTCACGATGAAGCTGATGATTGCCGCAATGAACGTAACGATTGCTAGCCACCAAATATGCCAGATTAATGCGAAGCCCATAGTTGTAATAAACATTGCAATTATGAAGCCAGCTGCACGGTTAGTTGGCATATGGACATCTTCATACTTAGTTGGACGAGCGTATGCAACACCATTTTCTTTGTCAGTCCAGAAAGTATCAATACCATTGATCTTTGGAAGGTGAGCAAAGTTATAGAACGGTGCTGGAGAAGAAGTAGCCCACTCAAGCGTACGGCCATCCCATGGATCTCCAGTAAGGTCTAAGCGTTGGTTGCGTTGTAGGAAGCCAACCACAATCTGCATAACGAAGCAGAATAGACCAATAGCAATTAACACAGAACCGAAGAACGCAATTGCCAAGTATGGATCCCATTCTGGGTTGTCATATGTATTCAAACGACGAGTCATACCCATGAAACCAAGGATATAAAGTGGCATGAATGCAAAGTAGAAACCGAAGAACCAGAACCAGAATGCTGCTTTACCCCAAGTTTCATTGAGTCTCCAACCAAACATTTTTGGCCAGTAGTAAATGATACCTGCGAACATCGCGAATACTACACCACCAATAATTACGTTATGGAAGTGAGCAATTAGGAATAAAGAGTTGTGTACAAGGAAGTCCGCTGGTGGAACTGCCA
The DNA here is from genome assembly GCF_004331005.1 of Acinetobacter sp. ANC 5045. Classification (NCBI taxonomy): domain Bacteria; kingdom Pseudomonadati; phylum Pseudomonadota; class Gammaproteobacteria; order Moraxellales; family Moraxellaceae; genus Acinetobacter; species Acinetobacter sp. ANC 5045. The sequence continues at coordinate 79,267 of NZ_SJNS01000002.1, read as the reverse complement.
TTAATACACCTGTTAAACCACCGATACCAAAAGTCACAAGGAAGCCAAGTGTCCAAAGCATTGGGGTAGTGTAGGTAATACGACCCTTGTACATGGTGAATAACCAAGAGAAGATTTTCACACCAGTAGGAATCGCAATAATCATGGTCATGATACCGAAGAACGCGTTAACGTTGGCACCTGCACCCATGGTAAAGAAGTGGTGAACCCATACAACAAGTGATAACACACCAATTGCAACAGTTGCGTACACCATTGATTTGTAACCGAACAATGTTTTGCGAGCAAAAGTCGCAGTTACTTCTGAGTAAATACCAAATGCTGGTAATACTAAGATATAAACTTCTGGGTGACCCCATGTCCAAATCAAGTTTACATACAACATTGGGCTACCACCCATGTCGTTCGTAAAGAAGTGGAAACCGAAGTAACGGTCAAGCGTTAACATTGCAATTGTCGCAGTTAAAACTGGGAATGTTGCAATGATAAGTACCGCAGTAACTAATGTTGTCCAAGTGAAAACAGGCATGTCCATAAGTTTCATGCCAGGCGCACGCATTTTGATGATGGTAACGAAGAAGTTAACACCAGTAAGAAGCGTACCTAGACCAGAAACCTGAAGTGCCCAAATATAGTAGTCAACACCAACACCTGGAGAATATTCGATACCAGATAGAGGAGGATAAGCCATCCAACCTGTAGCAGCGAATTCACCTAATGCAAGTGAAACCATCATTAAACCTGCAGCACCAGCGAATAACCAGAAGCTTAAAGAGTTTAATAACGGGAAGGCTACGTCACGAGCACCAATCTGTAATGGTACAGAGATGTTCATTAAGCCAACAACAAGACCCATTGCCACGAAGAAGATCATGATCACACCGTGTGCGGTGAAAATCTGGTCATAGTGTTCTGGGTGTAAATAGCCTTCACCACCACCTTTCGCAAGGAACTGTTGAAGACGCATCATGATCGCATCTGCGAAGCCACGAAGTAACATGACTACAGATACAAAGATATACATGATACCAATTTTTTTATGGTCTACAGATGTGAACCATTCGTTCCACAAGTAGCCCCATTTTTTGAAGTAGGTAATACCAGCAATCGCTGCAAGACCACCTAAGATCATCGCTGCAACAGTTACCAATACGATTGGATCGTAAGGAATTGCATCTGGACCTAACTTACCTAATAAGCTCATGTCTTATTCCCCTTGAGAAGCAGTCGCATGTTCAACTGCTACATGAGTTTCAGAAGCAGGCGCTTCACCAGCCACTACAGGAGCTGAATGGTCAGCACCATGGTAGTTACTCATATAGTTATTGATCACTGATTCAAACAAGCCTTGCTCAACAGAAGAGTAATAAGTCACAGGATGTGGCTGAGTCTTATATGGACCTTCTTTTAAAGCCGTTGCAGCAAGTTTTTTCTCTAATTCAGTTTTGGCGTTACGAACCATTGCATCAATTTGTTTCTGTGAACGGTTACCGTCACGTAAAGAAGCAAATTCAGCTTGATCTAAAACTGTTTTTTGAACAGCTTGAGGATTGATAGTCGTACCTTGACCTGCTTTAACAGCTGTTACCCATTGCTCAAAATCAGCTTGAGTTACAGAGTGAGCTTTAAAGCGCATTTGCGAGAAACCATAACCTGAGTAGTTAGATGAGAAACCACGGAATTCGCCCGTGTTGTCTGCTAAAACGTTCAAGTGAGTTTGCATACCCGCCATTGCATAAATCTGACCAGATAATGCAGGGATAAAGAACGAGTTCATTGTGAAGTTAGATGTTAAACGTAAGCTTACAGGCGTTTGCTCTGGGAAGCGTAATTCGTTAACAGTAGCAATGTTCTGTTCTGGGTAGATGAAGATCCATTTAAATTGTTCAGCAATAACTTGAACAGTTAAAGGAGCTTTTTCGGATTCTAGCGGACGGTAAGGGTCGTACTTGTGGGAACCCCACCAAGTTAACCAAGCTAAAATACAAATAATAATAACAGGTATACCCCATACTACAATTTCAATTGCAGTAGAGTGTGACCATGTTGGTTGATAGTCTGCGTCTTTATTCGATGCGCGATATTTCCAACCGAACCACAATGCCATAATTGCAGATGGAATAACCACCAATAGCATTAGGTAAATCGCAGTCATCATCAGGTTACTTTGACCTGCTGCAACTGGACCTTTTGAGTTCAGAAGTACTAAATCACCGCCACACCCAGTTAAGAGTGCAGCCATCGTAGATAAAGACAATACAGCTAAAATCGTTTGTCTCATTTTACAACCTCGGTGAAGAGTCCCATTCCCTAATTTAATATGGGATAGCGATTAAAGTGTCGCATGATTAAAAAGACATCAAAAAAGATGAAAAAGTCTTCTTAATCATCGGACACCGCTACGTTGTAGGGCATTATGCCTGATATCGACAAACTAAGCTACACATAAAGCGGCTTTAAGTGGAGGGAATAAAAACCAATTTTTATACTCGGAATTATTTGTGTTAATTTTAATTTATTTATATTTATCAATATTATAAGAAAAAAGGGATGATCAATCATCCCTGAATAAATAAAAATCAAATTATTGCTTTACGACTTTGGTTTTGGCGAGTTTATCGTGCAAAGCCTGTCGTTTTGCACCAAATGCAAAGCCATAATCTAAAATTGTGATGAAGGGCATAAACATCATATTCAAAATAATGAAAATGATAGAGCGAATAGTAAACACACGCATTAGGCTGACTTTTTCATCGGTTTCAGCATCGACAATCTTAATTTTAGTCAGACGTTTGCCAATACTTTGTCCAGTTTTAGCCAGCAGGAAGGCTTGTATGCCCAGCATAATCAATAAATAAATTGCCACCGCTTGCCAAGCTTGCATTGGAATGAGCTGAAAGAGTTCAGTTTGCAATTGCATGGCTTGATCAGACGTTGTCGCTGCCTGCATTTTTTGTTGTAAACCAGACAATTGTTCAAACTGGTCCGCATTTAAGAAAAAAGAGGGAAGTGCTGCTGCAGGCAACCATAACAACATGTCTATAATTTTGGCTAAAGCACGTTGGTTAATGCTCGCCAATTCATTTTTTGTTGCCTGTGTTCTGGAGTTTGACGATGCTGAGCTTGGTCGTGATGTGTTTGTAGCCGTGTAATCTGTATTTTGAAAAGGTGAATGTTCAGGGGCAGGTGGTGTGCTGACGTAGCCTTGTGGTTCATATACAAGTTTACCTTGGGTGAGTTCACCTAAAGCTTTCCATTCGCTCATGCCTTGGTGCCAAGCCAAATCTGTCAGCAACACTTGTTGGCTGGCGAGCATTTGGTTGAGCTGCTCTAAGGTGTATGGCCCAGCTTGTTGATTATTTCGTGCCAAGTAAATTTGCATAAATATAAAATCTCAAAAAATGAATTTGAAAAAAAACCCACGCAGGTGCATGGGTTTTCTTTTAACACGTTTTACTATGCTTGTTGAGCTTTTTCTTCAGAAAGGAAGAACCAAGTGTCTAAAACTGAGTCTGGGTTTAAAGATACAGATTCAATACCTTGTTCCATTAACCAACGTGCAAGGTCAGGGTGATCTGAAGGGCCTTGACCACAGATACCGACATATTTACCTGCTTTACGGCATGCGTGAATTGCCATAGAAAGTAATGCTTTCACTGCAGGGTCACGTTCATCGAACAGGTGAGAAACAATGCCTGAGTCACGGTCTAAACCAAGTGTTAACTGAGTTAAGTCATTTGAGCCGATAGAGAAACCATCGAAATGCTCAAGGAATTGTTCAGCCAACAATGCGTTGGTTGGTAATTCACACATCATGATCACTTTCAGACCATTTTCACCACGTTTTAAACCATTCAGCGCAAGCAATTCGATCACACGTTTTGCTTCAGCAACGGTACGTACAAATGGAATCATAATTTGTACGTTGGTTAAGCCCATTTCGTCACGTACTTTTTTCAAGGCACGACATTCAAGCTCGAAGCAGTCACGGAAATTGTCAGACACATAACGACTTGCACCACGGAAGCCCAACATTGGGTTTTCTTCTTCTGGCTCATATAACTTACCACCAATTAAGTTTGCGTATTCGTTTGATTTGAAGTCAGACATACGCACAATCACTGGTTTGTCAGCGAATGCAGCAGCAAGGGTAGAAATACCTTCAACCAATTTTTCTACATAGAATTCGATTGGCGATGAATAGCCCGCAGTACGCGCCATAACTGCTGCACGTGTTTCACGTGGTAAGCTGTCAATATTAAGCAATGCTTTAGGATGCACACCAATCATACGGTTGATGATGAATTCTAAACGTGCAAGACCAATCCCTTCGTTTGGAATTTGAGCAAAGTCAAATGCGCGGTCTGGGTTACCAACGTTCATCATGATTTTGAACGGAAGTTTAGGCATAGATTCGATTGAGTTCTTTTGAACTTCAAAATCTAAAGCACCTTCATAAATGAAACCTGTGTCGCCTTCGGCGCAAGAAACTGTAACTTCCTGACCATCAGTCAAAACTTCAGTTGCATTACCACAACCTACAATTGCAGGTACGCCTAATTCACGGGCAATAATTGCAGCGTGACAAGTACGACCACCGCGGTTAGTGACAATTGCAGCAGCACGTTTCATCACTGGTTCCCAGTCTGGATCAGTCATGTCTGAAACAAGAACGTCACCTTCCTGAACTTTGTCCATTTCTTTAATAGACGTTACAACGCGGACTCTACCAGAACCGATACGCTGACCAATTGAACGACCTTCACAAATGACCGTACCTTTTTGTTTCAATAGGTAGCGTTCCATAGTACCGACGTTTTCACGGCTTTTTACAGTTTCAGGACGTGCTTGAACGATGTAGATTTGACCGTCATCACCATCTTTTGCCCATTCAATATCCATAGGCGCTTGATAATGTTCTTCAATAATTAACGCTTGTTTCGCTAATTCTTGCAGTTCGTGATCATTTAAAGAGAACTGTTGGCGATCTTGTTTTTCAACATCGACCACAACTACAGATTTACCAGCCGCGCCTTCTTCACCATAAATCATTTTTTGGTGTTTAGAGCCAAGGTTACGACGTAAAACTGAGTGTTTGCCTGCTTTTAATAAAGGCTTAGAAATATAGAATTCATCTGGGTTAACTGCACCCTGAACCACCATTTCACCCAAACCATAAGAAGCAGTAATGAATACAGCATCACGGAAACCAGATTCTGTATCTAGGGTAAACATTACACCAGCAGCGCCAGTTTCTGAACGTACCATACGTTGTACGCCTGCAGACAAAGCAACGACATCGTGGTCAAAGTTTTGGTGTACACGGTAAGAAATCGCGCGGTCGTTGTACAAAGATGCAAAAACTTCTTTAATGGCAATTAATACGTTGTCAATGCCACGGATGTTTAGGAATGTTTCTTGCTGACCTGCGAAAGATGCGTCTGGTAGATCTTCTGCAGTTGCAGATGAACGAACGGCAACCGCGATGTTTGGGTTGCCGTTAGAGAGTGCTTCAAAAGCAACTCGGATTTCTTGTTCTAGTGATGCAGTAAGCGGAGTGTCGACAATCCATTGACGAATTTTTGCACCAGTTTCAGCAAGCGCATTCACGTCATCTACATTGAGTGTTTTTAGCTCTGCTTGAATTTTAGCGTTTAGGCCACTTTGCTCGAGAAATTCACGATAAGCAGCAGCTGTTGTTGCAAAGCCACCTGGTACCGATACACCAGCATTAGATAAGTGGCTGATCATTTCGCCCAAAGATGAGTTTTTCCCACCCACGAGCTCAACATCGTGTTTCCCTAATTTTTCCAGACCAATTACGCGCGCTTCCAAAGTTGTTACTCCACTTTTGCAGTATTAATCACTATCTTGTCATGAAATTATAATAAATCTACTTAGCAATTTGGTTTTACTAAGCGACAGTCATGTAAGATCGGTTTACTATAAAGATTATATAGCACTAAGACAAATGTTTAAGGAGAATTTTAATGTCAGATGGTAAACAAATTAAGCGGAGTGTTTTTTTTATTTCCGATGGAACTGCAATTACGGCTGAAACACTTGGACATTCACTCTTAGCGCAATTTCCAAATGTGGACTTTGATATTCATATTCATCCTTATATTACGTCTGAAGAAGCGGCTATGAATGTGGTGGCAGAGATTAATGCCCGAGCACAAATTGATGGTCAATTACCTTTGGTGTTTGATACCTTGGTTGACCAATATGTGCGTGACATTATCAACACTGCCAAAGCAATTAATTTAGATGTATTTGAAGGCTTAATTAGTAAGCTTTCTGAAGAGTTAGGAACACCACCAACCACTTTGGTCGGGCAGACGCATGCCGTAACAGATTCTGAATCTTACAAGGCACGTATTGATGCGGTGCATTTTGCCTTAGATAACGATGATGGCGCACGTACACGCCATTACGACAAGGCCGATCTGATTCTGATTGGGGTGTCGCGTTCGGGTAAAACGCCAACTTCCATCTACCTTTCTTTACAGTTCGGGATTCGTGTGGCGAACTATCCATTGACTGAAGAAGACCTCGATGACAACCGTTTGCCAGCCGTATTAAAGCCGCATAAACATAAGTTATTTGGCTTGATGATTGATGCTGAACGCCTTGTGGCAATTCGTACTGAACGTAAAGCCAATAGCCGTTATGCAAGTTTTAATCAATGCCAAATGGAATTGCGTGCGATTGAAGGTATTTATATTTCAGAAGGGATTAAATATTTAAATGTTTCAGAAATGTCGATTGAAGAAATTTCAACACGTGTTTTACAAATGACAGGTTTAAAACGTCGTATTGGTTAATGAAACTATATGTATTAAAAGAGCCAAAATTTTATTTTGGCTCTTTTTTATTGGATTTAAATAGAATAAAAATCAAGCTACTATTTATTTAAATGATAATGCTTTTAGTGTGACTTAAAATGTAGTGATAATGGTATCAATTGGATGTTCTTGTCCATCAATACTATGCACGCTATGTGCACAGACTTTGACAATTGGCCAAGTAATCAAATGGCAATTTTCGCGTTGTAAAGCTGAATAATAATGATCAGATTTAAAATAGCGTTGATGTGTATCTGCAATGTTTGGTGTGAGTTGACGTTTAAGCCACGTGTCTTTGACTTGAGCATCTAAAAAGCGTAAAGCCAAAATATTTTTGACGCGGTTATTAAACAAACGTCGATTTTTAAACACCAAAGGATGGCTAATTAGGCGATGGATGCCACGTTCTGTACTTGGCAGGACAAAATGCGGTGCAATTTGAAAGACTTGAACAGATGTTGCTTGCTGACAAATTCTATCGAGTTGTGCCACGCTGTCCTGATTTGCACCAATAACTGCAACGCGTAAACCTGTGAAGTCATGCTGTTTGATTTCAGTTGCAGGAATGCATTCGCCTTGGAATTCTTGAAAATCTGCCAAGCAGTTTTGAAAAGCGTGTCTATGTACGTCGTGTTTAGGACTGACCATGCTGAATCTCTTGATATATTCATTTTATAAATTAGAACATTTACTCTATTTTGTTGGGGCAGTACTGTTTGGTAAAGTCTTTTGTGCAGGCGAGCCAGTCATTCCTAAAGATTGAAAATTAATTCAACTGAGATTACTGAGATTTAAGCGAAAGAGAACAAGAAAACGGATTTAAGTTATTTATTTTAAATGTTTTTAATTGATGAAACCTTGTAGCTCAATAGAACTACAAGATCGGAGCTAATTAAGTATCTAACTTCATTTGCATGAGCAAATCAAAGTTATGTAAGCGTTTTTCTGTGTCATAGATGTCACAGGTAAAAATAAACTCATCGACATCATACTTCGCCAATAAGTTTTCCAATCCTGCTTTGACAGTCGCCTTTGAGCCAATTTGCGCCATGGCATAAAAACTATCAACTGACATTTTTTCTGCAGGTGACCATAAGCCATCCATACTTTCGACTGGAGCTTTGAGTTTTAGGCTTTGTCCACGCATTAAACCTAAAACACGCTGATAGGCACTAGTCGCCAAAAATTCTGCTTCTTGGTCGGTATCTGCAACCACTGTTGGCACACCCATAGACACATAAGGCCGCTCTAAATATTCTGAAGGCTCAAAATTGTCACGATATAACTGAATGGCTTGAGCAAGCATACGCGGGGCGAAGTGTGAGGCAAATGAGTAGGGTAGTCCTAATTTTGCAGCAAGTTGTGCGCTAAATAAACTTGAACCAAGCAACCATACAGGAACGTGTGTCCCTTGTCCTGGCGTAGCAACAATACGTTGTTGTGGTTCAGCATCTTTAAAGTAATGCAAAATTTCTAAAACATCTTGCGGAAATTGATCTTCAGTTTCCTGTCGCCCACGACGCAGCGCACGCATGGTCACTTGATCTGTGCCTGGTGCGCGACCTAAACCGAGTTCAATACGGTTAGGATATAAAGTCGCTAAAGTTCCAAACTGTTCAGCGACCACTAACGGTGCGTGGTTGGGGAGCATAATACCGCCAGAACCGAGTTTAATTTTTTGCGTATTTGCTAATAAATAACCCAAAAGAACTGCGGTTGCTGAGCTGGCAATGCCATCCATATTATGATGTTCCGCCAACCACAAACGGTCATAGCCGAGTTGTTCTGCGTGTCGTGCTAATTCAAGTGCATGATGCAGTGAAAACTGTACTGATTGATCATCACGTACAGGTGCGAGTTCAAGAATGGCAAATTTTGTGTCTTGCAGGGAACGCATCATTTATTCCAGCTTGATTAAAGAGAGTTTTATCATACGATGCTGCACTGATTTTGTATATCGAAAATTTTCGATATATGGGCGAGTCATGAGATATTGCCATTTAACAACGCGCGACATTCATCCAAAAAGCACGCTTTATAAAAAAACATTTATCCAAGCAAGTAGTCAGCAAACAAAAAGCACCCGAAGGTGCTGAAGAAGTTAGAAGTATCGTGAGAAATTAACGACGTTTACCATTTTTATAGTGACCTAAATGTAAGCCATTGTCTTTGCGGTAACGGTCATTATAACGGTAGTCATTGTAGCGATAGCCACGGCTATCATAGCGGCGGTCATAACGATCATCGTAGCGTTTGTTGTCATAGCGGTCATCTCGACGGTCTTCGCTAACTTTTTGACCTAATACTGCACCACCTGCAGAACCGAGTCCTGCACCGACATAGCCACCATTGTTGCCTGCCATATTGCGACCAACGCTATATCCACCTGCACCGCCCAAGGCAGCACCAATCATGGCACCGTTACGGTCACGTTTATTGGCAGAAGCTGCAGCACCGCCCGCACCACCAATGGCTGAACCAATCATCGCGCCTGTTTGTCCACCCATTTGTTGACCAATTGCTGCTCCGACAGCACCACCCAAGGCAGAACTTACGGCAACACGTGTATCGTTTGCATGCGCAGTACTCATAAGCAAGGCAGAACTTGCGATAACGCTACCCAATAAAATACGATTAAGTTTCATGCGGATGCTCCAAATATTGATTAATATGTTTTGTAATGAAGATATAGAAACAGATGGCAAAGATCGTGAAGGGCAATGAGGTAAATCTGCAAAGTTTGGTAAAGACTTTGTAATTGCACTGCTAAATTTCTTCATATTGATTATGGTCGTTTTTTTGAACTGATATATGAAGAAAAATTAATCCTATAAAAAAGCATCAAACCTGTGTTGATGCTTTTTTGCTGCTCTATGCCTATCGTTCAAGATTAACGACGGTTGCGTTTTTTCTTCCATTTACGTTCTTGATAGCGGTCATATTCTTTATCTTTCGAGATTTTATTGCCGAGTGCTGCACCACCTGCTGCACCTAAAGCTGAACCAATATAACCACCATTGGTACCGCCCATATTTTTACCTACGGTATAACCCGCACCACCACCCAAAGCACCACCAATTGCAGATTCAGTACGATGACGCTTATCACTCGCCACGGCTGCACCACCAGCACCGCCTAAGGCAGCGCCTAGTGTTGCACCCGTAGTACCACCCATATTTTTACCAATAGCTGTACCTGCAACACTGCCTAAAGCACTGGCTGCGGCAACGCGCGTAGTATTGTCTGCATAAACGTTGGCACTGAGCATTGAAGCTGTGGCTAAAGCTGCTGTCATTAACATTGCATTAAGTTTCATGTTGAACTCCATGTCCATTTACAGGACTTATTTATGATCAATTTTGATGGGCTCAATTTAACAAAGCGCCGCTTTTAAAATGTGGAGAGTGCAGACGAGATTGGTGTTCTTTGGTGTGGGCTTTGTATGAGTTTGATTAAAACTGCTAAAAAATGTCCAAATGCGGATGCTAATTGCGGTACTTGGTGAGTTGTACATTCACCGCAATGCACAGCATCATCAAGCAGAAATACTGCTAGAACATCTGCAGATAGGCATTTCAAACATCGTACAGACTTAATAATGATGTTATTTGGGTGGTAGAATCGGTAAACTATGCGCAATTTTTTATTTCGCTGTGCTGCGTGTTGCATGTAACAGCCTTTGCATTGAGATTTTTTAAACAATGAAAGAATCGTTACGTTTACGATTAGATCAGCTTTCTGACCGCCATGAAGAATTGACTGCTTTGTTGGCAGATGTTGAAGTGATTTCAGATAACAAGCGTTTTCGTCAATTATCACGTGAACACAGTGATTTAGACGAAATTACGGCAGTGTGGTCACAATACACACAAGCCGAAGCCGATATTGAAACAGCCGAAGCAATGTTGTCTGATCCTGACTTTAAGGAAATGGCGCAAGAAGAAATTAAAGACAATAAAGCGCTGATTCAGCAACTTGAAGCTGACTTAAATATTTTAATGATTCCAAAAGACCCGAATGATGCCAACTCGGCTTATTTGGAGATTCGCGCAGGGACAGGTGGCGATGAAGCCGCGATTTTCTCGGGTGACTTATTCCGCATGTATAGCAAATATGCCGAAAGTCAGGGCTGGAGAATCGAAATTTTATCTGAAAATGAAGGTGAACACGGCGGATATAAAGAAGTCATTTGCTTGGTGAATGGCGAAGGCGTGTATGGTCGTTTGAAGTTTGAAAGTGGCGCACATCGTGTGCAACGTGTTCCAGCGACTGAGTCACAAGGTCGTGTGCATACATCAGCATGTACCGTTGCAATTTTACCTGAAGTAGATGTAGATACCACGGTAGATATTAACCCTGCCGATTTGCGTATCGATACCTATCGTGCTTCGGGTGCGGGTGGTCAGCACGTTAACAAAACCGACTCTGCAGTGCGTATAACCCACATTCCGACGGGTACTGTGGTGGAATGTCAGGAAGAACGTTCACAGCATAAAAACAAAGCGAAAGCGATGGCGTTGTTGGCATCACGTTTGGAAAATGCCAAACGTGCTGCAGCAGATGCAGCAACTTCAGAAATGCGTCGTGATTTGGTGGGTTCGGGTGACCGTTCTGAGCGTATTCGTACCTATAACTATCCGCAAGGACGTATGACAGATCATCGTATTAACCTGACTTTATATAAGTTGGATGCGGTGATGGAAGGTGATTTAACTGAACTACTAGATAGTCTGCATCGTGAATATCAGGCAGATCAGTTGGCGATGCTTGCTCAGCAAAACGGTGGTTAATGAATATTGCACAAGCCTTGGCGCTACGTGGTGAAGTCGATAGCTATGAGCGTCAAGAAAATATTTGGTTGTTAGAGCATTTTTTAGGACTCAGCGCGCTTGAATTAAAATATCGTGCAGATCAGGAATTGAGTGCCGCGCAAGAGCAGATGTATGTGCAGGCTTTGGCACGTATAGCAGCAGGCGAGCCTTTGGCGTATATCACAGGTTCACAGCCATTTTGGACACTGGATTTAAAAGTCACGCACGATACTTTGGTGCCACGTCCTGATACCGAGGTTTTGGTCGAAACTGTGTTGGCTTTGTCATTACAACGTGATGCTGTAATTGTCGATTTAGGCACAGGTACAGGGGCGATTGCTTTGGCTTTAGCATCTGAACGTCCAGATTGGCAGGTAACCGCAACCGATATTTACCTGCCAACGCTTGCAGTTGCTCAAGAAAATGCAAGCAAGCATGCTTTAAATCAGGTGCAATTTGCCTGTGGTGCATGGTTTGAGGCATTGGGTTCAGCAGCCGAGCCACGTTTTGATTTAATTGTATCTAATCCGCCGTATATAGATGCTAATGATGCACACATGTCTGCTTTGGCAGCAGAGCCTGAACGTGCATTGGTGGCAGCAGATCAGGGTTTGGCAGATATTCTGCAGATTATTTCGCAGGGTAAGCACTGGCTGAAAGCAAATGGATGGATTGCACTAGAGCATGGCTATGACCAAGCTTTAGCAGTGCAGGCGATTTTTGCAGAACACGGTTTTTCTGACATTCGTACAGTCAAAGATTATGCAGGCAATGATCGGGTGACTTTAGCACAATGGCTTGCTGGCTGATGTGTTATATCAGTTAAAAATCTTGTGAGATCTATTTATCAGCTTGCAAACATAGACGAATGATTAGCAAAGTTTAAGTGCAAGACCAATTTATGAGCCTCAACTCAACTGATGTCAGCTTAGGTTGCCTTTCACTGCCAAAATTGCAGGTGGCAGTTCTTCGCCAAGTGAACTCAGCATTTCCCGTTCAATTAATCGCACCATGGAGTTGAGCGGTAAATCATTGTCTTGCAGGCCAAAAGGTTCTTCAAGTTGTTCGCTGAGAGCATCTAAACCTAAGAATAAATAGGCAATTAAACCCACCAAAATTGGTGTCCAGATTCCTAAACTTGCTTCTAAACTAAAAGGCAGAATAAAGCAGAAGCAATACACAGTGCGGTGCAACAAGACTGAATAAGAAAAAGGCAAGGGTGTGCTGAGAATTCGATCGCAACCTGCTTGCACATTACCCAATTCAACAATATGTTGATTCAAGCCTTGATAAATAATATCGGAAATTTCACCTGTTTTCAGTGCGCTGACTAACTCTTTTTGAATGCTTTCTAAAATAAACTGTGCGGCATTAATATGCGGAAATAATGCTTCATAATCTGCAGATGTGAGGTTGACTTTGTTTTGATAAAAATCGATAGGTTGGTTTTGATTGCGTAAACGGTTACGCAATAAATTACTAAACAACATGACCCGATACATCAAGACCCGACGCTGTTGATCTGGCAGTACGTATGAGTCACGTGAAATATGCCGTGATGTTGCAATTAACGTCCCCCACAATTTTCGACCTTCCCACCAACGTTCATAACTGGCGTTATTTCTAAAACTGAGGAAAATAGACAAAATAATACCGAAAATGGTAAAGCCAATGGCAGGTACGCTAGGGACTTGAAAAAAGTGGTGAGAAGACAAATACACTAAGACCGTAGAAAGGAAGACCACAATTGCAAGTGCAGGTAAGACCGTGGGTAAAATTGTCCCATACCATGCAAACAGTAGGGTAAAACTGTTGTTTTTATTGCGAATAATCATCTTGATGCATCCTTGAAGCTGTCCTTAGTGTTTCATAGACAAACAACGCTTGGCAAGATGATAGCTAGCTTTTGATTCAAAAAGCAGCAAGCGGCTTAAAGTCAATTTTTCTTATTTATTATTGCAACAGCCAATAAAAAAGTGATGCCATGAAGACATCACTTTTTAAATACTTTCAGCAAATGAATACCCGAAGTTTTAGTTTACATCGGGTAATCTTGCAAACAGTCAGGAATTTCAACTTGTGCCAAACTGTCTGTTTCTAAAGCCAAACATAGCGCAACAATTTTAGCGGTATCGCACAGGTGTTCATCTTTGAGAGCCAAACCCGCTTGCAAAGATTGTAAATCTTCTTGGCAAATATCTAGGGCTTGCGCTGCTTCAAGTGCATCTTCACGTTTGAAAAACGCAGACATGACATTACGTAACTGCTCTTCTGAGGTATTTAGAATACTTTGATTGAGTAATTCATCTAATTGTTCAGAAGCTTGGTTGAGGGAGTGAGAGAAATTTTGAACTAGATTGTGTTCAAGTACATCCATCATCTTAAGCATGGGGAAACCTCCAAAGATGCTCGTACATTTAATATTACAGGGGGAGTATGACAGCCGAATTGCATAAAATTTATGCTTTAAATTGATTGAAAAGTAAACTAAATTTAATACTTTGACAATGCTGTGCCGATGAACGACCAGTTCACTGCTAAACCTTGAAATCACAGCTTTGAGTTTTCTTTTATAATTAAGTTATTTGTAAAATATACAAGATAGTGGCTGAGTAGTAGGTGATAAGTCACGCAATTATGAGCGTTCAGTTATGTGCTTTCAGTATATTGTCGATATGCCCCAGGATTGACCCCTGTCCATTTTTTAAAGGCACGATGAAAAGCACTAGGATCATGGAAATTTAATTGATCGCTAATTTCTTGAAGTGATTGTTGGGTTTTGCTCAACAATTCGATTGCCGTATCTCGACGGATTTCATTTTTTAATTGCTGATAGCTAGTGCCTTCCTGCTTTAAACGCCGTTGGAACGTCGCTTCAGACATATTGAAATGCTGGGTTAATTCGTTCAGCTCTAACCATTCACTCGGCGGCAATCGCATTAATTGTTTACGAATTTTATGACTCAGCGCATGTGGGTTTTTATAACGCACTAAAAGATTAAAAGGCGTTTGTTTTAAAAAGCGTTTCCAGCTTTTTTTATCCTGCTTGATTTTTAAATCAAGATGTTTTGCCTCAAAATAAATCTTATGCGTTGTACACGCATATTCAATTTGGTCACAGAAACGGACACGATAATCAGCATCATCCTGCGGAGCAGCACATTTGAGTTGCATGTTTAAGATAGCAATACGTTGTCCTGTCAGCCAGCACATCAAGCCATGAATCAGCATTAAATATGTGGCATAACTAAACATCGGTTTCACTTGATATTTATCGTGAATGGTTAAGATTGCATATTCACCATCTACGTTTAATTCACCTGAAAAATCATCCAGTATTAAATTAAAGAAATTTAAAATGTCCTGTAATGCGGCCTTTAAATGCTCTGCTTGGTACACCCATTTAGACAAGAGTTGATAACTGCCACGACGCATAGCATGGCTGTCCATGCCAAAAAATTCATCATTCATGGTATCTGCCAGTGCAATCCACAATTGACCATATTGCAGAATTGACACCTTCGCTTTGTTGGAATGTAACAGCTCTGCAGGAATACCCGCCGTCTGCAAAATCGCATGCGTATCCATACCGCGTTGCTGTGCAGTATGCAAAGCTTCATGGACTAAAGCAATTGAAATTGTACCTTTGCTGTAAGTGAGCTGAGTTGCATTCATGGGATGGCGTGGTATTCCATTTACAAGTTGAGTGTTCAAATACATCATAGTCGATGCAGGGTTTGGAAATTGTACTCTAGCTTGAGTGTGATTAATCTGCTTCTTAAGTTGTATCAACCTGAAAATTTATAAGGAAAATAAAATGAAAATTCAAGGAAAAGTCTGTGTGGTCACGGGTGGTGCATCGGGTTTAGGCGCTGCGACTGCACAACATTTAGTTGCGCAAGGTGCAAAAGTTATTTTGGTTGATATGAATCAAGAACTTGGGCAGCAGCTTCAACAGCAATTGGGCGAAAATGCAGACTTCGTAGCTGTAGACGTGACCGATGAAAACCAAGTACAGCAGCTTTTTAACCATATTGAGCAAAAATACGGACAGTTAAATGGCTTGGTGAATTGTGCAGGCATTGCACCGTCTGCCAAAGTCTTGGGACGTGATGGTTTGCATGATTTGGCAATGTTCCAAAAAGTGCTGAATATTAATGTCACGGGCAGTTTTAATATGATCCGTTTTGCGGCACAACTGATGGCGAAATATGACTTAGCCGCCGATGAAGAAGAGCGTGGTGTGATTGTGAATACTGCTTCGGTTGCAGCATTTGATGGGCAGATTGGACAAAGTGCGTATTCTGCATCGAAAGGTGCAATTGTGGGGATGACGCTGCCTTTGGCACGTGAATTGGCACGTGAAGCCATTCGGGTGATGACGATTGCCCCCGGTATTATGGAAACCCCGATGCTGAAAGCATTTCCACAGCATGTGCAAGATGCTTTAGGGCAAATGGTGCCATTTCCACCACGTTTGGCAAAGCCTGAAGAATTTGCGCAATTGGTGGGTCATATTTTTGAAAATGGTTATTTAAACGGTGAAGTGATTCGTTTGGATGGCGCAATTCGTATGCAACCGAAATAAGTTATGACGATGCTATATCCATAAAATAGCCTAAGCAAAAATTCAAGTATTGAAAAACTGGATACTAAAAAACCGTTGCAATACAGAACAAGGATGTTGCGCGCATTCCTGACAAAAACAACATCTACCATATAAACAGAGGGTCACCATGATTTTAAGCCATGAACAAAAAATGATTCAGGATATGCTGCGCAGTTATGCACAGGAAAAGCTTAAACCAACTGCAGCAGCACGTGATAAAACTGCTGAATTCCCTGCAAAGGAGTTAAAGGAGCTAGGTGAGCTAGGTGCTTTGGGCATGACCGTTGCAGAAGAATGGGGCGGTGCAGGTTTAGATTATGTATCTCTCGTTTTAGCCTTAGAAGAAATTGCTGCGGGTGATGGTGCAATTTCAACGATTGTGAGTGTGCAAAACTCATTGCCATGCGGAATTACACAACGCTACGGCACAGAGGCGCAAAAACAAAAATATTTAACTAAACTGGCAACAGGCGAATGGTTAGGCTGCTTTTGTTTAACTGAACCACAAGTCGGCTCTGATGCCAGCGCGATTGAATGTAAAGCTGAAAAAGATGGCGAGGATTGGGTTTTAAATGGCACCAAGCAGTTTATCACCACAGGCAAATATGCAGATGTTGCTTTAGTTTTTGCTGTAACGGACAAAACTGCGGGTAAAAAAGGCATTTCCTGCTTTTTAGTCCCGACGAACACACCAGGTTATATCGTGGCACGTTTAGAAGACAAAATGGGACAGCACTGTTCCGATACCGCCACCATCGTGTTGGAAAACTGCCGTATTCCTGCAGAAAACCTATTGGGGCAAGAAGGTGAAGGCTACAAAATTGCACTCTCTAATTTAGAGTCGGGGCGTATTGGTATTGCCGCGCAATCGGTGGGTATGGCGCGAGCAGCTTTAGATGCAGCCGTGGACTATGCCAATGAGCGTAAAGCTTTTGGAGTTGAAATTGTGCAACATCAGGCAGTCGCGTTTCGCTTGGCAGATATGGCAACACAGATTGAAGCTGCACGACAGCTTATTCTACATGCCGCAAGCCTCAAAGATGCAGGCTTACCGTGTTTAAAAGAAGCATCTATGGCCAAGCTTTTTGCTTCAACCATGGCAGAGCGTGTGTGTTCAGATGCGATTCAAATACATGGGGGCTATGGCTATGTATCTGATTTCCCAGTTGAACGTATTTACCGCGATGTGCGCGTTAGCCAAATTTATGAAGGTGCATCCGATATTCAGCGTTTGGTGATTGCACGTGAAGTGACTAAGCGTTAAAGCTGAGTATCTAAAACTTTAGTCGGTGTCCAAAGCTTGCAAGGTTATTGCAGGATGTGGAAATTGAGAAAATGTTCAAATCATGTTTAGCTAACTTGATTGAAAAATACGCGAAGATCATGTCGTGATTGCGTTGCATGATCGACTTCAACACAGCAAACCTAATTTAAATTTTAAAGAGCGATTCAATCCTAACTTGTAAAAACGGTTAAAACAATAACGCATATTGCTGCAAATGAATTGCAGTGTCATCAGTTTAAGACGGAGCTTAAAAGAATGAAAACTTTGCAAGAGGCATATCAACAGTTTGATATTGAGCAACTGATTCAAACCCAATTGGCAGGAACGCCAACGGCACTTAATGCCTATGAAGAATGTTGCGGACGCTATACGGGTACTCAACAAACTGCCTTAATTTGGGAAGGCAAACACGGTCAAACTGCATCGTGGACATTTGATCAACTGGCAGAAGCATCTGGAAAATTGGCAAATTATTTTACTCAACTGGGCTTAAAAGCAGGTGATTGTATTGCAGGATTATTGCCGCGTACGCCTGAATTGTTAATTACGGTTTTTGCCACATGGCGCATTGGGGCAGTGTATCAGCCTTTATTTACAGCCTTTGAATCTAAAGCGATTGAGCACCGTATTCAAACTGCAAAGACGCAGCTCATTGTGACCAATACTGAGCAGCGTCCAAAACTAAATGCCTTGTCTAATGTGAAAATTTTAACTGTGGACGCAGCAAATCAAGCTCAAAACCATGATACAGATTTTTGGCAAGTTCTAAGCACTCAAGACACTTACTTTGAAACCGTGTATCGCAGTTTTGAAGATGATTTTCTGATGATGTTTACATCAGGCACTACGGGTTTAGCTAAATCTGTACCTGTGCCTTTAAAAGCCATTGTGGCATTTAAAGGTTATATGCAGCATGCAGTCGATTTAAGAGCAGAAGATTCATTTTGGAATTTAGCCGACCCTGGTTGGGCTTATGGCTTGTATTACGGTATTACAGGGCCACTGAGTTTGGGGCATAGCATTATTATGGATGAACGTCCATTTAGTGTTGATCATGCACTGGAAATTATCCGTAAATATCAGGTGAGTAATTTAACAGGTTCACCAACCGCATTTAGAATGTTCTTTGGTTTTAAAGAAAAGTTTGATGGTGATATTCAACGACATCTGCGTGTGGTTAGCAGTGCAGGCGAGCCGCTCACACCAGAAGTGATTCATTGGTTTAAGCATGATTTACAAGTTAATATTTATGATCAATATGGACAAACCGAATTGGGGATGGTGATTGCCAATCATCATGCACTGGAACATCAGAAAAAAGTAGGTTCTGCGGGTTATGCTATTCCCGGACATCGTTTCGCGGTTTTAAATGCACAGCATCAGGAAGTCGCTCACGGCGAAATTGGCACACTTGCACTGGATGAATCACAATCGCCTTTAATGTGGTTCAAAGGTTACGATGGGGATGACCGTAAATCATTTGTGGGACAGTATTATTTAACGGGTGATACGGTACGTTTAAATGAATTTGGTGGGATTGATTTTATTGGTCGTGCAGACGATGTCATTACAACTTCGGGTTATCGTGTCGGGCCTTTTGATGTAGAAAGTACTTTGCTTGAATGTGAGGAAGTGCTTGAATCCGCAGTAATTGGTAAGCCAGACCCAGAGCGTACAGAAGTGGTAAAAGCCTTTGTGGTGTTAAAAAATCAATATCAACCAAGCACTGCATTGCAGGAAAAGCTGCAACAGTATGTGCGTTCACGCTTATCGAAACATGCCTATCCTAAAGAAATTGAATTTGTCAGCAGTTTGCCTAAAACATCCAGTGGAAAAATTCAGCGTAATTTATTGAAGCAACAAGAAATTGCAAAACAAAATGCTTTTAAAAAAGTGAGCTAAATTCAGCCAATAGGCCCTGTTAATTATTGCGCCATAAGAAAAACGCCATTCATACAGATTGGCGTTTTTTTAAATCTGTATTCTTTATTTAAACCACCCGATTATGCAAGCACGAACTCAATCGATAGAAAATGTGTGCATCATATTGGTGATGTGATATTTTCAACTTTATGCTGACACAATGAACAAGGCTGCATGTACTTCGATTACGATAAAAGCATGTAGGCAGCGCAATACATATTGGGGGAGAACATCATGGTAACAGCTCATTTAAATTTCACGCAGCCGTCAAAGCGGATATTTACGAAGTCGATATGGATGGGCGCAGCTTTACTGTTGTGTGCCTCTGGCAGTTATGCACAAAACTGGAACCCAGCGCCAACTGCTGAAAGTACAGCCTATTCCAGCTATCCAGCAGCAAAAACGCCACAAAAAAATTATGCAGTCTTTGCCGAATACGCCAATTTTGAAGCAGATTTTGACAGTGGCGATACAGTAGAACTAGATGGTTTTGCTTTGGGTGTTTCCACCACGCCACATCGCTCAGGTTTTTATGGCAGATTAGAATTCTTAAAAAACAATGAATACGATTTGGATTATTATGAATTCAATATGGGTGGGAATTTAAACCTGATCAGCTATCATGGTTTTTATTTCAATACATACGCAGGTCTAGGTTATAGCGGCGCAAGTTCAAAGCTGCTTGCCAATGATGTCAATTTTGTCACTTTACCTGTGGGGTAGAAGTCGGTTTGAACTTTGTTCCTGATTTCTCGATTTACGCCACTGCCGGTTATAAATGGTTATATGACAGCACCTCGAATACCACCTGTAAAGATGGGACAACCTCAGACAAAGTCGGGAATACGGCATGTTACTGGAATGGTGGAATTGCCTATTATAATGAATATATAGGCGATGCCGATGGCGTTACTTATAACGTAGGTTTGCGATGCACTTTTGAGCAAGTCGCTGAACATTGCGTATCTGTTTAAATACAGAACAATTCAACCACCAGCATGACGGTTTGCTTTGAATAGCCGTTATACTTAACGTTTTGGTTAGCAGCATAGGGCATTTTCTTGGAAAGCATATTCGATACTCAGTTAGAATTGAGTGATGCAGAAATGCATCTATATAGCCGACAAATTTTATTGGATGGCTGGGATATTGAAGCACAAGAAAAATTAAAACTTGCCAATGTGCTGATTGTTGGTTGTGGCGGGATTGGCTGTTTAAGTGCAGAATTACTAGCACGTGCAGGCGTGGGTAAAATCACACTAATTGATGCCGATGTGATTGAAACCAGTAATTTACAACGACAAATTGCTTATACCTCCGCAGATTTAGGCTTTTATAAAGCTGAAATTCTTGCAAAAAGACTAATGCAAATTAACCCTTATATCGAAATTGTTAGTTTAACCTCGCTGTTAGATGCGCAAAATGCGGGTACTTTAATTACCCAACAAGATCTGGTTTTAGATGGTTGCGATAATTTCAGCACCCGCTATCTAGTTAATCAATATTGCCGACAATTGAATGTGCCTTTACTCAGTGCCTCTGCCATTGGTTTTCATGGACAAATGTTTATGGTTGAAGGGGACTCAGCGTGTTATGAATGTCTGTTTCCGAAAGAACAACATGCCAATGAAAGTTTGCGCTGCGCCGACAGTGGCGTATTGGCAACCACTCCCAACGTCATGGCCAGTTTACAAGCCCATCATGCTTTGTTGTACTTGGGTTTAGGAAACACCGCGCTGAAACAAAAGTTATTACTTTGGGATGGTTTAAGCATGAAACAACGCTTATTGTCTTTTGATCACGATCACAACTGTCCAGTTTGTCAGGCAAGATAGCCTTTTTACTTGGCAATTTTTTGTTAAACTCACACTACTTTAATATGACTCAGACATGATGAAAAATAATATCTGGTTAGATGGTTTACGTTCAGTTGCTCGCATGGGTGAAACTGCCGTAGTGGCAGCCAAAGCAGGCATTAAATATGCCACTGAAAAGCCAAGTAATGCCAAACTCATGCGCGAAACATTTGAATCTTTAGGTTCAACCTACATTAAACTTGGGCAGTTTATTGCTAGCACACCGTCATTGTTCCCACGTGAATATGTCGAAGAATTTCAAGGTTGTTTAGATCAAACCCCAACTTTGCCGTTTAGTTATGTGCAGCAGGTATTGGCATCTGAATTTGCAGGGCGTAATTTAGATGAAATATTTGCCTCAATAGATGAAAAGCCTTTAGCTTCAGCATCCATTGCACAGGTACATGCTGCAAAATTGGTGAGTGGCGAAGATGTTGTAATAAAAGTGCAAAAACCAGGTGTAGAAACCATTCTCTATACCGATTTAAATGTTTTGCACTGGGCGACAAAACTGCTCGAAAAAGCTGTGCCTAAAGTCAAATTTGCGTCATTGGCCGATATTGTCGAAGAAATCAAAACCCGTATGGTGCGTGAAGTCGACTTTATTGAAGAAGCGCGTAACCTAGATGATTTTATTAATTATCTGAATTTGACCCAAAACAAAAAAGCCACTGCACCTAAGGTTTATCATCAATATTCCACCCGTCGAGTATTGACCATGCAGCGTTTGTATGGTGTACCTTTGACCGATTTTGATGTGGTGAAAAAAGTATCCAACGATCCATCGCAAGTGTTGATTACTGCCATGAACACATGGTTCGGTAGCTTGATGATGTGTAACAGTTTTCATGCTGATTTACACGCAGGCAACCTGATGTTGCTTGAAGATGGACGTGTCGGCTTTATTGATTTTGGTATTGTTGGACAGCTAAATCCTGAAGTGTGGACCGCATGTATGGCATTTATGGATGCTCTGCAAAATACCAACTACACACTTATGGCGGAAAATATGCTCAAAATGGGCATGACCGACAAGCAAATTGATACTCAGGTTTTAGCAGCAGATTTAGAGCGTTTATTTAGTGGTGTATTGCTGGCCGATCCTCAAGAATTGCTGACTTCTAACCCCGCTGATTTAAATGACATCATGCTCGATATGGTTGCTGTGGGTGAGCGTCACGGAATCCGTTTCCCACGTGACTTTGCTTTACTATTCAAGCAAATGTTGTACTTTGACCGTTTCATGCGCGTTTTAGCACCTTATACCGATATTTATGCCGATCAACGATTGCAGATGGTACAAAGCATTGATCCGAATTTGTTGTTAAAGCATTAATTATCGATATTGGTCGAATCAAGCTTTCTGGTTGCATATTTTAAAGCCACCGATCTTTTGTTTTATGAGTTCAGTGTGGCTTTAAAATACGGCAAATATGCCTTTCAATAGACAGAGATAGAAGGATTTAAAATGAAATATAGAGTGTGGTCATGGATGCAATTATCATTGAAGGCTTAAAGGTAGAAACAGTCGTCGGCTGTTTTGCATGGGAGCGTCAAATTCAACAACCACTCATGTTGGATTTGATTATTGCCACCAATTTAAGCCAAGCTGCAGCTTCAGATGAGTTGCAAGACACGCTCAATTATGCAGAAATTTGCAGCATTTCAGCGCAAGTGATTCAGCAGGCTGCGCCCAAATTGATTGAGCATGCCGCACAATTGGTATTGGATGCACTTTTTACGACTTTTGCCGCCATTGAATCCATTACCATCACCATTCGCAAACCTGCCATTATTCCAGAAGCCAATTCTGTAGGAATTCGTCTTGAACGCCACCGAAACGATTTTTGCCCTCGCTCTGGCGAGTAACTGCGAAGCACCACGTCAGTTTAAAAGTGCCTATCAGCAAATTGCTGCATTGGGTGAAGTGCAATTTTCGCATATTTATCTGATTCCATGCCGTGATGGGATTGGTGCAGACTATTGGAATTCTGCTTGTTTGCTAAAAAGCCGTTTAAGCTTTGAGCAGCTGAATATCATCCTCAAAGAATTGGAAGTTGCAGCAGGGCGTGTGCGTCCATCGCATGATATTCCGCTGGATATTGATATTATTGCGTGGGGTGAAAATTTAGCTCAAATGCAATTCAATCCGAAAAAACTGCCACTGGCTTTAGATGTTAAAATTCCAATGTGGGATATTTGGCAAGATGAGGCTTTTGTGCATCCAGAGCATGACTACCCAATTGTGAGTTGTGAAGAATAAATCAGCCAATAAAAGGGGTAGATTCGTACTACACATCTTTAAATTTTGGCTGTGATCTGTGATCTCGTTTCGGTTAACATCACCGTGTCATATCTTTCTGATATATTTGTATGAAAAACCATCAAAAACAATATTTTTCTGTATTTATACGGCTTTGCACTTAAAAAATATCCACAAAATCTGCGGATAAATCTTGGGATAACTCAAGATCGGCTCTTTCTCTGTTATTTTTTGATCGTTTTAATCGAGATGTTTTCTATTCCAATGACATAAAAAAACGCCCACAATTGTGAGCGTTTAAGTGTTATCAATTCATTAAATATAATAACTGGTCTTGGTCATGAGCTTGGAAATCGCAGTCATGGTCAAACGTACAGGTACAGGCAAATCTACACCACCTGCTTTGAGCGCCGTATCGCGATGATGCAATTCATCTTCATTCATTTGGACTAGAATTTTACGTGAACGATCATCTTGTTCAGGCAATTGGCTAATATGATGTTCTAAATGCAAGCTGACTTGACGTTCAGTTTCTGCCACAAAACCCAAACTGTATTTATCGCCCGCAATACCTGCAATTGCACCCATCCCAAAAGACAAGCCATACCATACAGGATTAAGCAAACTGGTGTGACTGTCTAACTCTTTTAAGCGGTCTTCGCACCACGCCAAATGGTCTTGTTCTTCAATTGCAGCCTGTTCTATTTCACGACGTACATTGGGCAATTTCGCAGTTAAAGCTTGACCGTGATATAAGGCTTGTGCACAGACTTCACCACTATGGTTTACTCGCATTAAGCCTGCAACATGACGTGCTTCACTCACAGCCAATTTGGTTTCAACCGTATTGCCCGGGTTTTCACGTTGAGCCGAAGTTGTGCCAGGTACTAAACTACGTAAGGCTTGGTCAAATGAATGAATAAACTTGTCGATGCCTGTGTAATGACGCATGAAATTAATCCTCCAAAGAGTCCTGTGCAGTATCTAACATTGGCTTGAGCTTTAACAAGAGCCAAAAGGTGAAAACAGCACTTAAAACAGCCGTAATACTAAATAAAATTTTTAAATCAATTTTTAAAATGCTTAAAATTAAAATCGAAAAAATGGCAGATGACACCATAAATACCGCATTTAAAATATTGTTGGCTGCGACCACACGTGCGCGGTGCGAGCGAGGGGAATAGGCTTGCATCATGGCATACAAGGGCACAATGTAAAAACCGCCACTAATGCCGAGTAAAGTGACTGCGCACATGACATGATAATAACTCCAGTCTTGCTGAAAGACTTCGGCTAAGCCCAATAGCGCACCTGTTTTTTCTGGTACAAAAGCCAATGCGCCTGCCAAATAAAAAGCAAAGACGGTTAAACCGACTGCGCCAATAGGCACCATTTTAATATTAACGTCTGTACCGCCTATTTTACGGCAGAGCAAAGAACCCACACCGATACCGACAGAAAAGAGCGTCAGTAATAAACTCACCACGTTTTCAGAAGCATGCAAGTTTTGTTGAGTGAGTTGTGGAATTTGGGTTAAATACGTTGCCCCATAAAACCAATACCAAGAGTTTCCAAGTAAGATCAAAAAAATCATCGGCAGGCTTTTGGCATATTTTAAAGTCTGGAAACTGGTGCGGAAAAAATTCCAGTCAATTTGAATGTCGGGTGCCGTGACGCGCTGCGTCAGCACAAAACGACTTGAGGCATAACCAATTAGTGCAATAATCACCACAGTTAAGCTAATCCAGACTAAATTGCCTGCAGATACCGAAATCACTGCACCGCCTAAAATCATCCCCAATAAAATTGCAATGGATGTACCTGACTGGAAAATTGCATTGCCCGACATCAGTTCATGCGGTTTGAGTACTTCAGGCAAAATGGCATATTTGATTGGGCCAAAAAAGGTCGATTGTGCACCCATTAAAAACAAGGCCATCAGCAACAGCCACAAATTTCCTAAAATAAAACCAACGGTACCAATCAGCATGATGACAATTTCAAGCAGTTTGATGGCACGCACCAATTGGGCACGTTCATACTTGTCTGCTAATTGTCCTGCGGTGGCAGAAAAAATAAAATACGGCAAAATAAACAACAAGGCTGCTAAATTATTCAAGGTGCTGACATTTGCAGATTGCTGGCTAATCAGACCATAGGTAAAGACTAAAAGCAGCGCTTGTTTATACACGTTATCATTGAGTGCGCCAAAAAATTGAGTGAGAAACGTCGGCAAAAAGCGACGACTCCTCAACAAATGTTCATTTTTTTCCATGCGTGATTAACTTCGTTTAGTTTTATTAAGAAATGTGACCGCTTGATATAATAGTACAGAAAATCATGTATGATGTTTCAAGTCTTTTCACTGATGAAAAAATCAAATAAATTGGTGTTTGTACGCGGGTTCATTGGGGTTTTTCCATAAAAATTAAATCAGTTTAGAGTTTTTTATGCTTGTAAATACAAACTTTAAAAAATCAGTACTGTGTTCCAGTATGCATGCAATTTTATGCTGGAATATGCCGAAAAAGCTCGGACTAAGTCTGTTTTTAGGTTTAGTTGCATCTTCAAGTTTTGCAGAAAGTCTTACTGTACCCAATTCAAACGCTCAGCTTGCTGAAAATCCTGTACCGCTACAGACTCCAACTGCAGAAGAAGTACAAAATTTAGCTGCAGAAATTAAACAACTGGCAGCAGCACTAGGTAAAGACAGTGCCCAAGATCTACAAAAAATAGAAGAAGCTTTAGAGCAAGCGCAAACACCTGAATTTAATAGTCTAGAAATGCTGCAACAGCAACAACAGGCAGGGGCATCTTTTGCTGAATTTCAGCCTATCGAATTTGAAGACTTAGAAGATTTACCCATTGCACCTGTAGATCAGGGGCTTGCCAATGAAATTTTTCAGGTGGCAGAACAAGCCAAACAAGAAGCGATGCTAGACCGCAATGGTCAAGTGCCAGAAACGTTGGTTAAAGACGCAACACAGCAGGAGCTACTGCAAATTGATCAAGCGCCTGTAAATGTCGATCAGCTCATAACCAATATTCAGGCAGACAGTAATTTTGTAGTGGAAGCCAATCCTAACGATACCTTAATGGCTGAATTGGGCTGGATGACGCAGGTGGAAAATGCCGATAAACCCGGTTTTTTCAGACGTTTACTGTATAAAGTCCGTCCACCGCGTGAGCTAAATACAGCCAAAGTGCCGCGTATTAGTGCAGATGTGGTCATTACCGCAAATGGTGTCAATGGTACACAAAACTCAATTGGAGAAGTGTCGCCCGATGCTTATCGTACAGCGGTGGATCATTTAAGTGCCAATATTAAGGCCAAACTGTCCAGTTTTACCCAGGAGTCTTTTGCAGATTTTCCATCGGCATTGCCGCAACTGCGTACGTTGTCAAATCAGGCTGCGCAGGCGGTGGGTTTTTATAATGCCGAGTTTAAGTTTGAAAAACTCAGTGATAGCCGCGTGCGTGTGCAGGTTGTGCCAAATCCACCTGTGGCGATTAAACAGCAAAATATTGAATTTACAGGTGAAGGACAATACGAGGCACAATTTCAGGTTATTGGTGTCTTGCCTGATCAAGAAGTAGATGATGTGTTTAATCATGGTTTGTATGAGCAAACCAAAAAACGAATTACCGATGCCGCTTCAGATAACGGTTATTTTGACAGTTACTGGCGTTTGCATGACGTTAAAGTCGCTCAACCTCAAAATACAGCCGATATCAATTTACGTTATGAAACAGGCGAGCGTTATAAACTCGGAAATGTTGAATTTCGTATGAGCGATCCAAATCAAGAATTCCCTTTGGATATGGATATTCTGCAAAGTATGGTCACTTGGCAGGACAATGCTGACTATACTTTTTGGCGTGTAAATGGTTTGGCCAATAACCTCACCAACTCGCGTTATTTCAACTACACCTTAGTTGATACGATCCGTCCTGATCCTGTAGAGCATCCTTTGGAATTGCCACCTGATATTCAGGCTTTGGTCGATCAACAAAAAATCTCAGTTTACGATGCCACAGTCGTCGATCAAAAACGGGTGGTGTCATCTCAGGAAGTGACGCAATCTGTGGTGAACGAAGCTGAATTTGCTGGCACAGAAGAAGGTGCGAGCAACGATAAGCTGCGCATGCTACAAGCACAGCAAGAAGACAAACAATCAGAAGAAGAACGCTTAAAACAGCAAGCACGCATAGACAAAAAAATTCCTGTGATTGTGACTTTAAATGCAGACCGCTTAAATAGTGCCGAAGTCGGTGCAGGTTACGGAACTGACACAGGCGTGCGTTTGCGTGGGCAATATCGCCGTGCCATTGTCAATAAACGTGGTCACTCTTTCGATGCCAACTTAGAGCTTTCGCAAATTCGTCAAGCCATTGATGGACGTTATAATATTCCTTATAACCATCCCTTGAATGATTATGTCGCGTTGGTTGGCGGTTATGAGCGTGAAGAACGTGACGATGTTGCACAAGGTGGCGGCTTGATGATTGAATCTGCGGTTGCAGGTGTAGACCGTGTGATTAAAAACCCAATGGGCAGTTGGCAACATACTTTTGGCTTGCGTTATCGACTGGATCGCTTAACTGAAGATGGCACTGTATTTTTGGAAAAAGTGCCTGATGCGTTTATTGCCAATGGTGATGTCGAGCAACAATCGTTATTGCTTGGCTATGAAGTTTCACGTACCGACAGTAACCGTCGTGTTAACCCAAGCAAAGGTTTCCGCCAAATTTATAAAATAGAACTGGGGAGTGAATCACTGCTCAGCGATGCAGATTTAGCCATTCTAAATGCAGGTTGGCGTTTTATTTATTCATTGGGTGAAAATGACGATCATCAGTTTGTCGGACGCAGTGACTTAGGTTATATCTACACCGAAGATTTTAATAAAGTGCCTTATAATTTGCGTTATTTTACTGGTGGTGACCAGTCTTTACGTGGCTTTGACTACAAGTCTTTAACACCACAAATTGAAGGCTTTAAAATTGGAGGTCAGGCTTTGGCGGTTGGTTCATTAGAATATAACTATCAATTTAAAGAGGGGTGGCGCGCAGCAGTATTTAGTGATTTTGGTAATGCTTACGATAAAGACTTTAGCAACGACACCGAATATAGCGTAGGTTTGGGGGTACGTTGGGCATCACCAATTGGCCCAATTCGGATTGATGTGGCTTCTGGTATTTCAGATGATAACCATCCAATCCGTTTACATTTCTTTATTGGCTCTCAACTATAAATTTAAGACTTAGAGAACATTATGGCTGAAGTTGAACAGCAACCAGAAACTCCAGTAACGCCACCTAAAAAGCGTCGAATACTCAGGAGTGTTTTACTGTCACTGCTGTTGATGCTGGTTTTATTGGTGTCCGCTTTGGTGGTGATGTTCTCAACAGACCGTGGCTCAAAGTTCTTATTAGACAGCGTATTGCAGCGCCAAGAAATTATTCATTATGAATATGAAGGCGGTAATTTATGGCGCGGGATTATTCTGCGCAATATCATCGTCAGTTTAAAACCTGTTGATGTCAAAATTGACCGTGCCGATGTCATTCTTGGTTGGCGTGCCATTTTAGATAAAGAAATCCATCTCAATCGTGCCGATGTGCGTAATCTGCGGATTTATCCGAAAGGCCCACCAAGTGATGATCCATTCAAATTCAATGAAATTCGCTTACCTTTTGTTTTGCGTTTAGATACTGCCGATGTCGATCATTTATTGATTCAAACCGCTTCTGGTACGCAGGTCGATTTTTACGATATTCATTTAAATAATGCCTTATGGTCAGGTACAGAACTGAAATTTGAAGATTCCAATATGGATATGGGATATTTGAATGTACGCAATGCCACAGGCGATATGAAATTTGAAGGTAAATATCCGCTTAATGTGGTGGGTGATTTAAATATTCCATCTTTACATAACAGCTTAAATATTCACGATATTAAAGTGGTGGGTAAAGGCACACTCGACACGATTCAGGCGGGTGTTGCAACAAATACGCCTGACTTGCTCACGGGATGGGTGGTGCTGCATCCAATGCGTAAGCAAGTGCCAATGTTTGGTGAGTTACAATTTAAAAACTACCGTTGGCCTATTTTGACCGAGCAGGAGCTTTTTACCCAAGCAGGTGCAGCCAAATTTAAAGGTGATATCAAGCGTTTAGATATTGATGTCAATACGGATTTGAGCGGTAAACACATCCCTAAAGGTCAATATACAGGTTTGATGTATACCGACTTAGTTCATCAACTGAATATCAGCAATTTAAATGCACAACTTATGCAAGGTGCTGCCAATGTAGCGGGCATTGTCAGTTGGGATAAAAAAGTCAATTGGGATTTAACAGGACGTCTGGATAAAATTAATCCTAAAGATCCACTAATTCCTCAAGTGGTCAAAGACTTTTTACCGCCAAGTTTAGATGCCAATTTAGCATCTAAAGGTCATTTGGAAAAAGGCACACACTTAACTGCACAAGTCGATTTTGACCAATATGAAACTTGGAATTTAAAACTCGATCAAAAACCTGCGCAGGGCAAAGCGGCAAATCCGATGTTGCTTGATGTGCGCTGGAACAACATAGACCGTGCTGTGCCGTATGTGGGTTGGTTAAAAAGTGAATTGGGTGATGTGCAAATGGCCTTGGTAGAAGGTCAGCAAGATATTTTTGTGGCGAGTAAAGTCAGCACACATGAAAAAACCATGTTACCTGCGGGCATGTACCAAGCCAAATTGAATTTAAAGAATAATCGTTTAAATATTCCTAATTTTAAATTTGATACTGCAGATAGTCATTTGGCAGGCAGCGCCGTCATTGATTTACCAACTGATAAACGTCAGTTGAAATGGAATGCGGTATTGGCTGCGAAAAACTTTAATCCGCAAAGTATCAGCACCGCAGCACCTGTTAATGTGTTAAATGGGCAGTTTAAAGCCAATGGTTTTGCATTGCCGAATCAGCAAATTATTCATTTGAAAGATATTAATTTGACAGGGCGTTTGGTCAATCAAAATGAAAACGTACATTTAACTGGGCAAAGCACCATCGCTTTATTGTTCCATGATGTGAAAGCTGGTGGTGGCTTTAAAAGTTTTGCCGTGAATTATGATGGTGGGTTAAATGCCAGTGCCATTCAAGGCAGTGAAGGACATTTAAAACTAAAATTATCGGGTACGCCGGAACTAATTAAAATTAGCGACTTACGCCATAATGGTGTTGCAGGGCAAATTGTGGCGGATGGTTTGCTGCATTTGAATAATGGCATAGGTTGGAATTTAAATGCCTCATTAATTCGCTTTAAGCCGCACTATTTTGTGTCCAGTGTGCGTGGTGAATTATCGGGCAATATCCGCACTCAAGGTATTTGGTCAGACACTCAAAAACGGATCAACATTGAACATCTGAATTTGGCAGGCATGCTCAATAATAAACCTGTACGTGGTACGGGGAATTTAGCCATGTTGATTGATGCCAATCAAAAAGGCTTTTTACCTCAACAGTTTGAAGCCAATAATCTATTTTTGTCTTATGCCAAAAATCAGTTACAAGCAACGGGCAATGCACAAAATCTGCGTATTAAAGTCAATGCGCCTGCTTTATACGAAATCTATTCGGGTTTGCGTGGACGTGCTTATGGCTATATCAATGTGCAGTCGCAGCCACGCTTACAAGCCACCGCCAATTTTGCAGTTGATCAGTTCAGCCTCAATAATATTTTCAGCGTGCGTAAGTTGCGCTTACAAGGTGAATTGCCAACTTCTGAAAATACGCCAACGCTGATGACGGCATCCATGGAAAATTTACGCAGTGGTAACCGTGGCATTGAGCAAGGGCAGATTTCTTTAGCAGGCACACGTCAGGCGCATATTTTAAAACTGGAAGCTGAAAATAAGTTGAGTAAGTTTTATGTGCAATTGGCGGGTGGTTTAAATGCACAAAATGATTGGATGGGACAAATTCAGAAAGGGGATTTTGACTCCTTAAGAACCCATTTGGCACAGCGCCAAAACGCGGCCGTGATTTATCAACACAAAACCAGTGAGCTGTATGTTGGTGCGCATTGTTGGATGAGTCAGCAAAGCCAATTGTGTTTTGATCAACCTATTCGTGTGAGTAAAACCAAAGCCAATGCATCATTTGTGACTCAAAACTTAGACTTAAATGACTTTTCTGCATTTATGCCTGAAGGTTTGGCGATTACAGGCAAGGTTAATGGGTATGCCAAAGCGGCGTGGGCAAAAGGACAGAAGCCAAAAATTGATGCACATTTGGTCACGCGTGATGGCGTCATTGGACTTGCTGCGGACGATCCACAAGATATAGGCTCAACCTTGCGCTATGAACAAGTGGCTGTGGTCGCAAAAAGCATTGCCGAAGGCTTGAAATTACGCATAGATGTGAAAACACCTGAAATTGGTACAGGTTATGCCAATGTGCTGATTGATCCTTACACTAAAAACATGCCAATGCGCGGTGAAATTGCCTTTGATCAGGTACAACTTAAAGTTTTTAAACCGTTTATTGCCGATGTGCGCTCAATGGCAGGCATTTTGTCCTTTGCTGGCAAGATCAATGGGACTTTAACTTCACCATTGCTCACAGGTGAAATGCGCCTGAAAGATGGTGCGATCAGCATGATTTCGTTACCTGTAAATCTGACCAATGTGCAGGTCTATTCCTCTATCCGCCAAGATCAAGCCAGCATTAATGGCGCATTTAACAGCGGTGGTGGTGTAGGGCGTTTAACGGGCAGTGTGGATTGGAAAAATGATCCGCGTATTCAGTTAAATTTAAACGGTAAAGACTTATTAATTCGTCAAGCACCGCTAATTACTGCAATGATTACGCCAGATGTATCCTTAGATGTTTTACCTTTCCAGAAAAAACTGAGTTTAAAAGGACGTGTAGATGTACCTCGGGCTTTAATTTCTATGCCTGAAGTGTCTGCACCTGTGGTTAACGTGTCTTCGGATGTGCGTGTGGTACATGAAGGACAAGATCAACTGGCATTATTACGTTCAGCTCGTCCATGGGATATTCGTGCCGATCTTGAATTGAATTTGGGTGATCGGGTCATTTTCCAAGGTTTCAATAGCCGTATTCCACTGATTGGACGTTTGTATTTATCTCAACGTGGTTTAGAAACTGCGATGCGTGCCAATGGTGCGATTGGGGTCAGCCAGCGTGTGAAAATTGAAGCCTATGGACAAAGTCTGGATTTGAACCGTGCCATTGCGCGTTTTAATGGCCCAATTTCTAACCCAACTTTAGATATGGATGCCAATAAAAATGTACAGGGCAGCATGGTCGGCTTTAGAGTTACAGGCACAGCCAGCAGTCCGAACATTCAGGTCTATAACGATGCAGGCTTATCTGAACAAGAAGCATTAAATGCTTTGATCACAGGTCGTATCAATGAAGGTACCAGTGGTTTAAGTCAGACCGAAAGCTTTAAGTCAGACGTCAACAATACTATTGCAGCGGCAGGTATTAGTATGGGATTGGGTGGTACACGTGCCTTGACCAATCAAATTGGACGTACATTCGGTTTAAGTGGTTTGGCACTTGATGCCCAAGGTACAGGCGATGATACCCAAGTCAGTTTGACGGGTTATATCACCCCAGACTTGTTTATTCGTTATGGTGTGGGGGTTTTCACACCTGTCAATAAATTGACTTTGCGTTATCAAATGAATAAGCGACTGTACTTAGAAGCCAGCCAAGCTTTAGAACGCGCAGTGGATATTTTCTATAACTGGCGCTTCTAACGGCAACCTCACTTAAAAATGCGTTCTATCAGAGCGCATTTTTTAAGCTTGTGCATGGATAGTTTCGTATTTATGTCAACTTTTGATTATCATAAGCACAACAGGAGAGCTTCAATGAAAAAGATTTTGGTGGTGACTGCAGTGCTTGCATTAATGGGTTGTGCAGAAAAGAAACCCTTAACCCCTGAAGAACAATGGCAAGGCTATTGCCGAAGTGTTGGCAATGCTGCGCGTACCATCATGCTAGATCGTCAAAATGCGATTGAAAAAGAACGTGCCATTGAGCATGCCAATAAAATTGAAGATGACATTACTCGTAATTTTATTTTAGAGATTATTGAGCAAGTCTATGCATTGCCACTTGAAGAAATTAATGGTGATGTTGATGCTGCACGTGAAAAAGTCCGTACGCAATTTACTGAAAAATGTATCGCGACCCCGCATGATAAAATGCCTGATTACAAACCGTTCTAAAAGAACGGTTTTTTTATGAATTAAAATCGAAATATGTTTTAAGGTTTTACTGTCTTTTATCAAGAAATAGCCTAAGTAAATCAAACGTCTAAAACTAAAATAATCAACAAATAAATTGTGACAAGTTCTAAATCTTAAAACTGGCAAAGCTTATCCTTTTCATGAATAATTAAAAAGATAACAAAAACAGTAGGAGCGCATAATGGAAGTGGTTGCTTACCTGCATAATGCAGATTTGCTCTTAGAAGATGAACAAGGTGTCGCGGTAATTGGCGGTAGTCATTATGTTTTAAGTTTAGGTGATCGGGTGTATTTACGTCAGCAAATTGATGCACCTGCAAAGATATATCAAGTTCAAATTTCATTTACCAGTGCAGAACACTGTATGCTGCATGAAGATGAAATTCAACTCAAGTTTGAAGGTAGTCGCGAACAATTACAGCACTATCTTCAAGCCACAACAGTACACTAAGGTGGAATATCATTCATTCATTAGAACAGGCAACATGAGTGTTGCCTTTTTTACGAGTTAAACTTTAGGCGAAAAGTTAGTGTACATACAGACAAAGTTAAAATTAAGTCGTGTTTTGCCTGTAAATTGAACAATATGCGCATCATTTAGTTATAAAATAATGGGCATCACAAAGAAACACTCTAGTTGCATTAACTTTTAACCAGAAGTTTAGTAAAATTTTGCAGTCCATATTGTTTGTGATGCTTTAAAAGCAGGAATTCACAAATAATTTTTTAAAAAAGAGGAATAACACCGTGCTAGAAGCTTACCGCCAACACGTTGAAGAACGTGCCGCACTCGGAGTCCCACCGAAGCCACTTGATGATGTGCAAACAGCTGCATTAGTTGAATTATTAAAAAATCCACCAGCAGGCGAAGAAGCTTATTTGGTTGATTTGATTGAAAACCGTGTACCTGCAGGTGTTGACCAAGCGGCATACGTTAAAGCTGCTTTCTTAGCTGCTGTAGCAAAAGGTGAAGCAACCTCTCCACTCGTTTCTAAAGAGCGCGCAGTTTACTTACTAGGTACAATGCTTGGTGGTTATAACGTAGCACCTTTAGTAGAGCTTTTAGACAATGCTGAATTGGCTGGCTTAGCAGCTGAAGCATTGAAAAACACTTTGCTTGTATTTGATGCGTTCCATGACGTAGCAGACAAAGCAAAAGCAGGTAACGAAAACGCGAAAGCAGTTTTACAATCTTGGGCTGATGCTGAATGGTTCACTAGCCGTAAAGATGTACCTGAAGAAATCAAACTTACAGTGTTCAAAGTTACTGGCGAAACCAACACTGACGACTTGTCACCTGCACAAGACGCTTGGAGCCGTCCAGACATTCCATTGCACGCAAATGCAATGTTGAAAAACGTACGTGATGGCATCAACCCAGAAGTTCCTGGTGAAGTTGGTCCATTAAACCAAATCAAAGACCTTATCGCGAAAGGCAACCAAGTTGCTTACGTAGGTGACGTTGTTGGTACAGGTTCTTCTCGTAAGTCTGCAACTAACTCTGTACTTTGGTTCTTCGGTGACGAAATCGCGCACATTCCAAACAAAAAAGATGGCGGCTACTGCTTAGGTGGTAAAATTGCGCCAATCTTCTTTAACACAATGGAAGATGCGGGTGCTTTACCAGTAGAAATCGACGTTTCTAATATGAACATGGGTGATGAAATCACTCTTAAAATCGACCATGCTGCTGCTAAAGTAACAGCGTTCAAAGACGGCGCACAAATCGCTGAATCTGAACTTAAAACTCCAGTGCTTCTAGACGAAGTACGTGCAGGCGGTCGTATTAACTTGATCGTTGGTCGTGGTTTGACAGCTAAAGCGCGTGAAGCTTTAGGTCTTGCACCATCTACTTTGTTCCGTACTCCAGTACAACCTGAAAACACAGGCAAAGGCTTCACTCAAGCTCAAAAAATGGTAGGTCGCGCTTGTGGTCTTCCAGAAGGTCAAGGTGTTCGTCCAGGTACTTACTGCGAACCTAAGATGACTACTGTTGGTTCTCAAGATACAACAGGTCCAATGACACGTGACGAATTAAAAGATTTAGCTTGTTTAGGTTTCTCTGCAGACTTAGTAATGCAATCTTTCTGTCACACAGCTGCGTATCCAAAACCAGTTGACGTTCAAATGCAACACACGCTTCCTGACTTCATCATGAACCGTGGTGGTGTTTCTTTACGTCCAGGTGACGGTATTATCCACTCTTGGTTAAACCGTATGCTTCTTCCAGATACAGTAGGTACTGGTGGTGACTCGCATACTCGTTTCCCAATTGGTATTTCTTTCCCAGCGGGTTCTGGTCTTGTAGCGTTCGCTGCAGCAACTGGTGTTATGCCACTTGACATGCCTGAGTCTGTACTTGTGAAGTTCAAAGGTAAAATGCAGCCTGGTATCACTTTACGTGACCTTGTACATGCGATTCCTTACTACGCAATTAAAGAAGGTGACTTAACTGTAGAGAAGAAAGGTAAGAAAAACATCTTCTCTGGTCGTATCTTAGAAATCGACTTAACAGAAATGGAAACTGACTTAACAGTTGAACAAGCATTTGAATTGTCTGATGCTTCTGCTGAGCGTTCAGCTGCAGGTTGTTCTATCACACTTT
This sequence comes from Acinetobacter sp. ANC 5045, assembly GCF_004331005.1. Classification (NCBI taxonomy): domain Bacteria; kingdom Pseudomonadati; phylum Pseudomonadota; class Gammaproteobacteria; order Moraxellales; family Moraxellaceae; genus Acinetobacter; species Acinetobacter sp. ANC 5045. The sequence continues at coordinate 42,784 of NZ_SJNS01000002.1, read as the reverse complement.
CTGAAGAGAAAGTTGCTGAATACCTTCGTTCAAACATCACCATGCTTAAGTGGATGATTTCTGAAGGTTATGGCGATGCGCGTACTATGGCTCGTCGTGTTGAGAACATGGAAAAATGGTTAGCGAACCCATCACTTCTTAAAGCTGATGCTGACGCTGAATACACTAAAGTGTATGAAATTGACCTTGCAGACATCAAAGAACCAATCCTTTGCTGCCCGAACGACCCAGATGATGCAAAACTTCTTTCTGACGTTCAAGGCGACAAAATTGATGAAGTATTCATCGGTTCTTGTATGACAAACATCGGTCACTTCCGTGCTGCTGGTAAGTTATTAGACAAAGTTCCTGGTGGTTCTTTATCTACTCGTCTATGGTTAGCGCCTCCAACTCGTATGGACGAGCGTCAACTTATGGAAGAAGGCTTCTATAACACTTACGGTAAAGCGGGTGCGCGTACAGAAATGCCAGGTTGTTCATTATGTATGGGTAACCAAGCACGTGTAGCACCGAACACAACTGTAGTATCTACTTCTACACGTAACTTCCCGAACCGTTTAGGTCAAGGTGCAAACGTTTACTTAGCTTCTGCTGAGCTTGCATCTGTTGCAGCGGTACTTGGTAAGTTACCAACACCAGAAGAATACCAACAGTACGCTTCTCAAATCGACAGCATGTCTGCTGACATCTACAAGTACTTGAACTTTGACCAGATGGAAAGCTACACAGACGCTGCTGCGAATGTAGACACCAAGAAAATTGCTGCTGCTCAGTTGACCTAAGTTAGGAAAAGCAAACGCAAGAGCAAATCTATGATTTGTTCGAGTGTTGAGCGATAAGCAAGATCAAATAAGGGCTGATTATTCAGCCCTTATTTTTATGTGTAAAATTTCAATCTAATAATGAATGACATTTAAAACAGCATAGATTGTGATATTTCAGCTTGCCTAGCTGATTTTAAAAATAGGGGCGTAAGCTATGAAATAAATTAGGATTTAACTTATTAAAACAGTATAAATTTGCCTATCAATACCGTTCGTCATAAAATAATGTAAACTGCGTCACAAAATATAATGGATTAATGCTGGTATTCAATTTTAATTATAATTTTTGGTAAAAACTTTATTGAAATGAACTGCTTAGTTTTAATTTTAATGAAATTGGATATTTTTTAATAACTTACTATAATGATTGTAAAATTATGTAATTAAAATGTGTCATATTATTAATGCATTGACCAATTAAAAAAATTTTGCGTCTCTCTTTAAATATGAAACTGGGTTGTTTTTATGAATTTAATAGAAACAGTTTTTGACTTTAAAGCGCTTTCAATGCAGCAGCAATCGTATTTTTTTGAAAAAATTTATCAATTCGATCAAAAAATCTTTCCAAATTCTAGTTTAGAAGAATTTAAAGCCTTTGTTTATGACCCCGATGCAATCGCAGTCACGGTTATTCAATATCATGATCGAGATCAAGTGGTTGGGCAAAATGTTATTCCTTTTATTTTGATTCATTATAATGAACAGCCTATGCATGTGGTCAATTCACGAGCGGGTTTTTTGTCTGAATATCAAAAACAAAATTTGACGATTCCAAGTGCAGTCAAAGCCATGTTGAATCGACGCTTAAAAAATCCATTTATTCCATTGTGGTTTGTGATTAGCATTAATCAACCGAAGATTTATTCTTTGTTTGCTTCGCGTTCTAAAAGTTTTTTCCCAAGAGTCGGGAAAACTATGCCTAAGGAATATCATGAAGTTTTGCAGCTTATGGCGGCACGGTATCCTGAAATTCAAAAGCGCGGTGAAGGCGTATATGTGCATGAAACTCATTCTCCAGCACGAAGTTTTGAGCAACTGATGCATTTGAGAATTCCGCAAGATGTACATTCCAATTTCTTTTTGCAGCACGCGCCTGATTATTTTGATGGTTGGGGCATTATGTGTATTTGTAAATTAGACGGTAAAACTTTATCTGAAACGGCACTCAATTTAGCACTAAACAGAAAAGTGGATTAGGTGCTTATCACATCGAAAAACTGTAATCCTCTGTACGTATCCTGTTGACTCTATACTGCAGTAGATGATGAATTTGGGCAGTGATGGGGTGTAACCATCATCTTCACCAAAGTTTTATTGAGTGAAATAATGATCTTGATGTTTGCAGTTGCGACAAAATAAGGACACATAATTTTCTGCGTCATAATCGACAGTCAGTTCATCCGATCCGCAGTGCATACAGCGTTTAAGTGAATAAAATTTAAGTCGTGCTTCAATTTTTCGCCAAGAACGCCACACAGGTTGAAAGAAAATCCTTTCGTCATAACCCAAAAAGCGGAAGAATAAAATTTCGCTCATATAGCTGAAAGGCAAATTAGGCGGGCGTGGCAGGGTAGAGGTCTCCCATTTTTCAGCCACTGACCGTTCTCGGTATTGCTGCACAGTCTTTTTCAGTAAATTGGTATTAATAAAGTTTTCATTACGCGGTTTGAGTGCTTTTTGTTGGTATAAAAATTCCAAAGCAGTTTGCACCAAGTAATAAATTTGCCCAACCGCCAAGACATCTAAAAGTCGGTAGCAAAAGCTCTGAAAACTATGGTTGCCCGCAATTTGTATTCCCCAAGTCCGACAATAAAATTGCATAAACTGCACAATCTCTTGATACAGCAATAAATACAGCGCATCTTTGACTTCATCTGCTGTTTTGAACGGTGTGCCCATACTCAGATTTTCATAAAACCAATAACGTAATTGTTGTGCAATGCTGAATAAGCTTGGTTCAGAATAACCATCTAAACGGACATTGATATAATATTGCTGCGCATTTTCCGCAAAATCTTTGGCAATTAATATTTGCTCTTTTAGCAAATGTTTGATCATGCCGTGCTGGAAAAAATAGTTGGGGGTAATATTTAAATACTTGATTTTTTCCCAATCTATAAATTCTTCATGTGGAATATGTTCCTGTGCATGCTGATCTAAAATACTCAATAAAAATAATTTATCTATAAAACGCAGCTGATTTAATTCGCGTTCAGGTGCATCCTGTTTTTTGAATTTTTGTTGTTCTTGCAAGCGGGTTTCCGCCATGATTTTTTTGCGTTGTTGGGTACAGCTTGCGCAATGACAGTTTTGTTGTTGGCTATTTTGAAAGATGCGATGTTCACAATGACTACATTGGTGAAAATTTAATTCCTGCTCATATTGTTCTGCTTCTACCCAATACATAGATGCCTGACACAAAGGGCATAATGTGCTTTCATCTAATTGTTTTTGCAGAATTTGTAGCATTGTGAAATAGAAGCTCAAGTAAATCGTGATATGTCATTATACATGGCTTGTGTACTGAAAGGTGGAAGCTTCTGTGCTTTTGATCATCATCAAAATTAGCCTGTGTTGGTCGTATTTGAAGTGAAGTTGCATATCAAAATATTAAATTTACGCGTAATAGCAATACAGGTATTGATTTAAACAGTCTGCTTTTATGTTACTTGTACAGGATTAATCCAGATAGGATTGAAAAGCTTGGGTTGAGCGCCCATATAAATCAGCATTGTTGAACAAGACTGAAATAGATTGTGCGCAGACAGATGTTGAAAGTTGTCGTATGATCATTGCAACTTTACAAAAACAAGCGCATCGCCACAAAGAATGAGGACAAGATGAATATTGCAGCAAATCCTATGGTTGAAGCCAGCCAAACTATCTATTTAAAAGACTATCAAAAACCTTCATTCTTGGTAGATGCTGTAGAGCTAGATATTCAAGTCTATGCAGATTACACCCAAGTGGGTGCAACATTGAAAATGCAGCGTCAGACTGCAGGCGATTTGGTGTTATTGGGCCGTGATTTAGAATTGAAATCTATTATTTTGAATGGCACGGAATTATCGGAAAGTGACTATCAATTAGATAGTGAGCAGCTTCGCATTGCAAATGCACCTGATCAAGTCACGTTAGAAACCATCGTGATCATTCATCCTGAAAGCAATACGCAACTTGAAGGCTTATATCAGGCAAGTTCTGATTTATTTGTTACCCAAAACGAGCCTGAAGGTTTCCGTAAAATTACCTTCTATCCTGACCGCCCAGACGTATTGTCGGTATTTACCACACGTGTTGAAGCCGATAAAAAATATCCTGTGTTATTGGCAAACGGCAACTTGTTAGAAACAGGTGAAGCAGGCGAAGGTCGTCATTATGCGATTTGGCAAGACCCGACCAAAAAGCCAAGCTATTTATTTGCTTGTGTGATTGGCGATTTGGCAGTCATGAAAGACCATTATGTGACATCTGAAGGGCGTAATGTTGCACTGGAAATTTATGCAGAAGAAAAAGACATTCCAAAATGCAAAATTGCTATGCAAGCGTTAAAACATTCGATGCGTTGGGATGAAGAACACTATGGTCTGCCGTATGATTTAGATAATTATATGATTGTGGCGACCAGTGCCTTCAATATGGGCGCAATGGAAAATAAAGGTCTGAATATTTTCAATACGTCATGTGTATTGGCCGATGAAGAATACACCACAGATGCCGCAATTATGCGCGTACAGTCCGTGATTGCGCATGAATATTTTCATAACTGGACAGGTAACCGTATTACTTGCCGCGATTGGTTCCAGTTGTGTTTAAAAGAAGGTTTAACGGTGTTCCGTGACCAATCTTTCTCTGAAGATTTACAGTCTGCCGCAGTACAGCGTATTGATGATGTGGCGGTGCTCAAAGCACATCAATTCCCCGAAGATTCTGGCCCGTTATCGCACCCGCCACGTCCAGATCATTTTGTAGAAATTAATAACTTCTATACCGCAACAGTCTATGAAAAAGGTGCGGAAATTAACCGCATGATGTCGACTTTACTCGGTAAAGAAAAATTCCGTAAAGGTAGTGATGAATATTTCCGTCGTCATGATGGACAAGCAGTCACGGTTGAAGATTGGGTCAATGCTTTAAGCGCAGGTTCAGGTGTCGATTTATCTAATTTCCTGACTTGGTACAATCAACCAGGCACACCAAAGCTTGAAGTGCAAGGCGAATACGATGCGGCTGCGCAGGTTTATCGTTTAAATTTAAAACAAAGTCTGAAAAGCAATGCCAAATATCCAAACTTAAAAGCATTGCCTATTCCTGTTGCATTGGCATTGTTCAATGCAGAAACAGGCGAGCAATATATTTTGCAGTCTGAAGCTTTGGTTGAAAACTCAGTAAAAGATGGTGTGTATTTGTTTGATCAGGCACAAGCAAGTATTGAATTTAGCGGTATAACTGCGCATCCCGTTGTTTCTTTATTGCGTAATTTTTCTGCACCTGTGAATTTAGAATTTAACTATTCTAATGATGAATTGGCATTTTTAATGCAGCACGAAACCAATGGCTTTAACCAGTGGCAGGCGACTCAGACTCTATTGGAACGTATTTTATTGGAAGAACATGCAGCAGATACTTATTTGCAAGCCATGAAAAATACAGTACCTGCTTTAATTGAAAAAGATCCTTTGTTGGCATCACGTATTTTTGATGTACCTTCTGAAGGCTATTTGGGCAGCCGTATTGATCAAAATTATCAACCTGAAAAAATTCAGCAACAACGCAATGCGCTGTTAGATACATTGGCGCGCGAACTTGGTGCATTCTGCAAAGAAACCTATTTAAGCCTTGATCCAGACATGCAGCAAGATTTCTCTCAGGCAATGGGTGTACGTGCTTTAAAGAATATCATGTTGGCGTTAATGGCACGTCAGGGCGATGCCGAAGCGTTTGAGCTGGCAAAGCAGCAATACCAAACAACTCGAAATATGTCTGAGCGTTTAGGGGCATTGCGTGTCTTGGTGTGGAATGATGCACCGCAAGCCAAAGCTGCTTTGGAAGATTTTTATACACGTTTTAAAGATGAAGCTTTAGCACTTGATCAATGGTTTATGGTTCAAGCTTCACATCCAAAAGCGACAGCTGAAACCATTCAGGCTTTAACTGCACATCCTGATTATGATTTGGGTACACCTAACCGTATTCGTTCAGTCAGTGGTGGTTTAAATAGCAACCCTGTGAATACATGGAGTTTTGGTGTTCAGCATTTTATTGACTTAGCCAAGTATTTAGATGAGAAAAACCCAATTGTAGGTTCGCGTTTATTGCAGGTGTTGTCGCGTTGGTACACTTTGGCAGAGCCACAACGTAACCAAGTGCAAGCAGCGTTGCTAAATTTGCAGTCTGTGGTGAAATCTAAAAACGTGGTTGAAACCCTAAATAGTATGTTAGAGGTTTAAGTTAAAAAACTAAAAGCCATTTCATCAATTCGTTGAAATGGCTTTTTTGTGGCTGGAATACATTAAAAATAATCTAGCTTAGTCACAGCGAATTTGATATTCATTTTTATAGTTGGTGTAAGTTTCATTTAATTCAGCAAGTAATTTTTTCTCGTTATATTGCCGATCTTCAGGTTTAGAATTTTTAAGTACAATTGGCATATATTCATGTTTGTAAATCTGCGTATATTCTTCACAAATAATATGTTTGCGCTCATCTGCAGAATAGTTATCTAAATCGCGAAGCAAGATTTCATTCATTTTGGTATTGATGAGATCGAGTTCATCAAACATGCTTGGGGCTTGATCTGACGGTTGGGATGGGGAACAGCCGAAAGTGATAAAGCTACATATCAGAACGTAAACCCACTGCTTCACATTGACCCCAATGATAAAAAATCAAATTTATATTATAGCCTTAAAAGCGTAAAATTTAAGTGAATAGTCAGTTTTATTGGCAGTGAAATCAATTGAATGACAGTGTGTCGATTTTGTGTATTTAGACAATATGGCTGACTTGGGAAATGCAGTTTTATGTGTTAGTTTTGATGAAAATGAATGTTTTTCTGCGCTGAATTTCTGCAGATGAGTATCTAAAAAATCACGAAAAATTGAGGCATGAAATGGCTAAACATTATGACTATTTGGTAATTGGGGCAGGAAGTGGTGGTATTGCTTCGGCCAATCGCGCGGCGCAATATGGTAAAAAATGTGCATTAATTGAAGTTGCAGATTTGGGCGGGACTTGTGTCAATGTGGGGTGTGTGCCTAAAAAAGTGATGTGGTATTCTGCGCAAATCGCCGATGCTATTCAAAAATACGGCCCAGATTATGGTTTTAATACTGAATTAAAATCGCATGATTGGAATACGTTAATTCAAAATCGTCAAGCTTATATTCAGCGTATCCATGCATCGTATCAATCAGGTTTAGCTAAAAACAATGTTGATGTGATTCAGGGCTTTGCTCGTTTTGTAAATGAAAAAACAGTTGAAGTAAATCAGCAGCAATACACTGCAGATCACATTTTAATAGCCACAGGAACTGAGCCAACACGTCCAGATATTGAAGGGGCAGAGCTAGGAATTGATTCAAACGGTTTCTTTGAATTGCAACAATTACCAAAACGCACGGCAATTGTCGGTTCGGGTTATATTGCCGTAGAGTTAGCAGGTGTTTTAAATGGGTTGGGTTCAGAAGTTGGATTGTTTATTCGTAAACAATTGCCGCTGCGTAGTTTAGATCAATTTTTAGGTGAAACATTACTTGAATGTATGCGTGATGAACATATCCAAGTGCATACGCAAGCCATTCCAAAGAAAGTCACTCGCCAAGCGGATCAGTCTTTGTTATTACATCTTGAAGATGGTTCACAGCATGAGGTCGATTGTCTGATTTGGGCAGTTGGACGTAAACCAAATACACAAGCATTGAACTTGGCTGCTGCAAATGTGCAGATTGATGAAAAAGGATATATCGCAGTAGATCAATTCCAAAATACCAGCCAAGCAGGTATTTATGCGGTGGGCGATATTATTGGAAAAATTGAGCTGACACCCGTTGCTGTTGCCGCAGGACGTAAATTGTCTGAACGTTTATTCAATCACAAACCAAATGAATATTTAGATTATCAAAATGTTGCCACGGTGGTCTTTAGTCATCCGCCTATTGGTACGGTGGGTTTAAGTGAAGCGCAAGCCATTGAACAGTTTGGGCAAGATCAGGTCAAAGTCTATCAATCTTCTTTTACCTCAATGTACACGGCTGTAACTCAGCATCGTCAAGTGTCTAAAATGAAATTGGTCTGCGTTGGTGATGAACAGAAAGTCGTGGGCGTGCATGGTATTGGCTATGGCATGGATGAAATTTTGCAAGGTTTTGCAGTCGCGGTCAAAATGGGCGCGACCAAGCAAGATTTTGACAATACTGTCGCAATTCATCCAACTGCTGCAGAAGAATTTGTGACTATGCGCTAATGGAGTAGCGTAGTCGCACACAAAGAGTATGGGTTAAAAAAATCCATACTCTTTTTTATTTTTGAAATTTGTAGATAAAAAATCAGAAGATAAACGTCAGAAAGATAAAGTTTGTTATCGTTATTTAGTTAGCCTAATAAGAAACCCACCGAAGTGGGCTTGTGCGATCAAACACCATCCATTGTGTCTGGGGTAGATTATCTCACGAAAATGATTAAGGTTTGATTAAGAAATTTTTGTTTTATTAAGTTTATCTTTACAAATTTGTAGCCGATGCTGCAAAGACTTTAAATCTATGTTATAGTGTAACTTGTACAATAAAAATATCTCTATTCTCTCGTAGTTATTCATCATCATGCTGTGCTGCATTTATTTTATGCACTGCAAATTAAGTGTGATGAATGTTGTTGTATTAAAAAAACTATGCTCAAAATTTTAATTTGAGCTTGATGTGTAAGTTATAAATGAATTGGTGTAAATATTGAAAAAAATGCAAACAATGCTTGCGAAAGCAGTGAATGGTCGTGAAATTATGGTGTCTTTGGTGGCATCAAAGAAAAAGCAAAATACCCGTGATGGTTTTAAATGGGTCGAAGTCGGAAAACATGTGTTGTTGGAATGTGGTCAGGAAATCGAACTGAATTTAGATGGTCGCAGTTTTTATACCGATACGCATGAAATGTTCCGTTTACCACATCGGGTTAATTAAGTTTTAGTCTGAAATGACTATTCAACTCAACTAGATTGCATAAAATATGTAATTTAACCCCAGTTACGGATAAGCCAAAGATTTAATCACATGAATTTTAGGCTTATTCTTTTGGCAAAGTTGATACGCACATAGTGAAGAAAATACGCCTGCTAAAAAACCAGCAATCGAACGATGTTTACTCGTAACTAAGTGATATTTTTCTTTCAATAATCCTATCAATGTTTCAATTCTTTTACGTTGTCGTAGATGAAATTCATCAGAAAATGGCAATAAGGTCACTCTCATATTTTTTCTTGGATAAGTAATTAAATCAATGCCTTGCTCTTTAAGTGTTTCTTTCAATGGTTGGCTAATGTAGCCTCTATCACCATAGACCGTTGCTGATAAGCCATTCACTAAATCCTCAACTTTTTTAAGATCAGCAATATGTCCGTTTGATAAATCTGAATTTACAATTTCACCCTCTTGATTCATCAGCAAGTGTAATTTGCAACCATAAAACCAGCCCATCGTACTTTTACCACGAGAACCAATCTCATCTAAAGCATGATGACCTTTAGGGATTCTTTTATTTTTACAAACAGGTAAAGGTGTTGAATCAATCCATAAATATGAACTTTCATCTTTTTGGCTCAACGCATAAAGCAAAGCATGAATAGCAAGTTGGTGCTGATTGATGAGGGTAATCAGGTTTTTATAACAAGGCAAGTCTTTAAAGAGTTTGCTTTCAAACTGACAAAGCAAGTTAAAAAACATCTTAAAATTATGTACTTGAGATGTTTTATAGTAGATGGAGATAGCCACAATTTCTGATAAAGATAGCGTTGCTTGTCTGATACGTTGACGTTTGTTTTCTTGCTTGAGAAATTGCCAATAGATGGGTTCAAATTTTTTGAAAAAATCATCAACAATACAAAAAATTTCTGTAAAATCGTACATGGTAGTTAGAGCCTTTGGGTTGTGTCGTAACTTTCTAAATGGCTCTAACTACCTTTTTTTCAAGGGCTTTTCTTATCCGTAATTCGGGTTAAATAGATATTCAGCTGAATTTCAGATGTATCTGTTCAGGTTTGAAAAAAGCACCACTTCATTTTGATGTGGTGCTTTTTTTATGAATGCTAGAAAATCTGGATGCAGATCAAGCCCACACGAATACAGTGAATTTCACTATCCATCTGCTTCAGTGTTGTTTTGTATTTCCTGTGTTTCTACAATTCGTGTTACTAAAAGTTGGTCAATTTTAAAATGATCGACATCGACCACTTCAAATTTATAACCATCAAAAAGTACAGAATCGGCAGGGCGAGGGATTTTACGCAGCTTATACATCATAAAACCTGCAATGGTTTCATAATTTTCATCATCTGGCATTTCATCAATTTGCAGCGCGTGTTTAATGTCTTCAATTGGCGTGCTGCCATCAATCAGCCAAGAATTGTTATCACGTTTAATAATTTGCTGGTCTTCTTCAATAGGTGTTACCCAATCGCCCATCACAGTAATCATAATATCAGACAGGGTAATCACGCCCACAACCAAAGCATATTCATTAATCACCACGGCAAATTTTTCTTTTGTCGAGCGGAAACGATCTAAGACTTCAGACAGCGTGAGTGTATCTGGAATGGTCAATACATTGCGGATGGTGCTTTCATTCAGTTGCAGTAAAGATTGATTATTGAGGATTCTGACCAGAATATCTTTGGCATCGACATAGCCAATAACATCATCAATATTTTCGCTACAGACCAAAAATTTGGAATAAGGATATTCTGCAAGTTTTTGACGAATACTGGCTTCAGATTCCTTTAGGGTAAAAAACACCACATTTTCACGTGTAGTCATACTCGAAGGCACGTTACGTTCTTCAAGTTCAAACACGTTTTCAATAAAGTGATGTTCCTGCTTTTGTAAAACACCTGCTTGAGCGCCTGCATCCATGACTGCAGAAATATCATCAAATGTAATATTGTCTTCGCGCGTGGTATTTACTTTAAATAAACGGAACAGCACGTTGGCAATCGCATTAATCATCCATGCCAAAGGCTTGCATATCCGAATAAAAATTTGAATCGGATTAATCACCGATACCGCAATTTTTTCAGGGGCGATCATTGCCAAACGCTTAGGCATTAGGTCGGCAAATAAAATAAACAGCGAAGTCACTAAGGTAAATGACAAGGCAAAACTAAGCGTTTCAGCCCATGGTCCTTGATAGAAGCGCACAACTAAGTTGTAAAAATAAGGACGGAATGCGCCTTCACCTAAAATACCACCTAAAATGGCAACTGCGTTTAAGCCAATTTGTGAGGCAGCAAAAAAATCAGCTGAGTTTTCTTGTAGGTCTAAAACTTTTTGGGCACGTTCATCGCCTGATTCGGCTAGAATTTTCAGTTTAACTTTACGTGCACCAGCCAACGCAATTTCAGTCAGCGATAAAAAACCAGCTCCGACAATGAGGATGAGGATAATAACAATATTCTGGAAGAGGCTCACGAATCCACCTGTGGATTATATTATTTTAAATATAACAATTTGAATCTTTATTAAATCATGATTAAACAATGAGGAATATCGAAATATTCCTCATCTGAGTATAAGCGTTTGTGCCAATAAGTTCAGTGAATTTTTAATTAATAGGCTGAAAATTGAGAGTTATTCAGTAAAAACTCACGGTTTTCTTCTTCAATCATTTGGCGCGCTACATATAAAATCAATTGGCGTAACCAACGGTGTGCAGGGTGATGATGTAACAACGGACACCATGCCATCTTTAATTCAAATTCTGGAATATAAAATGGTGGGTCTTTAATCAGTAAACTTTGGCTTTTGGCTTGTAAGCGCGCAATACGTGTAGGTAAGGTTGCGACTAAATCTACATTAGACGCGAGTAGTGCAGGCATTTGATAATGACGGGTAAACACCGAAATTTTACGTTTTTGTCCAATACGCTCTAAAGCTTGATCAATCCAACCCAGTCCCGCTTGTTTCTCTGGATTCACACCAAAACCAACGCCCATACCTGTTTTAGAAACCCAAATATGTTGTGCATCTAAGTAACTTTTTAAATTCAGGTTATTGGCAGCAGGGTGTTTGTGATTGAGCAGGCAAGAAAAACTATCACGCCAAACTAAAACCTGATGGAAACTTTGTGGAATTTCATTAAAACGGTTAATCGCCAAATCGACTTTACCTTGTTCCATGTCGCGATAAGACACATCACTCGGGGTTAAAAAGTCTAATACCACATTAGGTGCTTCAGAGCGTAAAGCTTTAACCAAGCGTGGGACTAATGTGGCTTCTGCGTAATCGGAGGTCATAATCCGAAATACACGATTTGAAGTATAAGGGCGGAACTCAGTACGCGGCTCCAAAATCATAGAGAGGTCAGATAAGGCATCGCGGATACGCGGTTGTAATTCTAAGGCACGTTCAGTTGGCGTCATGCCTTCAGAAGAACGAATCAGCAGGGGATCATTAAATAAATTGCGCAAACGACGTAAAATGTTACTCATCGCAGGTTGGGTAACGCCCAATTGTTCTGCAGCACGGGTTACATTTTTTTCACGAAGTAAGACGTCAAGATAAATTAATAGATTAAGATCAACCCGCTCCAGATTCATAAAATAAATACCGAAAATAAAATCACTAAATTATTGGAATTATGCCATAAGCCGTAAGGCTTGTGTATAAATTATGATGAAAAAATCGACGAGATAAACAGCAAAAAATCTGAATAAAAACAGCCAGCCCCATCATTATTTCCTAAAGAAATGTAGGTTGCCTAGTACTGCATCTATACTTTTTAATCTTAAATGCAAAAACACTTAAAAGCATTGGCAGAACTGATAGCAGATTCTATTTTGTATGAAACTTATGCACTTACATTGCGCTGAAAAGCAGCAAAATTTTGCTAAAAAATGGCAGAAATCGCCAATGCAAGCATTTTTTATGAAATGCAAGACTTAAGTCTAATGCAGAAAATATCGGCACAGAGATGAATTTGTAAGCAAAGATATTTGATTAATTTTCTAAATAAGGTTTTTAAAATCAATATGTTGTGTTTTTATTGTTTTTGTGAATTAAGACTTTGATCTATACATTTTTTTAAAAAATACCGAGAATTACACGAGAATATTGGATTAATTCATTCAGTCACTCTACTCTGTATTCATCGTAACGAAGTGCTCTAAATCTGAGCAATCAAGCATAAGCGCGATTTAGCCTTCGATTGATAAATCCTAAATAATATTACAGGGTACAATATCATGACTACATACCAAACAGCGATTGATGCAATCCGCGAATTAAAAGCAAAATTCGGCAACACTTGGGCAGACATCAGTCCTGAAGATGCTGCGCGTATGCAAATGCAAAACCGTTTCAAAACTGGTTTAGATATTGCTAAATATACAGCTGCGATTATGCGTCGTGATATGGCTGCTTATGATGCTGATTCAAGCAAATACACTCAATCTTTAGGTTGCTGGCACGGTTTTGTTGCGCAACAAAAAATGATTGCGAACAAAAAATACTTCGGTACTACTGAACGCCGTTATATCTACCTTTCTGGTTGGATGGTTGCTGCACTTCGTTCAGAATTCGGTCCACTTCCTGACCAATCTATGCACGAAAAAACTTCTGTTCCTGCATTGATCGAAGAAATCTACACATTCTTACGTCAAGCTGACGCGAAAGAATTAAACGATTTGTTCCGCGCACTTAAAAAAGCACAAGACGCTGGTGATACTGCTAAAGCTGCTGAAATCACTGCTCAAATCGACAACTTTGAAACTCACGTTGTGCCAATCATTGCGGACATCGACGCTGGTTTCGGTAACGAAGAAGCAACTTACTTATTAGCTAAGAAAATGATCGAAGCGGGTGCATGTGCACTTCAAATCGAAAACCAAGTTTCTGACGCGAAACAATGTGGTCACCAAGCTGGTAAAGTAACTGTTCCACACGAAGACTTCATCGCTAAAATCCACGCGTTACGTTATGCGTTCTTAGAAATGGGTCTTGACGACGGTATCATCGTTGCACGTACTGACTCTGAAGGCGCTGACTTAACTCAAAAAATCCCAGTAGTTAAAGAGCCAGGCGACATCGCTTCTCAATACATCAGCTACTTAGACACTCAAGAAATTGACATCTCTGAAGCGAAAGAAGACGAAATCCTAATCAAGCGTGATGGTAAATTACACCGTCCTAAGCGTTTAGCTTCTGGCTTGTACCAGTTCCGTGAAGGCACTCAAATTGACCGCGTTGTACTTGACTGTGTAACTAGCTTACAAAACGGTGCTGACCTTCTTTGGATCGAAACTGCGACTCCAAACGTAGAAGAAATCGCTCACATGGTTAACCGTGTACGTGAAGTTGTGCCAAATGCGAAACTTGTTTACAACAACTCTCCATCATTCAACTGGACACTGAACTTCCGTCAACAAGCGTACGACCGTTGGGTTGCTGAAGGTAAAGACGTATCTGCATACGACCGCGCTAAATTAATGAGCGCTGAGTACGACGATTCTGAATTGGCTGCTGAAGCTGACGAAAAAGTACGTACATTCCAAGCAGACGCTTCTCGTGAAGCAGGCGTGTTCCACCACTTGATCACTCTGCCTACTTACCACACAGCTGCTCTTTCTACTCACGAGCTTGCTCAAGGTTACTTCGGTTCTGAAGGTATGTTGGCTTATGTTGCTGGCGTACAACGTAAAGAAATCCGCGGTGGTATCGCTTGTGTTAAACACCAAGCAATGGCTGGTTCTGACATCGGTGACGATCACAAAGAAATTTTCTCTGGTGACAACGCGCTTAAAGCAGCGGACGAAGCTAAAAACACAATGAACCAATTCAACGCGTAATCGCTTGATGGTTTAAAAGAAAACCCTGCTGATGCAGGGTTTTTTTATGGCTATTTAAAATAGTCAAAGAACTTTGAAACATCCTTAAATTGATGTTCCTTCATTTATGAAATGCAGCAGCTGTAACCTATTTAATTTTGATCACATCTGCCTCTACAGAAGCAGGGTAATGGAAAGACACCTTAATCCATTGTTTTTGTTGTGCAGGAATTGGTTCTAAAAAATGCGGATCGACTACGGCTGCATATTCTTGATATTGCTGATCGACCAAAACTAAGTCATTGGCATGTAATTGTAATGCTTGATCAGATTGATTGTGAATTGCCAGAAAATAATCGTGTGCCATCACAGGGTCGTTTAATTCTTTGACCTCAACATTTTGTACGTGTTCAGCCTGAATATCGACATGCTTCAGGGCATTACTGACTTGCATATTTTCTACAGGATGTAAGAAAACCTGAGTTTCATTTTTCTGCTGATTTTGTGTCTTTTTCTGATTGTATAAGCTGAATTGAAGACCGTGAGCTGTGAGTTGAATACGTGCATAGGCTTGCCCATTTTCTGTATTGAGCAACCATTCATTTGCCGTGTTTTGCGATGGGTGTTGGTTCTGTTTGTCTTGCTGATTGTTGCCCTGAGCAGCTTGAATCGTTCCCGCCACTTGGTTTTCGCGCTGCCGCTGTTTCGAGCGTTTAATGTCGATGAGTTGAAAGGTTTGATCATCATTCAGGCGTAAATGAATCACATGCTGTTCACAGTTGTCACAAGGCAATAAGGCTCTAAAGTTACCTGTAGCTTGTCCTGTCCATGAAGTTGCTGAATTTTGAACTTCAGTTTTGGGCGTAATTTGTGGCTCAGAAGGCAAAGCGGATTGATATTCCCTGCTTGGATCAGTTGATCCGCAAGCTACTAAAAATAAGCTAAGTGTACTGAGTGCAATCGGATAACGATTCAGCATAAATGTTCTGAACTTCAAACTTGTCTTGCTGCCACCTTAAACTTTCACCTTGTATCTGAAAAGCCAATTTGCCTTATTTTTAATGAAGATTTGTAGCAAATCATAACAAGCCCGATGTTTTAAAGTTTTAAGTTTCACTTCAAGGATTACATCGGATTAGACCGTAAATAACTCAGCAAACTGTGCGTAAATTTATATATTTACCATTTTAAACTTGCTTGAATCTAGCAATGAATAAGCGCAAAAACAGTATGATTTTGCATGGAATGACAAAAATAAGATGAGTGCAGGAAATTTTTATACATTTATAAAGTATTTGTTTATTTATTCGTCGTTTTAGACTTTTGTATTTGTCGATGCTTGCTAAAATTCGCACACTTTATTTGGGGTATGCGGTTGTGTTTGAAAAGTTAGCTGAGCGAAGCTTAAATTTAATGGGTTGGGAAATCGACAATCATTGTCCGTTGGAATTAGACCAATATGTGATGATTGCTGCACCGCATACCAGTAATTGGGATGCCTTATATGCACGCTTAGGGCTTAAAGCTTTGGGCGTTAATGTTCGCTTGACCATTAAAGACAGCTATATGAAATTGCCGTTTGGGCCATTTGTCCGTGCGATGGGAGGTATTGGTATAGACCGTCGTCCGAAAGCACCAGGCGAAGCACGACCTAGTATGGTTCAGCTCATGACGGACTTATTTAAAAACCATCCTAAATTGGTGATGTTGGTGACGCCTGAAGCCACACGTGCGCGTCAAGAACAATGGAAAACAGGTTTTTATCATGTTGCGTTAAATGCAGGTGTGCCAATTGCTTTGGCGTATATGGATTACGCAAAAAAGAAAACGGGTGTGGGAAAAATTGTGCATCCAACCGGTGATTTTGAAAAAGATATGGCTGAAATCATGGCATTTTATGCGCAGGTTCAAGCAAAATTTCCTGAAAGTTTTAGTGTCGATACACGTTACTATTCAGAATAAGCACACTATTTCAGTGTAATAATCTATCAAAACTAAAAGACAGGGGATTATCCCTGTCTTGCTTTAAGACGTGGATTGGATTTGCAAATCACAAATAATTTGCCACGACGTTTCACAATTTGACAATCGGCACGCGATTTTGCACTTTTTAAAGATGAACGAACTTTCATGAAGATAAACACTACAATATGTAATGTTATAATATTACATTAATAGATGACTCTTGAAAAGTGTCGATAGTCATAAAATTACCGCGTATCTTTTAAGGAGAAAATTTAAACAACAATCTTTTGGTATAAGCCCGCACGTACAGTTCCCGCTTTGCTCTCTTTAACTTTTTGCCAAGTCTGCGGTAATTTTAACAGGTTTAAATCACGATCTGCTTCAACATAAATCAGACCTTGTGCCGCAATGAGTGGATCAGCCAACCCTGCCAATTCTTCCCATAAATCTAAACTATAAGGCGGGTCTAAAAATACCAAATCAAACTGATCTTTTAGTGTCGCCAAAGCATGTTGTGCGGTAGAAACTTTTAATTGTGCTTTGCTTTTATTGACGCGTAATAATTCTAAATTTTGCTGTAAAAACTGTGCTTGTGTACGGTTTGGCTCAATCATGACCACGTGTGCCGCACCGCGAGACAGGGCTTCAAAAGCTAAAGCGCCCGAACCTGAACAGAGGTCTAACACTTTGGCGTTTTGCACATCCCACATTAACCAGTTGAATAAGGTTTCGCGCACTCGGTCGGGCGTAGGGCGTAATCCCTCAATTGAAGCAAAAGCCAACTGACGACGTTTCCATTCTCCACCAATAATGCGTAGTTGATTTTTCATGGCTTAGTCGCTCTCAATTGGGTTAGTGGGTACAACTGCTGTTGGCGCAGTTGCAGGTGGATTGGTTGGAGCTGAACTCAGAGTAGTTTGCGAAGGATTTGGGTTGAGCGCAGGGTGATTGGTTGCTGTATTCGGATTATTCACGTTATTCGTATTTGGTGCAGTAGATGAAGGGACTTCACCACTTGGCAATTCACTTGGTTTTAAACCTGCAGTCATTAAGCCACCACTCACTTGTGCGGCAGATGGACGAATTGGCTTTTTATTTTTATTCAGTAACCAATAGTCTAAAATTGGACGCGCCAAAGCCGTTGCTGCAGAACCACCGCGACCATTTTCTAGAATGATGGCAATTGCGATTTCAGGGTTTTCGGCAGGAGCGAAGCCAACAAATAAACCGTGGTCAAGCTGACGGTCGGTCAATAAGGCTTCGTTATAGCGTTTACCTTGCGCAATACTTTTAACCTGTGCTGTACCTGTTTTACCTGCAACTGAATATTGCAAGCCGCCTTTAATCCCTTTACCTGTACCTGATTGAATCACATCAACCATGGCATCACGCATTTTAATCCAGTCTTCTTCTGTGCCGTTAAAGTCAATTTTTCCGTTGGTACCATTGTGAACTTTAAATGGTTTCGCGCCACGACTTTCACGTAACACGTGCGGTGTGACTTTAAATCCTTTGTTGGCGGTGATGGCGGTGGCCATTGCTAATTGCAATGGTGTCGAGGTAAATGCACCCTGACCAATACTGACGGAAATTGTTTCACCTTTCATCCATTTGGCTTTGCGCGTACGCATTTTCCAGTCCGGGTTTGGGTAGAGTCCTGTGCTTTCACTTGGTAAATCGACCCCAGTTTTTTCACTAAAGCCAAATTGACGCATCCAGTCGTTCATTTTTTCAATGCCCATGCGATACGACAATACATAGAAGTAGGTATCACACGACACGACTTGAGCTTTGTGCATATCGACAATGCCATGCCCAGTTTTTTTATGGTCACGGAAACGGTGGCTGTCGCCTGGTAAAGTGAAATAACCATAATCCTGAATGGCGGTTTTCCAATCGACATAGCCATAATGAATACCGCCTAAACCAAACATCGGCTTAATGGTAGAACCCGGTGGATAAACACCTTGTACTGCACGGTTATAGAGTGGTTGATCTAAATTATCGCGTAAGGCAGAGTAGTCGGTATGGCTAATACCTGTGACAAATAAGTTAGGGTTAAAACTCGGACTGGAGACTAAAGCTAAAATTTCACCTGTACGTGGGTCAAGTGCCACAATTGCACCACGGCGTTCTGCCAGTTGTTCAGAGGCGACCACTTGCAAGCCATAATCCAATGACAAAAACAAATCATTGCCACGTACAGGGTCTTTACGTCCTAAATTGCGCAGCACATTACCATGTGCATCGGCTTCTACAGATTCGTTGCCGGGTACGCCATGTAGCAAGTGCTCATACGATTTCTCCACCCCAATTTTGCCAATCAAGTTGGTGCCTGCATAAGCATCTTTGTCAATTTCTTTCAGTTCTTTGTCGTTAATGCGCCCGACATAACCAATCACGTGCGCAAATAAGTCACCATGCGGATAGTAACGTGTCATCTGGGTTTCAATATTGACCCCAGGGAACTGAAATTTAACTTCACTAAAACGGGCAATATCCGATTCATTTAAATTCAGCTTGATCGATACACGTTCAGTTTTACGTGAAGTTTTAATCCGACTTTTAAAGCGATCGATATCTTCTTCTGTCAGTTGTAAAACAGGTGTCAGTCGCGCAATGGTGTCATCAATATCTTCAACATCTGCTCGGCTTAAGGTAGCAGAGAATACAGGGTAGTTATCGGCCAATAACACGCCATTGCGGTCATAAATATAACCACGTGCAGGCGCGAGTGGTTGTAATCGAATGCGGTTTTTATCTGATGCAGTTGAAAATTCATCGTAGCCACTAATTTGTAAATAAGCATAACGTGCCACCAAAAGCAGCAAGAAAAAAACCACAACACCCACCGAAAAAAAGATGCGATTGCGAAAAATACGCTTCTCTTGCTGAGCATTTTTTAACGGATAGTGTTGTTTCATACAAAAATTGGCTTAACTAAAATGAGGGAGAAAGAATTTGGACTATTCTAGCGCATCTATTGGCAATTTTGAGTAACCATGTTTGACTGAATTGCCCGTTTTAACCGAGAAGTTGGACGCAATCTTAATTTTTTGACTTTAGCGACATCAAAATTGTAATTTGCTGTATATAAGAATCCTGACAATTCTGCTAGAGTCAAAACACGAAAACAGGACTGTTTTTAAAATTAAAACAAATGGACACTGGTGACAATAATGACAAAAGTCTATTCTTTCGTGGCATTACTTGCCTTTTCAAGTTTTAGCTTTGCTGGGAACACTACTTTTTTACCTGAAGCAAAAATTAGCGCAGATAGCGCAAAAACCTGGAATGTAGGGGCGGGTATTACCCAAAAATTACTGCATTTGAATGGTGAATGGGTCAATCCTTATGGCATTGCCTATCTAAAAGCGGGGGCTTTTTTAAATGGTGACCATGAAGTCGGTGGGCAAACAGGTTTTCGTTACCCATACCACCTCACAGGTAAAGACAAAAATGGTTATTATATTGGCGCTTACGCAGGACACCTAGAATCTAAATGGGTGGATGGTGAAGAAAAAGCGCGTTTAGGTGCAGGCATTGATCTGGCTTATGTATTACTGAGCCCTGAACGCATCAGTAGCTTTAGTGTTGGCATTGGCGCAGGTGAAAAATTGGAAGATCGACAAGGGCGAGTGATTGCGGAAACTGAGCCTAGACTACAATTTTCCTATACGCTCAGTATGGGTTTGTAGTCAGAATAGTGACTTTTAACTACTTTAGAATCTTGTAATTAGAACTAAATATGGAAAAAATGCATGCTTGAGTACGTCAATCAGTTGTGGCAAACCTTTTTGAATCGTCCAGATTTTTGGGCCGTGCTCAGTATTATTCCTGTGACTGCTTTTGTGACTTGGGCGCACGTGTGGATGGCACTAAAAATGGTGTTCTATCCAATTAGCTTTTGGGGCTTTCACCTTGGGCCTATTCCTGTGGGATGGCAGGGGATTGTACCGCGTAAAGCAGGGCGTATTTCAGGTATCATTACCGATAACACATTGTCAAAATTAGGTTCATTGCGTGAGTTTCTCAATGCTATGGACCCTGAAGATATGGCGCGTATTATTGGTGAGCAAGTGGGTTTTGAACTTGAGCACTTAATTGATGAGGTCATGTTAGACCGCAATGCTGTGCTTTGGGAAAACCTACCGTATTCGATTAAACGCCGTATTTACGCACAGGCGCATAAACAATTGCCAGGTGTGCTGCGTGAATTGGTGACTGAACTGACCTTGAATGTTGAATCCTTGGTGGATATGCGTGAAATGGTGGTCAGCCAAATGGAAGGTGATCGCCGCTTAATGGTGCGTATGTTCCTAAAAGTCGGTCAAAAAGAAATTAACTTTATTTGGCATATCAGTGCATTGATTGGGATGTTCTTTGGTATTTTCCAAATGATTGTTTGGTTTCTTGTACCATGGCACTGGACGGTTCCATTTTGGGCGGCAATTTGGGGCTTCTTGACCAACTGGATTGCGATTTGGATGGTATTTAACCCAGTCGAACCACATTACGTGAAATATCCGCAGTTCTTTAAATTGACTGAAAATCGTCAATTTCCATGGATTAAGCCAGTGATTCCACGCATTGGGACTTATAATATTCAGGGTGCGTTCATGAAACGCCAAGAAGAAGTCTCGGATGTGTTTGCAACGGTAGTCACAGAAGATCTGATTACGTTAAAATCGATTATGACTGAAATGATGTATGGCAGTAAAAAAGACAAAACCCGCCGTATTGTCAAACGCCACATCAACGAAATTATGGAAACACCATTGGTTCGTACCTCTTTACAGTTGTCTTTGGGGCCAAAAGAGTATGCCAAACTCAAGACTGACTTGATTGATCGTTCGATTGAAATTACGATGGTGCCTGTATGCGACCCTGCCTTTAATGCGAGCCGTGCACAGAAAATTTATCAAATGTTCAGAGATCGTATTCGTGAACTGACGCCAAAAGAATTCCAGAATCTCTTGCGTCCTGCCTTTCAGGAAGATGAGTGGATTTTAATTGTCTTGGGTGGTGTAACTGGTTTTATTGCTGGTTTAATACATTTGTTTGTCGCTTTCTTATAAGAGGATGCTGGCTGCGTAAAGGGCGATGGCTCTGATATGCAACGAGTGTCAAATACATTGTTAAAATGAGGATGTTTTTTTATGCGCATTATCTTACTCGGACCACCTGGAGCAGGTAAAGGTACACAAGCTCAGTTGATCTGTAAGCGCTACAATATCCCACAAATTTCAACCGGTGATATGCTCCGTGCTGCAATTCGTGAAGGTACTGAATTAGGTCTACAAGCCAAAAGCGTCATGGACGGTGGCGGTTTGGTATCTGATGAACTGATCATTGGCTTAGTGAAAGAGCGTATTGCGCAGCCAGATTGCGTGAATGGTTGTATTTTTGATGGTTTCCCTCGCACTATTCCACAAGCTGAAGCCTTGGAAAGCGAAGGCATCAATATCGACCACGTGATTGAAATTGATGTTGCAGACGAAGAAATCGTACAACGTTTGTCTGGTCGTCGTCAGCACCCTGCATCTGGTCGTATTTATCACCTTGTTTACAATCCACCAAAAGTGGAAGGTAAAGATGACGAAACTGGCGAAGATTTGGTTCAACGTCCAGATGACCAAGAAGAAACTATTCGTAAACGTTTAAAAGCGTATCACTCAGAAACTGAGCAATTGGTTGGCTTCTATCAAGGTCGTGCTGCTTCTGGTGAAAATGCACCAAGCTATAACAAATTGAATGGTCTTCGTCCAATTGAAGAAGTTCAAGCAGATTTGTTTGCTATTTTAGACCAAGCAAAATAAGTCTAGGTCTTAGACCAAGTCTGTTTAAAAGAAAATAAAATCGTTTAAACAGGCTGCTTGTTTTGACTTTAAAAGAGTCCTGATTCATATTAGGGCTCTTTTTATTTGTTTCAGTTTGGGAGAGTGCTTTGCAACATGCTGCTGTGATCATCATGTTATTGGCAAGTATTGCCGTTTTAGGCTTTCTTGTTTTTGTGAGCTATAAGTTGTTGCGCAACACACAAGCTCAGAATTCGGCTGAAAAAAAATCAGGCAAGCACTATCAATTGCATCCGAAACTTAAACAACAGCAAGAGCAACAACGTCAGTCTGAAGATTCTCAGGATAAATAAACCATCACACATCTGCAAAAGATTGCAATTTTAAATTTGGGCAGTTTTTATAAAACCTTATGAAAAAGAATAAAATTCTATTAATAATTCTTGTGGTTGGTATTATTACTTTAGGTATTGTAATTTTTATAAAATCTCAAGCAGTTACAGAGACAAAAAGATTAGGTAACGGTGAAAATACCAACCATGAAGAAACAAGTTCATCTCTGTACAATCTTGTGCATAGATTGCACAGTTATCCACACTATTTTGGATGATCCACATTGCTTTGATGATCTAGCTTGTCTTCAATAAGTTTAGATCACTTTGCAAAACTCTACCGAAGCACTTACTTAGATACGGGCTCGTGATGAATTTCATGCAGCGTGATATGCCGATGCGCGCCAAATTCAAAGCGATCAGGCCAGTTACACACATCTGACACCACACATTCACCACATTTAGGCTTACGCGCAATACAACAATAACGGCCATGTAAAATCAGCCAGTGATGTGAGTCAATTAAAAACTCTTTAGGAATGACTTTAATTAAACGGTGTTCGACTTCTAAAACATTTTTACCCACAGCTAAACCTGTGCGGTTACCTAAGCGGAAAATATGCGTATCGACCGCCATGGTTGGCTGTCCAAACGCGGTATTTAAGACCACATTGGCAGTTTTACGTCCCACGCCAGGCAAGGCTTCTAAATCGGCACGATTATCAGGCACGATGCTGCCGTGTTTTTCGATGAGAATTTTGCAGGTTTTAATGACATTTTCTGCTTTGGAATTATACAACCCGATGGTTTTAATATATTCCTTTAAACCTTCCACACCTAAGGCATAAATCGCTTCGGGCGTATTGGCAACAGGAAACAGTTTGTCGGTGGCTTTATTGACGCTGACATCGGTCGCTTGTGCAGATAAGGTCACCGCAATCAGCAATTCAAATGGATTGGAAAAATTCAGTTCAGTGGTCGGATTTGGACGTTGGTCACGTAAGCGCTCAAAAAAAGTCTGAATTTGCTTTTTGGTCATATTTTTAGACGGCTTTTCTTTGAGCGTGGTGCTTTTGGCAGCCGTTGTTTTGACCGCTTTATTGGTCAGACGTGTATTTCTTTCGGGCATGTTTATGCTCCTAATTCACGTAACTGTTGTTGTAAATTGTCAAGTAATAGCCGTTTTTTCTCATCGTCACGCACACTGAGTTGTTTTTCGAGTTTTTTAATTTGTGTGCGTAATTTTGCCAGTTCGATGGTGGTTTGTGCATCGGCAGTGGAAATCTGTTCATTTTTTTGCACAGGCAATTCAATCACAGGCACAGCAGCATCGGCTTGTGCAGAAAATTGAGCAAACAGTTCGGTATCAATTTCTGCACGTACCACAGGGCCTTTACGGTGCAGACGACGTTGTTCTTCACGTTGTATGTGGGCGTAGTAGCGTTGGCGTAAATCATTCTGTTCTGCCACTCGTGCGCTATCAGAAAGCAGGGGTTGTGTATCTTCTACCAAGTCAATGCAATCGACAGGGCAAGGTGGAATACACAATTCACAGCCAGTACATAAATCAGTCAAAATGCTGTGCATGAGTTTGCCTGAGCCTAAAATGGCATCGACAGGGCAGGCATTAATACATTTGGTACAACCAATGCACTCATCTTCACGAATTAGCGCTTTCATACGCTGTGGGCGTCCATCTGCCTGCACAGGCCAAACACTGGCTTCTGCGGTCAATACAGGGCGTTGCAGTAAGTTTGCTAGTGCATCTGCAACAGGTTGTCCACCGGGTACGCATTTATTGGCTGCTTCGCCTTCCGCAATCGCTTTGGCATAGGGTAAACAGCCATCGCGGTGACCACATAAGCCACATTGAGTTTGAGGGAGCAGCGCATCAATATTTTGAATCAGAGCAATTTGCGAATTCATGGACAAACCAATGCCACTTTAACAGCAGCAGAAAAACGGAAGATAAGTCTAGGGGAAAATTCTAGGTCGATGATTTTAGCACGATTTTTGCTTTTAGGCTTGTGCGCAAATTAAGAACAACAATTGCTAGCTTTTTGGGCAAAAATGCTCAAAACTATGAATTAATTTGTTACATTAACTTATGGGCTTAACACGCTAAAAAATAAGTTAAATTTATGAAAATACAAATGTTTTAAAGTTTTTTGAAAAAAACTATTGTAGATTGTTAACAAAAGATATTTAATATTTTGCGCCAAAATATATCATTGATTGAAATTTTGACCAATTTTGATCCATTTTCTGCTGAGGATTAAGCGTTGAAATACAACAGCCTTAACGAATTCCTAGATTACGTTAAAACACGTGATGCACATCAACCAGAGTTTCTACAAGCTGTAGAAGAAGTAATGACCAGCCTTTGGCCGTTCATTGAAAAGAACCCTCAATATGCAGCACATGGTTTGCTTGAGCGTTTGGTTGAGCCTGAGCGTGCAATTCAGTTCCGCGTTTCTTGGGTAGATGACCAAGGTCAAACCCACGTAAACCGTGCATTCCGTGTACAGTACAACTCAGCAATTGGTCCATTTAAAGGTGGTATGCGTTTCCACCCATCAGTGAACCTTTCAATTTTAAAATTCTTAGGTTTTGAACAAACCTTTAAAAATGCTTTGACCACATTGCCAATGGGCGGTGGTAAAGGTGGTTCAGACTTTGACCCTAAAGGTAAGTCTGAAGGCGAAATTATGCGTTTCTGCCAAGCCTTAATGATCGAGTTATATCGTCATTTAGGTTCTAACACGGATATTCCTGCGGGTGATATTGGTGTAGGCGGTCGTGAAGTGGGTTACATGGCGGGTATGATGAAGAAGCTCAGCAATGACACTTCATGTGTATTCACAGGTAAAGGCTTGTCTTTCGGTGGTTCTTTGGCGCGTCCAGAAGCTACAGGTTACGGTACTGTGTATTTCGCTGAGGAAATGCTCAAGACTCGTGGCGATTGCTTTAAAGATAAAGTCGTTGCGATTTCTGGTTCAGGCAACGTTGCACAATTTGCTGCAGACAAAGCAATGTACTTGGGTGCGAAAGTAGTTTCACTTTCTGACTCGAATGGTACTGTGTACGTGAAAGAAGGTTTCACGCCAGAATTACTTGCTGAAGTGATGGAACTTAAAAACGTAAAACGTGGTCGTATTTCTGAATTTGCGTCTAAGCACGGTTTTGAATACCTTGAAGGTCAACGTCCTTGGGGTATTAAATGTGATATCGCGCTTCCATGTGCGACTCAAAACGAACTTGATGCGAATGATGCAGCAGCGCTTCTTGCAAACGGCGTAATCTGTGTTGCTGAAGGTGCGAACATGCCTTCTACACTTGAAGCGGTTGAGAAATTCGTTGAAGCGAAAATTCTTTATGCGCCAGGTAAAGCATCTAACGCCGGTGGTGTAGCAACTTCTGGTCTGGAAATGTCTCAAAACGCATTGCGTTTAGGCTGGACTTTCGAAGAAGTTGATGAGCGCTTACACGCAATCATGAAAGAAATTCACCGCAACTGCGTAAAATTCGGTACGAAAGAAGACGGTACCGTGAACTATGTAGACGGCGCAAACATCGCTGGCTTCGTAAAAGTTGCTGATGCAATGCTTTCTCAAGGCGTATTCTAAGTCTGACTGAGTTTAAGCTTGAAAAAAAACCGAGGTGAATGCCTCGGTTTTTTTATATTGCGATTTTATCGTTATAGAGTGCCTTTGACTGCTTCACGCTCTACGGTCATGTCGAATACATAGGCATATTTAGACTGGTCAGCTGCCGGATTTTTAATTTCATAACGTTTTACCCGAATAATCTGACGCTCATTCGATGAATGCTGAAAACCTTCGATCTGATCGTAAAATAAAGTCCAGTCTTTATCGACCTGAGTCTTTAAGCCTTTTTCATCATATTTGATTTCTTTCACCTGTAAGCAGGTTTGCTGAGCTACACCCGTACAGGCTTTAGTCTGTGACGAAACTTCCAGGAAAATGGTTTCTGCCTGACCTTGGTATTTGGTTTCCGGTGTCATTTTTCCGGTAAAGACATATTTTTGACCATCAGCTGCAGTAATACTCAGTTTTGGCTGATTGGCATCATTTAGATCCAGACTAAACGGAATATTACGCTTTTGCAGAAGCTGGCTGATAAAACGTTCCTGTTCCATTAATGGTGCATCACATGCCATCATGGTGCCCATCATGTCACCCGTACTCAGGGTATTATCTTTAACAGTCCAGCTCGTGCCAAGGCCATTACAGCCAGAAGCTACACTTAGTCTGCCTCGTTGATCAAAGCTCAGAACAATCGGGCGTTGCAGCCCACGATCAAGTTCCCAGGTATAAGCGGGCAAAATTTGTGTAGGCGTTTTTAATGTGGTGGATAGAGTAGAAATAGCCGGATCTCCTGAAGTGGCAGGAAGATGTGAAGATTGACATGCAGTTAAAGCCAAAGGGAGCAGGGCAAGCGCAAAAATACTGAATTTCATTGGTTTATATTCTATGTGCTAAAGTTTCAACGTGATTATAATCAAGAGATTAACAAAAAATATGGATACAAATCGTAGCTTTTGCTAACAAAATGTATCCAAATTAAAAAGTCAGATTTTAAATAAGCGGAGCTATCGGTTAGTCAAAACGATAAATATCCATACCGAGTGAACCCATGCTAAAGCTGCTATGTACAATGTTAAATCGATCTCCCGTACCCATTGCAAAAAACAGCGGTGCAAAGTGTTCTAGGGTTGGGTGATTACGTGCTACATGTGGCAATTGTTGCCAATCTAGTACTGCATCATAATTGCGATGACTTAAATGCTGCACCACACGATTACGGAAACTAGATGCCCATTCAGGCACAGCCGCATTGGGTGTATTCCATGATAATTCACGTAAGTTATGGGTGATACTGCCTGAGCCAATCAGTAAAATTTGCTGTTCACGTAATGGCGCTAAACTTTGCCCAATGTGATAAATCTGTTCGGCGCTCATATTCATGGGCAAAGAAATGGTAATCACTGGAATATTGGCATCGGGATACATGTGTAGTAATGGCATCCATACGCCATGATCATGCGGGCGTGTGCTGTTGGCATGGGCAGCAAAGCCCGCATCAGCCAAACGCTGCAAAATATCTTCTGCCAGTTCAGGTAAGCCAGGTGCAGGGTAGCGCAGGGCGTACAAGGCTTCAGGAAAACCACGGAAGTCATGCCATGTTTCAGGGCGAATACCTGTGTTGACCTCCAGTGCATTACTTTCCCAATGCGCCGACATCACCACAATGGCTTGCGGTGTTGGCAAATTTTCACTTAAACGGCTGAGTGCAGGCCCGACCTGTTCAGGATTGAGTGCCAACATGGGCGAACCATGTGAGATAAATAAACCGGGTAATGTCTGTAAGTTCATGCCTAGATCCCTAAAGCCTGCTGTTCTACAGCATCGCAAAAAAGTGTGTATAGCGAAATGTACTTTTGTTCAACGCTATGTTGCAGCTTTGCAACGTCGTTTGAGTTGAAGATATTTTGATAACTCAACGTACAAATTGAATAAGTTGATTTAACCTGCACGATGATAAGGATGGTTGTGGTTGATGCTCATAGCACGGTATAGCTGCTCAATCAGCATCACGCGAACTAAAGGGTGTGGCAAAGTTAGTTTGGATAATGACCAATGCCATGCTGCTGCTTTACGTACTGCTTCAGAGTGACCATCTGGTCCACCAATCGCAAGCACGACATCATTGCCTTCTAGCATCCAGCCTTTCATGGTTTCTGCAAGTTTTTCGGTGCTGAACTCTTTGCCGCCCACTTCCAAGGCAATTAACAGCTCATTGTTTTTCATGGCATTTAAAATGCTATCACCTTCAATTTGGCGATATTTTAGAATATCGGCCTCAGAATCATTTTTGCCACGTTTCGCCATTGGCAGTTCGACAATTTGAGTCTGCACAAAAGGCTGAATCCGTTTGAAATAATCTTCAAAACCAGTCAGCACCCAAGCAGGCATTTTTTGTCCAATGGTCAGAATGCGAATTTTCATAGGCGAGTTCATGTAGCGATCAATCAGAATCTCGCATTATAACCATGATTCAACACAAGCGCTGTGTAACGACACAATTTGCAATTGAATTTGCCAACAGGCTGTTGCTTTAATACTCAGCAATCTTATTGGTCTTTTTTGTCTTGGAATTATCAGCATGCGCGCGTTTCAAAGTCAGCAGTTATATTCATGGATATTGGGCGCGGGTATGGGATTGATGACCACTGCTACATTTGCTGTGCCTGAGGCTCAATGGGCAGAACCAAACAATTTGCAAGTCTATATGCAGCAAGTGATTGGGCAGCAGGGTTTGGGTAATTCCGAACAGTATCGTCATTATAAAAATGTGATTGAACTGAATCGGGTTTCGGCATGGATTCGGGAACAAATGCGAGTATTTGGAATTCCGTGTCAATTTCAAAATTATGTGGTCAATCAGCAAAGCTACCGCAATGTGGTGTGCAAATTGAATATCGGTGCTGCGCAAAAAACGATTTTTGGTGCGCATTACGATGTTTATGGGCAGCAGCAGGGGGCAAATGACAACGCTTCTGGCGTTGCAGGTGTAATCGAAACAGCACGAATTTTGGCGCAGGAAAAGAATAAACTTAGTCAAAATGTTGAATTTGTTTTTTATACCTTGGCAGAGCCACCATTTTTTAAAACCGAGTCGATGGGCAGTTTTATACATGCCAAATCTGTGCAGGCTGAGAAGGAAAAAATCCGTGCGGTGTATGTGCTGGATATGATTGGTTATTACGATAAAAATTTGGTGCAAAATTACCCAATCGGTTTAAAGTGGATTTACCCAAGTCATGGCAATTTTATTGTGGCATTGAGTAATATGCAATCACGTGAAATGAGTGCAAGCTATTGCAATACGATGCAGCGTTTGAACCAGTTGCAATGTGAGCGTGTGGTCGCACCGACTTTCGTCAAGGGCATGGATTTTTCAGATCATTTAAATTATTGGAAATATGATATTCCTGCCATTTTAATTACCGATACAGGCAGTTATCGCAGCACACTTCGCCATACCACAGGTGATACTTTAAAAACAGTAAATTTTGAAAAAATGGCACATGTCGTGAATGGCTTGGTTGCACAGATTTTATCACCTTGATGATTGATCGCAGCGCATAAAAAACGCAGCCCTGAATTGAAATAGGACTGCGGTTAAAAGGTCATCCACCTGGAGATATGGATGACCAGACCATGAAGCACGCTTCAATCAAAAGCGTCTGATCAATTTATCGGTCTAAATAGACCAAACAAGAAACATACAGCGCGATGTATCTTAAATTTATATATGTGGATGGTTTGCCTATTTTTCAAGGAAATTGAATTGAAAACAGACTATCCATTTTAAAAATAATTAAAAAATTATTCAATTATTTTAAATCCAGAATCTAAATACAACAAAAGAGCACCGAAGTGCTCTTTTGAGATGTTCTATGCTTAAAGCAGAGTAACTTGCTTAATGACGTGCGGCTTTGCCTGCTGCTACTGGCTTCACAATCGGTGCCTTGGTTAAAGGCTTAGGCATACTGGTCAGTGCCAAAGGCAAGATTTCATCAATGCTTTTCACAGCCTTGATTTCCAAACCTTCTTTGACATTGTCTGGAATTTCAGACAAGTCACGCACGTTTTCCTGTGGGATAAATACCAGTTTTATACCACCACGATGTGCCGCAAGAAGTTTCTCTTTCAAGCCACCAATGCGCATTGCACGACCACGTAAGCTGGTTTCGCCTGTCATGGCAATATCAGGACGAATTGGAATATCTGTAAATGCAGATACCAATGCCGTAGTCAATGCCAAACCTGCAGATGGACCATCTTTAGGTGTTGCACCTTCTGGCAAGTGTACGTGTACATCGGTTTCGGCAAATACATTGGCTTCAATGCCTAAACTGTCGGCACGGGTACGCACAACGGTCATCGCGGCTTTGATTGACTCTTGCATCACATCACCCAATGAACCTGTGGTGATGAAATTACCTTTGCCTTTCATGGTTGCCACTTCAATGGTGAGTAATTCACCACCCACTGAAGTCCAAGCCAAGCCATTTACACGACCCACTTCGGCTTCTTCTTCTGCCATACCATAGTCAAATTTGTGTGGACCAAGGTAGTCAGGCAAGTTTTGTGAAGTCACATCTACCTGTAGGTTTTTGGCTTTTTTGCTGACTGCTTCTTTCACCACCTTACGGGCAATTTTTGACACTTCACGTTCCAGACTACGCACACCTGCTTCACGTGTATAGCGCTGCACAATGTCACGAATCGCTTCTTCATGAACCGTCAATTCTTTAGCACGCAAGCCATTATTTTTGATGGCTTTAGGGACAAGATAGCGTTCTGCAATATTCACTTTTTCATCTTCGGTATAACCCGGTAGACGAATTACTTCCATACGATCTAACAGAGCTTCTGGAATATTCATGCTGTTGGCAGTACAAATGAACATCACTTCAGACAAGTCTAAGTCTAGATCTAAATAGTGATCATTAAACTTGTTGTTTTGTGATGGATCAAGTACTTCTAACAAAGCAGATGCAGGGTCGCCACGGTAATCCTGTGCCATTTTGTCAATTTCATCGAGCAAGAACAGTGGGTTCTTCACACCAACTTTAGTCAATGACTGCACAATTTTACCCGGCATCGCACCAATATAGGTACGGCGGTGACCGCGAATTTCCGCTTCATCACGTACGCCGCCTAGCGCCATGCGCACGAACTCACGTCCAGTGGCTTTTGCAACCGATTCACCCAGTGAGGTTTTACCTACACCCGGAGGACCGACTAAGCACAGAATTGGACCTTTGAGTTTTTTCACGCGCGACTGCACAGCAAGGTATTCCACAATACGGTCTTTGACTTCATCTAAACCGTAATGGTCGGCATCTAAAATTTCTTGTGCTTTCGCCAAGTTAATGCTGACTTTGCTGGCTTTGTTCCATGGCGTATCTAAAATTACTTCCAGATAGTTACGTACCACAGCCGCTTCGCTAGATGCAGGTTGCATGGCTTTTAGCTTACGGAACTCAGCTTCTGCTTTTTTGCGGACATGTTCTGGCAAGTCTGCTTCGGCCAGACGTTTTTCAATTTCAGCGACATCATCTTCCGCACCGCCGTTCATATCGGACAGTTCGCGTTGAATGACTTTCATCTTCTCATTCAAGAAGTATTCACGCTGATTTTTTTCCATCTGACGTTTAACAGAGTCATGCAAGGTTTGCTCAATCTGCTGTTCTTCAGACTGTTGCAATAAATAAGTCATTAACTCGGTCAAGTGAGCTTCAAACTCATCGTGCTCAAGGAATTTTTGTTTGACATCAATATTCAATGGCACACGGGTTGCAACAAAGAACAGCAACTGCAATAAATCTTCAATTTTATTGGCAGCAGCAATCAGTTCACGTGCATTGCGTAATTTTGCTTCTGCATATTGCGCAAATAAGGCACGTAATTCTTGCAAACGTGTTGCTTGGGTATTTTCATCCATCGCAACAGTCATTGGGCTCAAGCTGTGTTCTGCAGTCAAATACGCGTCTTCATCAATAATTTTTTCGAGTTTGGCGCGGTATAAGCCTTCAATCAGCACTTTGATACAGTTTTCATCATTTTCGTGATTCACAACTTGCACAATCTTCGCGACAGTACCGTATTGATATAAATTGTCGTGATCAATTTCTTCTGTAAGCGAATCTTTTTGCGCAACTACAAATACTAGATTGTCACTGTTACGAGCCACATCAACTGCATTGATCGATTTTTCACGACCTACAAATAGCGCGATTTGCATGTGCGGATAAACCACCACATCACGTAGCGCTAAAAGTGGTAATACACTTGGAACCTGAGGCTCTAAGGTTTCTTGATTCATAATAATTTCAGACATGGGCACTCCTAATGAGTGACAACGGTGTTGCCATGTTTTTATAGTGATGGGTATTTTAAAAAATACAAGGGCAGGTCAACATAAATTGTTTAATAAAGTAGCTAAGCATTTGATTTTAAATTGACCTGTCCAGTCAAAATGATCAATTTAGCGTTTCAAGTTGCGTTTAAACTGTAAAAAACACTCTGGTGTCAGTAAGGCATCTAGAGGTTGATCCCAATTTTCACGTGGCAAGTTTGCATGAATCAGCTGAAAATCATGTGCAATACCTAAGCGATAAGGGCGCTGTGGAGCAGATGCCAGCGTGCGGTCATAATAACCACCACCCATTCCAATTCGAGTGCCGTACTTGTCGCAAGCCAGCAAGGGCATGATTAAAAGGTCAAGATGAGAAACATGCTTCCCACGACTTGCCATCGGCTCTTTCATGCCCAGTGGGTGATGAGAAAAACGTTTATTGATGTATTGATGACGTGAGATTTCAACCCAAACCAGTTGCTGATTCATGTTGCAAATCATGGGTAAATACACTTGTTTGCCTTGCACGAAGCAGTATTCAATGATGCGCTGTGTATGAATTTCACCAAATGCATCTAAATACACCCCCACTTTTTTTGCGTACTGAAATTTTGGCAACCGTATTAGGCGCTGCAAAACAGCTTGCTGCGCTTGCTGCTGTTGATTAGGCGTGACTGCTCTGCGCTGTTGTCGAAGCTGTTTACGCAAGGTGTTAAGTCTCAACAACTGCATCTGGGCACATCCTTATATTCCTGAGTTTAAATGCTTGAGTGGGTATGAAATGACTATCATTGCATCGACAAAAAACAAGCTTTTATCATGCTTGGCATTTTAACAGGATGTAATGTTATATTTCTGATTATCTTAACCTGACCTACTATGGGATAGTTTGGCTTGAATCTAGATGTAAAATTAAAAACACACTGATGCTATAGCGCAATGAATGCCGCACTAAAAATCTTCACGGTCGCTACGAGATAAATTGGGCCGAGTTAAGTTAAAAACAACAATTATGTAAAAACACGTGCCAAA
The DNA here is from genome assembly GCF_004331005.1 of Acinetobacter sp. ANC 5045. Lineage (NCBI taxonomy): Bacteria > Pseudomonadati > Pseudomonadota > Gammaproteobacteria > Moraxellales > Moraxellaceae > Acinetobacter > Acinetobacter sp. ANC 5045. Next base: position 8,856 of record NZ_SJNS01000002.1, on the reverse strand, counting down.
ACAAAAACAACACTCTCATTTTGCGGTTATACGAACTGAAAAACGCTTCCGACACGCGTTAGATGAATTTGGACGTAAAAACTTATCAAGCGTTCAATCCATCTTGCTAGAAATCACACTGATTCTATTGTATTGGACTAAAGTTGTATAAAGCTGTGCGAAATAAATTTGGTTTTTCCTTCCTTTTAAAAACTCGAGAAAAAACAAAGTTTAAATATTTCTTTGGCGTATTTTTTTATGCTGTATATAAAGAAAACCTTTACCTAAATTGGTATGACCATTTAAAATAAACAATCAGACCAATCTTGACTTTTTCTTGTCTAAAACTATCATTTGTTGCATATATTGAGGGAATTTTGTTTTTCACCTCAATATTGGTCAGACCAAAATTAGAATTTTACCTCTATGCTTAGACCTATGTTTACGTTTGAGTGAGCATTTCAAGGAGATGACAATGCTTCAACATTGGCAACAGATCTATGATCCAATGGCAAATATTTGGATTTCGAGTCTTATTGCATCAATCCCGATTATTTTTTTCTTTTTGGCACTGGCTGTATTTCGCTTAAAGGGAAGTATTGCGGGAACAATTACGGTGATTTTGGCGTTATTAGTGTCTTTATTCGCCTATGGCATGCCTGCACCAATGGCTTTTGCTTCATTGATCTATGGCTTTTTTTACGGTTTGTGGCCAATCGCATGGATTATTATTGGCGCATTATTTTTATATAAAATCTCTGTAAAAACAGGGCAATTTAACATTATTCGCTCATCTATTCTTTCGATTACAGAAGATCAGCGTCTCCAGATGCTATTAGTCGGCTTCGCGTTTGGGACATTTTTAGAAGGTGCAGCGGGTTTTGGGGCGCCAGTGGCAATTACTGCAGCTTTGCTAGTAGGTTTGGGTTTTAAACCTTTATATGCTGCGGGTTTATGTCTGATTGTGAACACCGCACCAGTTGCGTTTGGCGCAATGGGGATTCCAATTATTGTGGCGGGTCAGGTTTCGGGTGTAGAAACCATGGAAATTAGCCAGATGGTTGGACGTCAGTTGCCATTTATGGTGCCTATTGTGCTGTTCTGGATTATGGCAATTATGGATGGCTGGCGCGGTGTGAAAGAAACTTGGCCTGCAGTGTTGGTGGGTGGTGGTGCTTTTGCCATTGCACAATACTTGACCTCTAACTTTGTTGGGCCTGAGTTACCTGACATTACAGCCGCAATTGCCTCTTTGATTAGTTTAACGGTCTTATTTAAATTCTGGCAGCCAAAACACATTTTCCGTTTTAGCGATGCAGACACCAAAGTGGATGCCAACTTAGTTGCAGAACAACAGCAAAAATACAGCATCGGGCAGATTGTTAAAGCATGGTCACCTTTTGCAGTGTTAACGGTGATGGTCACCATTTGGAGTATTAAACCGTTCAAAGATTTATTTGCAAAAGATGGGGCAATGCATGACTGGGTAATTTCCATCAAAGTGCCATTTTTACATCAATTGGTGCAAAAAATGCCGCCTGTGGTTGCTGACGTTAAAGACTACGATGCAATCTTTAAGTTCGATTGGCTGAGTGCAACAGGGACTGCAATTATGATTGCGGCTGTCATCACCATCATTTACTTAAAAATGAAACCGCGCGAAGCTGTTAAAACTTTTGCAGAAACCATCAATGAGTTAAAAACACCAATTTATTCGATTGGGATGGTGTTGGCTTTTGCTTTTATTGCCAATTATTCAGGCATGTCTGCGACTTTGGCATTGGCTTTGTCACACACAGGCAATGCTTTCACATTCTTCTCGCCATTTTTAGGTTGGATTGGAGTGTTCTTGACAGGTTCAGATACATCAGCCAATGCCTTATTTGCTGCCTTGCAAGCCACAACTGCACAGCAAATTGGTGTACCAGAAGTCTTGTTGGTTGCTGCCAATACCAGTGGTGGAGTAACAGGCAAAATGATTTCACCGCAATCTATTGCAATTGCCTGTGCGGCTGTTGGTTTAGTCGGTAAAGAATCGGATTTATTCCGCTTTACCGTGAAACATAGTATCACGTTCACCGTTATGATCGGTATTATTATCACTCTACAAGCTTATGTGTTCCCATGGATGATTCCATAATCACATGCACAAGAGGATAGCCGCATGAAAGTCTCCGACAAAGTTGTACAAGACCTGCGCACACTGGTTGAAAAAAATCAGATGCAAGTCGGAGACCGATTGCCTGCCGAAAGAAAGTTATGTGAACAACTCGGGGTTTCCCGTTCCTCTTTGCGTGAAGCCATTCAGCAATTGACCAGTCAGGGCATGCTGGTCAGCAAAGTTGGAGCGGGTACTTTTTTGCAACAGCTACCCACCAATTGGTCGCAATATCAAATTGTGCAGCCTTTAAGTAACCTGATTGATGAAGACCCTGCTTATCGTTTTGATGTGCAGGAAGCTCGAATGGTGCTTGAAGGTGGTACGGCATGGTATGCCGCACAGCGGGCAACTGCTGAGGATTTGAAAAACATCCGTGCCTGTTATGAGCAAATCGCCCATTTTCAAATTTTAGGTGATGACGATCAGGCAGCAATTGCCGATGCCAAGTTTCATTTGGCAATTGCCGAAGCATCGCACAATTTGGTGCTCATTCAAATGATGCGTGGCTTATTTGATTTGTTGCAATACAACGTAGTTTTGGGCAGACGCAAAGTCTATACCGAAGCCCACCGTTTCGATCAGTTGCACGATCAACACTTTCAAGTGATGGATGCAATTGAACGCCAGGATCCAGAAGCTGCCCGTTCGGCAGTGTGTGGACATATTGAATTTGTAGTTCAACAAGTACGCATGATAGACGAGGAAGATGCGCGTCGTCAGCGTGCGAGTCGATTAAACAGGATAGCGCCATGATTATTTCTTCTGCGAATGATTACCGCGAAGCAGCGAAACGCCGTTTACCGCCATTTTTATTTCACTATATTGATGGAGGTGCGTACGCGGAACAAACGCTGAAAAGAAATGTGGAAGACCTTTCACAGATTGCCTTGCGCCAACGTGTTTTGAATGACATGTCGGCTTTGAGTTTAGAAACCACCTTATTTAATGAAACCTTGTCAATGCCTGTGGCTTTGGCACCTGTGGGTTTAACGGGCATGTATGCGCGCCGTGGTGAAGTGCAGGCTGCAGTTGCAGCTGACAAAAAAGGCATTCCGTTTACTTTATCTACCGTGTCGGTATGCCCAATTGAAGAAGTGGTGCCTGCCATTTCACGGCCAATGTGGTTTCAATTATATGTATTGCGTGACCGTGGTTTTATGCGTAATGCTTTGGAACGTGCTAAAGCAGCAGGCTGTTCAACTTTGGTCTTTACAGTAGATATGCCTGTGCCTGGCGCACGTTATCGGGATGCACATTCGGGCATGAGTGGTCCAAATGCTGCTATGCGCCGCTATATGCAGGCAGTGATGCATCCAAACTGGGCATGGGATGTTGGCTTACTAGGTCGTCCACATGACTTGGGCAATATCTCTAAATACTTAGGCAAGCCAACAGGACTTGAAGATTATATTGGCTGGTTAGGCAATAACTTTGATCCATCTATTTCATGGAAAGACTTGGAGTGGATTCGTGAATTCTGGGATGGCCCAATGGTCATTAAAGGCATTTTAGACCCAGAAGATGCTAAAGATGCTGTGCGTTTTGGCGCTGATGGAATTGTGGTGTCTAACCACGGTGGTCGTCAGTTAGATGGTGTGCTCTCGACTGCACGTGCTTTACCGCCAATAGCCGATGCAGTAAAAGGAGATCTAAAAATTCTAGTGGATTCAGGTATTCGTAATGGCCTAGACGTGGTGCGCATGTTGGCGATGGGTGCGGATACTTGTATGCTCGGACGTGCCTTTATTTATGCACTAGGCGCTGCAGGTGGGGCGGGTGTGAGTAATTTACTCGAATTGATTGATAAAGAAATGCGAGTCGCAATGACCTTAACGGGTGCTAAAAACATTCAAGCGATTAACTCAGATTGTTTGGTACAACTTGAGCGTGAACTGAAAGGCTAAATTGCCAGCAAGAGCGATCAATCCATCAACCGATGTGTTTGGCTGAATCGCTCAATTGTATTTTTCACCTTGTTTCAGGACTTGCACACCATGCCACAGACAATTTCTTCTGCAGCACAATTTGATGCTGCCGCAACCCTCAAAAACTTGGTTGATATTGTGGGAAAAGCGCATGTATTGACCCATGAATCGGATACTCGTTTATATCGTCAAGGGCGACGTTTTGGCGAGGGACAGGTTTTTGCCGTGGTCACGCCAGGTTCTTTGTTGCAGCAGTGGCAAGTGTTACAAGTGGCTGTGGCGGCAGATTGCATTATTATCATGCAAGCCGCCAATACAGGGCTTACGGGTGGTTCTACACCATTTGGTGATGACTATGACCGTCCTGTAATTTTGATTAATACCCAACGTTTAAAAGGTATTCAGCTCATCAATGATGCCAAGCAAGTGATTTGCTTACCTGGTGCAACGCTAGATGCTTTGGAACAACAACTGGCGCCGCATCAACGTGAGCCACATTCAGTCATTGGTTCATCTTGTATTGGTGCTTCGGTGTTGGGTGGGGTGTGCAATAATTCAGGCGGTGCATTGGTCAGACGCGGCCCTGCCTATACTGAGTTGGCCTTATATGCACAAGTCAATGAACTGGGCGAGTTGCAACTCATCAATCATTTGGGGGTAAATTTAGGAAGCTCGCCAGAAGAAATTTTAACCAAACTTGAGCAACAACAATATCGTCCTGAAGATATTGAATATTCAGAACATTGCTGTGCTTCAGATCAGCGTTATGTACATGATGTTGCGCAAGTCGATGCCGATACTCCTGCACGTTTCAATGCAGACCCGAGTCGTTTGTTTGAAGCTTCGGGTTCTGCAGGTAAAGTCTGTGTGTTTGCGGTGCGTTTGGATACGTTTGAGAAAATTCCGAGTCAGGTGTTTTATATCGGCAGCAATCAGCAAGAGGATTTAACCGCAATCCGCCGTTTTTTATTGCGTGATTTGCCGCGTGTACCGATTGCTGGCGAGTATATTCATCGAGATGCCTATGACATTGGTGCAGAATATGGCAAAGACAGCTTCTTGTTTATCGAGAAGTTTGGCACCAGTAAAGTACCTGCAGCTTTTGCCATGAAAGACAAAGTTGATGGTTTTCTAACCCGTTGGGGCATGCGTGGATTGTCGGATAAAGTTTTGCAAATGTTCACGAAACTACTGCCAAATCATTTACCAGAACGCATGAACCAATTTCGTGATTTGTATGAACATCATTTAATTTTGCGCATTGAGCAGCAAGATGTTGCGGCAGTACAGCAGTTTTTAATGGATTATTTTATCACGCGCAATTCCGGCAGTTTTTTTCTATGTAATGAAGATGAAGGACGCAAGGCATTTTTGCATCGTTTTGCTGTGGCAGGTGCTGCAATTCGTTATCGTGATACACATCGAAATGAAGTGGAAGACATTGTTGCTTTAGATATTGCGTTAAGACGTAATGATCAGCAATGGGTTGAAACCTTGCCCGAAGAGTTGGAGCAGGCGATTATACATAAGTTGTATTATGGTCATTTTTTATGTCATGTCTTTCATCAGGACTATATTATTAAAAAAGGCGTAGACCCGTTGGCGATGGAACATCAAATGTGGTCATTGCTTGATGCACGTGGGGCAGAGTATCCTGCAGAGCATAATGTTGGGCATTTATATGTGGCGAAGCCTGCCTTAAAGCAGCATTATCAAAAATTGGATCCGACCAATTGTTTTAATGTGGGCATTGGGCATAGCTCTAAATTAAAAGCTTGGCGTTAAATAAGGATGAAAACTGAGCAGTGAAACTGATTCTAAGGAAAGATGGATATGTTTAAGTTAGATAGCAAACTGCTACAGATTTTTTACTATGTATATAAATTAAAAAATGTGTCTGCAGCAGCAGATGCATTGGGCATGAGTCAGCCTGCGGTTAGTAACTGTTTAAATAAAATTCGTCAGCATTTTAATGACCCATTATTTTTAAGGGTTGGCAATGAAATGTTGCCTACAGAGTTGGCGAAACAGATTTTTTCACCGATTAGTGAAATTATTAATAAAATTGAAACGGTCAATAATTTTAAAGTCGATTTTGATCCGACACATTCCGATCAATTATTTACCTTGGCAATGACCGATGTTTCGCATTTGGTTTTATTGCCAAAACTGACCAAGTTTTTAAAAAAATATGCACCTTCAGTGCGGATTAAAATTCGTCCTATTACCCGTGAAACCAGTTATCAAATGGCAAATGGTGAAATTGATTTTGCGATTGGTTTTTTACCTGAGTTAGAGCAGGGTTTTTATCAGCAGCAATTATTTTTACAATATTATGTGGTGATTAGTCGTAAAGATCATCCACGTATTTGTGAAAAAAGTTTAGATGTTGAAGCTTATATTCGTGAATCGCATGTCGATGTGGATACCAGTATAGGTCACTACCATATTGAAAATGAATTAAGCAATCGCGGTTTAAGACGTAATATTTTAATGAGTATTCCAAGTTATTTAGGGGTCGGTTTAATTGTGCAAGAAACCGATATGATTGCGACAGTGCCTTATTATTTAAGTGAGGTGTTATTGGCACGCGGGAATTTACAAGTAGTGAGTGCGCCTTTGAATTTTCCAACCTATCCTGTACGACAATATTGGCATACGTCTTGTCATCACCAAACCAGTCATCAGTGGTTAAGAAAAGTGATTTTTGATTTGTTTAGCCAGCATCCTTAATTAATGGTGTTTAAATTTTTTTAAAGTTGTTTTTAAATCATCATTCACTAATTCCCCCATCTTTAAATGAAAAGACTAGGTTAATCGGATGAGTGATTTTTATTTGTAATGCAATAAAATTGAATTTCTGACCAGGATTTATATTGCAGCTATACATTTTCATTTTTCCATATAAATGTCTAAACATTCGCTTGTATCAGCACTACGAATACACTGACCATCGAGATACCATTTTGGTTTCTTTGTCCATTACAGTTATAACCAATAACTTCAGCATCATCATGTTTCTGTTTTCCTGCCATATTTAGGCATTTGCCTTGCACGCTAATGTTTTGATCAGGATGGAAAATAAAATGCGGATGAGTAGTATCATGACAATGCGAAGTCTGAAAGCTAAGTTGATTTCTATGACTAAAATCGAAGCAGCGACCATTTTAGGTTTTAATATTGAAATTTTTGTTACTATGTTTGTGTAGGATAAGACCAGGGTATTGGCACATAAATGGTTTGTTGAGCAGCGCATTCCATAGGTGTACTGGGTAGAGTGTGAGGTTGAGTTATGATCATGGGAATCTGCCCTGATGCTAATGAGTCCACACAAAAAAGACTGTTAAAAATGAGCAACCGCCTAAATTAAAATAGTGCTTAAATATAAGAAAAAACCTATTTATTAAGTGGTTATGTAAATTTAAAGCAAAAAAAGATAATAGTTTTTTGTAATTTTATGAGTAATTGACCCTAAAAATTTATCGAATAGACAAGGTTTTTAGCAAAAAATAAGAACGAAAAAATTCAAGTTGTCTTTATTTGTTATTAGTCGGTGCATTCTTAGGAAGTGTGTGGTAGAAATTGTATTTAGAGGATATATTTCTGATTTAGTTTGTGGTCAGCAACAAGCGAATTATCCAATTTGTTGAATTGAACATCAAAAATTCAACTCTATTGCTTTAAAATTATGTGATTGAGTTGTAGAATTATGTGTTAAAATTGGCAATTGTCACAGTTTTTGAATTTTTGGGGTAGGAACTGTTGAAACATTTTTTACTACGACTTGGATTGGATCTGCGTAAACTTATTTTAATTTCCACAATTTTAAGTGTATCAGGCTTATTTGTCGTAAGTATTTTTATTTTAAATTATGTAATTAAACAACAATTAATTCAAAATTCACTTTCGATCAATGAAAAATATGCAGAAAAAATTGCCACCAGTGCCAATCAACATTTTTCAGATATGCTGCAAGAGTTGGATTATAGTGCACGTTTATTAGAAAAAAATTTTTATAATACACAAGTTAGAAAAGAAGAAGTAAAACGCTTAAAAAATCAATCGAATAATTTTAATAGTGTTTTATTGGTAGAGCAGAATAAACATATTTTAGCTTATGCACCTAATACATTAAAACTTAATTTTAATCAGGCTTATAGTACCATTGGTATTGATGGATCTATTGAAAAAAAGAAAACTTATATTTCATCTCCCTATTGGTCTATAAGTAATAATTTAATCGTCATGATGTCACAACCTATTTATAATAAAACACATCAATATTTAGGCTTAATCAGTGGTACGATTTATTTACAGGAGCAGAACTTGATTAATACCATGCTCAATACTCAGTATGATTATAAAAAAAGTTATATGTATGTGATTGATCAACATAATCGTATTATTTTTCATCCAGATAAAAAGCGAATTGGTGGAAAAATTATCAATAATACAGGTTTGGATTATATTAATAAGAATACAAAGGGATCAATTCGTTTAAAGAATAGTTTAGGTATAGATAATTTGGCGGGTTTTGCACATATTCCAAGTGTAAATTGGATTGTAGTTTCTCAGCAGCCCACAGATGATTTACTTGCACAAGCTAATAAGTTGACAAAAATAACTAATCATGCGAAAAAGTTTTTTTAGTTAACAGATGTTCACACATGCCTCGAATTGTTTCTGTACCACTTAGTTTAGAACAGCGAGAACGACTCATTTTTCTGGCCAAGCATGCAAAACATTGGCGTGAAAGACAACGTGCCCAAACTATTCTCTGGCTTTCTGAAG
>NZ_SJNS01000019.1:0-50923 GCF_004331005.1 Acinetobacter sp. ANC 5045 | reverse complement strand
GCTTATAGCCCTGAGTTAAATCGAATCGAGATGGTATGGAAGCAGATGAAATATTATTGGCGAGATTTTCAAGTCATGACAGCTGATAAAATAGAGCAATGGGTGGAGAGAGTATCAAACCAATTCGGAAAAGAATACATGTTTACTTTTTAATGACAGCTTAATAAATAAGAGAAATTTTGATTTAATAATTATTGGTTTTCATAATGGATATTACCTAGGCAAATACTTAACCCAAAAAGAAAACATCTGGTATTGGATTCATGGAGATCTTTTAGAGATTAGAAGATTTAACAATCCTTTAAAACAAATCAAAGAGTATTTTCGTTTTTTTAGAAATAAAAGAAAGTTTTCTAAATTATTTAAGAATAAAAACCTAATTACAGTAAACCGTGACTTAGAATATAAAGCAAAGATTCATACACAACCAAATTCAATTATCACTATTGCAAATGGTGTAGAATTACCTAAAGATCTTATAGGTCGATCTAAATTTACTAAAAAGAAATGGGATGTAATTTTTGTTGGGCGCTTAGTTCAAATTAAGCAAGTAGACCATGCCATTAAAGCATTTGCTATGAGTAATCTCACGGGAAGAATGGCCATTGTTGGAGATGGGCCTGAATGCCAGAAACTCAAAGACCTAGCAAAACAACTTAATATTTCCGATAGAATAGATTTTCTTGGATGGGTAGATGAACCACATCAACTAATGTTACAAAGCAAGAGTCTTGTTATGTGCTCTTTATACGAAGGTAGTCCAGTAACATTAGCCGAAGCAATTGCTCTTGGTATTCCTGTTATTAGTTATGACTCTTCAGCTGGTATTACAGATTTATTTACTCTTGATACTGCAAAATTTGGATTAGTTCCTAAACAAAATATTAGAGCTCTTAGTTCTGCATTAGAAAAATGTGTGCAAAATCCTTATAAATATAACCAAGAATGTATAGATAAAGTGTGTATGGACAATATGCAGAAAAAAATTCTTCAATTATGTGATTAAAAATTTTATTTGCTTTTCATCAAGTATACTGACTTTGGCAAAAGGGTTAGAATAAAATATTTTAATTGTCTGATGGTGTAATATCTTATAGATAGAGATTTTTTAACCAACTCACAATATAAGTCATAATCACTTCCAGTTTGATGAAATTGGCGGGCATATTGCAGCGTATACTTAGAATAAGTTTTTCTTAATTGTTCAAGTTTATATAAATCATTTTCTTCCACCAATTTCTTATCATATACTCTCATTATACCCATAGGTAAAATTGGGTTAATCTTTTTTCCAATAGTACTAATTCCAACATCTACACGGTATGCCCCCAACTCTTCATCTAAATGATAAATTAATCCTTTTTTGGCCTGCTCAATATGTATTTCAATATCTAATGCTTGAGGGTGCAATTCATCAAAATAATCAAACATAAAATCATTTCGGAACATTTTTGATGAATGTGCAAAAAAAGGTAAATTTAGATATAAATAATTTAAATCGAATTTACCCTTTTGATGGGTCCATTCTCGTACCTTATTTCCTTCAGCATCAATATATCGCATATCATGAGTACAGATGACGCAATCTGGATTGGATTCCATGACATCAAATTGCCGTTGCAATTTAACCGGAAGAGCCAAGTCATCCCCATCGAGATGATAAATGTATTTACCTTTCGCTTTTCTATACACCGCCTTAAGATTTTCTAAAGGACCAATATTTTTCTCATGAAAAACTGGAACTATAATATCGGGATATTTTAGTAAAAAATCTTCTATTATTTTTCTAGTTGAATCAGTAGAGCAATCATCTCCAATAATAACTTCATACTGAAAATTTGTATTTTGATTCAGAATACTTTGTAAAGTCTGCTCTACAAATCTTTCTTGATTATAGGTAACAATACAGACTGAAACCAATATATTCATACTAAATAGATCCCTCATTTTTTAGTTTTATTTCTAACTCAAGTAAATCTCTTTTTCTCTCTTTAATTCGTTTTACAGGAGTCCCGATATAAATACCAAACTCTGAACAATTTTTATTTACTAAACTTAATGCACCAACAGCAACACCTGTTTCTAAAGTCACACCAGGCAAAATCACACTTCCAGACCCAACAATTACATGCTTTCCAATTATTACATCCGAACTCGTCACATTTGTGTATTGACTAGGCACCATAGGATTCGTCATAAACTGACCACTATAATCATCATTACTACTATAGACCGAAACCCGAGATGAAAGTCCTGCAAAATCTTGAACTGAAATTTTCCCAGCCCCAATGAGACTCACACCAATCGCAAGATGGACATACTCACCAATTTCTATACCACCATCCCCGGCAGATAGTACTGAAAAATCATCTATACGAGTATTGCTACCAATACTAATATTTTTACAATTATAATAAGAGGCCTTATCTGAAAGTAAGCAATTTTCACCTACGTGATGAAAGCCCATGGCTTTAATTTGCTCTTCTGTTAAAAAAGCCATCTTAATTGTCCTTAATTAAATCAATAATTTTCTGTACTGAATCTAGGCTAAGATTTGGATATAGCGGCAAGCAAAGCACTCCCTCTGATAAGAGTTTCGCTTCAGGAGTGTCTGATTGATATTCCTTATAAATAGCCAAATCAGTCATTATCGGATAAAAATATTTTCTTGCAAAAATCCCATTAAGCTTTAGTTTTTCAAACAATTCATCACGTCTAAGCGGATACGGCTTAGAAATAACGATTGGAAAATAAGAGTAATTATCTTTTTCTAAACTTGGACGTTTAATACAGTAAATCCCTGATATACCTGCAAGTCCATTACGATACATTTCATCTATTTTTTTTCGTGCTAATAATGTGCTATCAATAGATTTTAATTGTAGTAAACCTAGTGCAGCATGTACTTCACTCAATTTACCATTTAAAGAAATATCATCTATTATACTTTCATTCACAATACCAAAATTCTTTAAACGGTCAATGCGTTGTTTCATTTCAACACTGTGACAAACAATAGCCCCCCCCTCAAAAGTATTAAATACTTTTGTAGCATGAAAGCTCATTACACTTAAATCTCCATAATTTAATAGGCTCTGTCCTTGATATCTCACTCCAAAAGCATGTGCTGCATCATAGATTAATTTTAAATTATGCTTAGTAGCAATATTTTGTAGTACTTCCACATCACAAGGGATGCCATAACAATGTACAGGTAAAATCGCGACTGTCTTATCAGTTATGGCTTGCTCAACTTTTACTGGGTCAATATTAGATGTTTGCGGATCAATATCAACAAAGACTGGAGTGAGTTTATTCCAAACTATCGAGTGAGCCGTAGCAACAAAAGTATATGGCGTCGTAATCACTTCACCTTGCTCAAGCCCTAGCGCCTGTAGTGCTGTTACTAACGCAATTGTTCCATTATTAAATAATGAAATATAATCAACGCCCAAATACTCACAAAGCTCTTTTTCCAACTGCTGATGTAATGGTCCACAGTTGGTTAAAATTTTATTTTTCCAAATTTGTTCTAAATAAGGAATAAATTCTGCAAGCTCAGGTAAAACAGGTTGAGTGACATAAATTGACTCTTGACTCATATCTCATTCACCAAAGAAATTAGATATTGCCCATAATCATTTTTACTCATGCTTTGACCAATTTCTAAAACTTGTTCTTTGCTCAGCCAACCATTATTCAAGGCAATTTCTTCCAAACACGCCACTTTATAACCCTGGCGTTTTTCAATGGTTTCTACAAACTGTGCTGCCTCCAGTAAACTTGAATGTGTACCTGTATCTAACCATGCAAAACCACGTCCGAGCAATTCCACATTTAGATCACCGCGCTCTAAATACATCTGATTAACTGTGGTAATTTCTAATTCTCCACGTTCAGAAGGCTTCACTTGTTTCGCAATTTGAATCACATCATTGTCATAAAAATATAGACCTGTGACCGCAAAGTGGGATTTAGGTTGTTTAGGTTTTTCTTCTAAAGAAATTGCTCGTTTCTGCTCATCAAATTCAACCACACCAAAACGCTCAGGGTCTTTCACCTGATAGCCAAATACCGTTGCACCTTTTTGACGGGCAACGGCTTGACGTAGCATTGGAGTAAAACCTTGACCATAAAAAATATTGTCGCCAAGCACTAAGCAAACATTACTATCCCCAATAAAGCTTTCACCAATTATAAATGCTTGCGCTAAACCGTCTGGACTAGGTTGGACTGCATATTCAAGCTGAATACCAAATTGAGCACCATCACCCAACAAACGCTTAAAACCATCAATATCTTCAGGAGTACTAATAATGAGTACTTCACAAATACCTGCAAGCATAAGCACTGAAAGTGGGTAATACACCATTGGCTTGTCATAAATAGGCAATAATTGCTTAGATACACCTTTGGTAATCGGATATAAACGTGTACCTGAACCGCCCGCTAAAATAATACCTTTTGTTGTATTTGACATTATGAATTTACACCTAATCTTTCGCGTTGGTAACTGCCATCTTGCACTCGATGACACCAATCTAAATTATTTAAATACCATTGCACCGTTTTACGAATTCCAGTTTCAAAAGTTTCTGTAGGTGTCCAACCTAATTCATTTTGAATTTTTGTAGCATCAATCGCATAGCGTAAATCATGCCCAGGGCGGTCTTTTACAAATGTAATCAGTGATTCATAGGTTTGACCATTTACCTGTGGTTTTAGCTCATTCAAAATTTTACAAATAGTTTTGACTACTTCAATATTCTGCTTTTCATTATGCCCACCAATATTGTAGGTTTCACCCACCACACCCTCGGTCACCACTTTATATAAAGCACGTGCATGATCTTCTACAAATAACCAATCCCGAATTTGCTGACCATTACCATATACAGGTAAAGGTTTAGCATCCAGTGCATTTAGAATCACCAATGGAATTAATTTTTCAGGAAAATGGTAAGGCCCATAATTATTTGAGCAGTTGGTGACTATAACAGGTAGGCCATAAGTTCTGTGCCAAGCACGTACTAAATGGTCTGAACTGGCTTTAGAGGCAGAATATGGAGAGCTTGGCGCGTATGAAGTTGTTTCAGTAAACAAATCTGTCGTGCCTTCTAAGTCACCATAAACCTCATCAGTTGAAATATGATGAAAGCGAAAGTTTTGTTGAGCTTCGGCGTCAAGCCCCATCCAATACTTTCGAGCGGCTTCTAATAAAGTATAAGTTCCCACAATATTGGTTTGAATAAATGCTGCTGGGCCATCAATTGAGCGGTCTACATGCGACTCTGCAGCTAAATGCATAATTGCATTAGGTTGAAATGCATCTATTGCAGCTGTAATTTGTTCTGTATCACAAATATCGATTTGTTTGAACTCATAGTTCGGATATTGATCGATTTCTTTTAACGATTCTAAATTACCTGCATAAGTCAACTTATCGATATTTAGAACGTGGTTGTTGGTATTTTGAATAATATGGCGGATGACAGCTGAACCAATAAATCCTGCACCGCCTGTAACTAAAATTTTCATAACCAACCCAAATAAACCATAATGACATTATTAAATATATGTAGAATCAAGAAAATCGATCAGCTTATCCGCAACTTTGCAAAATTGATATTCATTTTCAGCATCTTGGTGTCCAACCTGTGCCATTCTACTAATTTGCTCAGGGGATTCAATCAGAATAATTAGATTATTAACTAGATCTTGAACATCTCCGCATTTTGTCATCAAACCATTTTCACCTTGTCGAACAATTTGCTGGACACTAATATGATCACTCGCAACAACAGGTTTCCCCCAAGCAAAAGCATCTAATATAGCCAATGGTTGGGTATCATTCATTGTAGGAACGAGAGCAATATCAATATCTTTATAAAACTTTCTTTTTTGTTCTCCGCTAATCCAGCCTAAAAACTCTACTTCACTCTCCAAATTCAAATCTTTAACTTGCTCAAATAAAAACTCTTTCTGTTCACCATCCCCTGCAATCAACAACTTGACCATGTATCCTTTTTGCTTTAACTGCTCCACAGCAGAAATTGCTATGTGTGTACCCTTATATTCAACCAAGCGCGTCATAATCCCCAAGACCACAGGTTCCCCAAGTTTTTTAGCAAAAGAAGGTTCATCATCTGGCAAATGTATTAAATTCGGAATAACCGCTTGTGGTTTTTTTCTCAAATCCACACCCTTCTTTTTTGCAGCATCAGCAACACACTGGGCTACATAAGGAGTAATATGAATAAATCCATCTGCGCGTAATGTCCTTTTCACATTATGACTATGATTCATCGCAATAACAGGGCATTTGATTTGTGAAAAAAACATCGCATTTTTAAATAAGTAAACAGCACGTCCACTATGGGCGATTACAAGATCAGGCCGATAAGAGCGTAACCATAAAGCTAGTTTTACTGCTGCAATCAGATCATAAAACCCTGAACTATTGAGTACAAACTTTGGATAACTCTCAGATTTTAACTTTTTATTTTCATCACCATATACCAAAAAACCTTCATGCCCCTTGCTTTCTAATGCATCAAAAGTGTTCAGCATTGCTTGCCAACGCCCACCTGAAGCATCCCCATAAACTGTGTGAACTATTTTTAATTTTTTCAAAAAAAGCCTTTTTAAAATTGCGCTAACTACTGATTAGAAAACATTTTATTATTATTAACCTAAATAGGCCACCACCTAATTTAAAATAACACTCTGAATCTTGCCTTACTTCAAGGTTGCTCTGACAACAGAATAGATTTTTGCTACTATACAAAGTTGATATGTCAAACTTTCAAATCTTATGAAAAGCAAACCTAGCCTTGCTGTTCTTATTATTCATGACCAACGTGCTGGGCATTTAAACCCTAGCTTAGGAGTTTACGACAATCTAGAAACAGCTTATTCAACAACTTTATATAAAATAGTTACACCCACCTTAAAAAAGTGGCAAATCAGCCTCTTAAAAAAAATTAGTTGGTATCCGCGTTTATTCGACTTATTTGCTGCTTTATTTTTTAAAAATTTTATTTTAAATCATGATATTAACTGCATTATTTGCTCTGGAATGCCCAACTTAATCTATGGCATTTTTGTAAGCCGTAGTTTAAAAGTTCCTCTATTTTATGCAGGTGACTTACGTAAGGTAAACAGCAAACTAGTCAGCTGCACAATTACTGCACTCCCACAAAACACGCTATCAGACCAAGTTGTACTAACAACACCACCTGTTAAAAAAGAGTTTTTTAACATGCAACATGATCAACTCGATCAAACAACGGCTTTACTCGTTTTAGGAGGGGCTACAGATGAACATCCTTTTACTTATAGAGATTTTGAAAAAATCATAAGTAACTTCATTCTATTTTGTAGAAACAATCAACTTAAAGGCTTAATTACCAACTCACGTCGCACACCAAATCTAAGTGCATTTTTGAATAAAACTGATATTCCAAAAAATATCCAATTACATTTTATTGATACTGAAAAAGCTTTGTCACTAATTCAACTAATTCAACAAGCTACTTATATTTTCGTCACAGAAGACAGTACTTCCATGCTTGCCGAAACTATCCAAAGTGGACGTTTTGTCAGCTCAATATATGGCCCCAAGTCTATTTTAGAACCTTTAAATGAGAAATATCTTCAAGCTCAACTCATGCAGAGACAAATGCTCGAAGATATTTTTCAGTATCCAAATGTCAGAAATACCCAAGATTTAAACTCATCAAGCCCAATTACCCAAGCTTTTAAACGTAATTTAGGATATTAAAATGATTTCAGTCATCCTCACTCATTACAATAAAGGCCAATTACTGAATAGAACCATTGAATCACTACAACCTCAAGATGAAAATTTGCACGAAATTATTGTGGTAGATGACTGCTCTACAGACCCAGAATGGTCTAAAAACAGTAAATATCTAATAGAAACTTACCCAAAAATCAAAATCATTCAAAATGCAGACAATAAAGGCCCAGCTGTTCGTTTAAATCAAGGTGCATTTTCTGCAACTGGTAATTATCTATTTTTCATGGATGCTGATGATGTTTTAGCACCTAATCGTCTCAATATGTTTTTAGCAGAAATGCAAAAGCAAAATGCCGATTTATGTTATGCAAAAAAGGTTAAAATTCACGATCTGAATGAAATTCAGAAGCACACTATTGCAACATGGCAATCTAGCACAACACCTTTAAATTACGTACTTGAAAATAATATTATGCAGATGTGCGTTATGTGTACACGTGACTTATTTATAAAATCCAAAGGCTGCAATGAAAACATATTTATTCAAGATGAATCATTAGCTTTAAACTTATCCAAATATTCAAAAAAAATAATCTCTAGCGACTTACATAGTGTTTTTGTTATTTTAGATGAGACTGAAACAAAATCTATTCGTGGGGAAAACCGCCTATCCCGCCATCTAGAACAACAACACCATGATATGTTCTTCACAATTGATGATTTTATCCGAGACTATCCAGATATTGCTGAACAAAATAAAAAACTACTGATCAAAAAAGCAATTTCAACCTATTGGAAAAGTATACGCCATACACCCCAGCGAAAATTTACAGACTTCATCATTTACTTAACAAGTCGTCTTCATCCAATTCAAACATGGAACAAACATCGGATGAAGCTCACAACTTACTTCAACCAATTAGATCATGTAAGAAAAATTAATAGTAGAGAAAGCAACTAAGCTCTTTTCCCCAATTTCATTCGCAATTTAAAAGCAAATAATGAGTCTTTACCACTCACTTTAATACGTTGCAATTGCATAAAATCAGGCATTTTCCCATCTATGCCTTCTTGCGTTGTTACTGCATTGGTATATCCTGCCTGCTGTGCCAAACTTACATCACGCGCGGCATAAATACCAAATGGATATGCAAAACTATTTACAGAGCGATGAATCAAATCTTCAAGTGATTGCTTGGATTGAGTTAACTCATCTAAGCATTCAATATCATCCAACTTTGCAAGATTCGCATGGGTCATTGTATGTGAACCAATTTCTATCAAACCGGAATTTGATAACAATTTGACTTGTTCATCATTTAATTTAGGCTCACGGGCAAGTTCACCACTATTATGATGTGCTTTTTTGTAGGTTGACCAATCTCGATCATGTCGGTCTATCACTACATAAATCGTCGCTTTGGCTTGATATTTTTCTAAAATTGGAAAAGCATTTTCCAAGTTATCTAAATAACCATCATCAAAAGTGATTGCAACAGTTTTTGCAGGATGCTCCCCCCAATGATCTTGTAATTCCTGCATAGTTACAAAGTTAAAACCTTCTGCTTTTAACCATGCTATTTGCTTTTCAAACTCAGTAGGCTTAACTCGTAATTTATTAAACTTTGCACCATCTATATGCTCACGTACCATGTGATACATTAAAATTCGTGGTCTATCCCAATCTACTGCTGGCTTCCACCATGCGTACTTATAACTGAATGCGAACAACAAGATAAATAAAACAATCAGAATATAAATCACGATTAAATCACAGCTACTTGATTAAAAGATATGTTGCCACACGCTCTGCTTCTTTAAAAGCAGTCGTAGAATATAATTCAGCAATTTGTCTAGCATTCGATACAAGTTTTTGATCAATCAAATGCTGCACGGAACGCGTAATTCGATCCTCTTTCGCTCGATCTATCTGAACAAGCCCCACTTTACAGCCTGCGGTGAGTGCTTCGTATATCATAGATACGCTATCTTCAGTCACCCATACAGCTTCCGCTTTTTGCATCTCTTCAAAAATCCAGCCCTGCGGCGTTTCTTCAACTGGAAAAATTTGCAGTTGTGAAGCAAAACTTTGCTGAGCCACTGCAGGTAAAAAATCAGCAGGTGTACGCCTAGAACTCGTCAAAATAATCTCACACTGCTTATTCTGCTGCACAATCTGCTGAATCGCAGACATCACCTTATCTGCATTCCAAATATGCCGTTTAGATGAACCACCTAACGCAATCAAAATACGGTTTGCTATGTGTCGCTGCTCATTTTCAATGGGATTCAACGCACCTTGTGTAACAATCACATTTTCCCGCTCTAGCACACCATCATGTTCAGGAATAACCACATGATCAAACCAAGATAATGGAAAATTGGGTTTCATTAAAATGACAGTTTTCGCACATGGAAAAACTTTACCCATCAATAAAACACGTAATTGCGTATGACTGCCTACCCCAAAAATATAATCAGGTGGCTGCGATACTGCAGCATGTTTTTGTTTTTTATATGCGGTCAATAAACTCAACAGTGGTAAATGATCAATTGAAATTTCTTCAAAAGTCAGATCAATATTTGTTTGCTTTTGCATTGCCTTAAAAAGACCCAATGCTTGAGAGCGATGACCTGCCTTACCATCGCTCACATATAAAATATGCATATTCACCCACCAGATCTAAAGCACGAATAGCATCATTTTACTAGATCAAAGCATTTAAAGTAAGCAAAGCTACATATCCTCAATGACTCGAAATATAAACTTCATTGAACTGTCACAGGGTTTGAATCCGCCTTTTCAGATTCAATGAGTAATTGAACCGCTCTTTCTCTAATTTCGGGAGTATAGTTTGGTTTTTTCATCGGAATAGTCTCTCAGAATATTGAGTCTCCGACAAACCCGGTACGGTTCAAATTACCTTAATAGATTGACCTTGTTGATGAAGTATTTGGATTGTCACTGCTTGCTCCAAAGTTAACATGTTGAGCAGTCCAAAAAGACCACTATATTAACCAAGGGGGTCAATTTTCAAATGCTGTTGGGGGGGCATTTTTACATTGCCGCTAACAGTAAATTCCATGAACTGCATGTGACCGGGAAAAGTCAGGTCGCTGAACAGGCATTAGTGCTGATTCAGAAACTGTATGCCATAGAAGCAGAACTCAGGAAAAAGACGGATGGTACAGCGGAAGACCGCCGCGAATACCGACAACAGCATAGCCAACCGGTGATGCAACAACTATATGAATGGCTCAACCAACATCATCTGACGGTGCCATCGAGTTCTCCCACCGCCAAGGCCATCAATTACACTCTGAAGCGTTGGCCAGCTTTAAGCCGCTATTTGGATGATGGCAATCTACCGATTTGCAATAATTGGGTAGAGAATCAAATGCGACCTTGGGCCTTAGGGCGCAAGAACTGGCTGTTTGCTGGCTCGCTGCGCAGCGGCCAGCGAGCGGCGAATATCATGACTTTAATCCAGTCAGCAAAGCTGAATGGCTTGGATCCGTATGCCTATTTAAGTGATGTACTGAAAAGGCTGCCGACGCATAAAGCGGCCCAAATAGAAGAATTACTGCCACATCGCTGGAAATCCAACTCAAATTAAAAAATAGGCATGGGGTTCAGCGGACGCTTACAGCGCAAGGAGTGAAAACACAGTTCTGAGCGAAGCGCAAGGCACGTAACATCCTTTACTTCACTCATAAAAAAACCCTTATATACAATAAGGGTTTTTTAAAGATTAAACTAAAACTTAGTTTTTCTCTTTGTCTACGATTTTGTTTGCTTGGATCCAAGGCATCATCGCACGTAACTTGTTACCCGTTACTTCAATACCGTGAGCCGCGTTTTGACGACGACGAGCAGTCATTGATGGGTAGTTCAACGCACCTTCTTGGATGAACATTTTCGCATATTCACCAGATTGAATACGTTTAAGTGCATTGCGCATTGCTTCACGTGATTGTTCGTTAATCACTTCAGTACCAGTTACATACTCGCCATATTCAGCGTTGTTAGATACTGAATAGTTCATGTCAGCGATACCGCCTTCGAACATCAAGTCAACGATCAATTTAAGCTCGTGTAAGCATTCGAAGTAAGCCATTTCTGGTGCATAACCAGCTTCAACAAGAGTTTCGAAGCCCATTTTAACCAATTCAACAGCACCACCACAAAGAACTGCTTGCTCACCAAATAAGTCAGTTTCAGTTTCTTCACGGAAAGAAGTTTCGATGATACCTGTACGACCACCACCTACACCTGAAGCGTAAGAAAGTGCAACGTTACGTGCATTACCAGAAGCATCTTGATGAATCGCGATAAGATCAGGAACACCTGAACCACGTTGGAATTCAGAACGTACAGTGTGACCAGGTGCTTTAGGTGCAACCATGATTACATCTAAGTCTGCACGTGGAACAACTTGGTTATAAAGTACAGAGAAGCCGTGAGCAAATGCTAAAGTTGCGCCTTGCTTGATGTTTGGCTCAATCACGTCACGATAAAGTTGTGATTGGAACTCATCTGGAGTCAAAATCATAACTAAGTCAGCTTGAGCAACAGCAGCAGGAACTTCAGAAACTTTAAGACCCGAATTTTCAGCTTTTTTCCAAGAAGCAGAACCAGCACGTAAACCTACAGTTACGTCTACGCCAGAATCTTTAAGGTTAAGCGCGTGCGCGTGACCTTGTGAACCGTAACCAATGATCGCTACTTTCTTAGATTGAATGATAGATAAGTCGCAGTCTTTATCGTAAAAAATTTGCATTGCTGTCTCCGCTAAAATGCTTAGGATTCCTATCTTACTCAAGTACTTGTCTATTCAGTACTTCAGTAAGCTCTCCATCCTTTGAGATGGAATGAATTCGATGAGTAAAATTAACTATGAAATTTAGTTAAATGGTTAAAACTTTTTCGCCGCGTGCGATACCTGACACACCTGAACGCACAACTTCTAAAATGGTGTTTTCAGCAATCGCGTCAATAAAACCATCTAGTTTTTCAGTTGTACCCGCAAGCTGCACCGTATAAGTCGTTGGTGTGACATCCACAATTTGACCACGGAAGATGTCTGCAGTACGTTTAATTTCAGCACGTGCAGCACCCGATGCTTTGACTTTAATCAGCATCAATTCGCGTTCAATATGCGGGCCTTCTGACAGGTCGACCACTTTAACCACTTCAACCAATTTATTCAGTTGTTTGGTGATTTGCTCAATTTTATGATCATCACCATAAGTTGTAAGCGTTAAACGTGAAAGTGTTGGGTCTTCGGTTGGCGCAACGTTTAAAGTCTCAATGTTATAACCACGTTGAGAGAATAAACCCACTAAACGAGAAAGCGCACCTGATTCGTTTTCAACGAGAACGGAAATAATGTGTCTCATTCTGTGCGCTCCCCTTTACCTAACCACATATCTTTCATGGATTGACCCGCAATTTGCATCGGATAAACGTGCTCTGTACGGTCAACCATTACGTTAATGAATACGCATTTGTCATTAATCGCCATCGCTTCTGCAAGCTTAGACTCAAGCTCATCGGCATGGTTAATTTGAATACCCACATGACCATAAGCTTCCATCAATTTAGGGAAGTCAGGCAATGAGTCAACATAAGAACTTGAGTGACGACCTTCATAATTCATATCTTGCCATTGTTTAACCATACCTAAAGCTTGGTTATTCAAGCATAAGATCTTAACGTTTAAACCATATTGCTTACAGGTAGAAAGCTCTTGGATACACATCTGAATCGATGCTTCACCCGTGATACATACAACCTGTTGATCTGGATAAGCCAGTTTAGCCGCCATAGCATACGGTAAACCTACACCCATAGTACCTAGACCACCAGAGTTCAACCATTGACGTGGACGCTTGTACTTATAGTAGTTCGCGCCAAACATTTGGTGCTGACCTACGTCAGAAGTAATGATCGCATCACCATTGGTCACTTTGTCTAAAGCTTCAACTACTTGTTGCGGCTTCATCGTGCCATCGGTTGGTTTGTCATATTTCAAACCATGAACTTTACGCCATTCATTGATCTGATTCCACCATGCAGCAATCGCTTCAGGGTTTGGCTTGGACACATTTAATTGCTTCAATTGAACCAACATTTCCTGAAGTACAGGTTCAACCGCACCTACAATTGGAATGTGTGCCATGATGGTTTTTGAAATTGTCGCAGGGTCAATGTCAATATGAATGACTTTGGCATTTGGACAGAATTTTGCAGGGTTATTGGTTACACGGTCATCAAAACGTGCACCAATACACAAAATCACATCGGCATTGTGCATGGTCATGTTGGCTTCATACGTACCATGCATGCCCAACATACCAATAAATTGTGGATCATTACCCGGGAACGCGCCCAAGCCCATTAATGTATTGGTTACAGGGAAGCCCAAGATGTGTGCAAGTTCAGTCAATTGCTCAGAAGCATTGCCTTGTACAACACCACCGCCTGAATAAATCACAGGACGTTTGGCATTTAATAGCTCATCAATTGCTTTGCGAATTTGACCTGAGTGACCACGATGCGGTGGTTGATACGAACGCATCTTCACTTTTTCTGGGTATTCGTAAGCAAATTTTTCTGCTGGGTTGGTTGCATCCTTAGGAATATCAACCACCACAGGACCAGGACGACCTGAAGATGCAATATAGAATGCCTTCTTAATCACTGAAGGAATTTCGCTTGCATGACGCACTTGGAAACTGTGTTTTACAATCGGACGTGAAATACCCACCATATCGGTTTCTTGGAAGGCATCTTCACCAATTAAGTGTGTTGCAACCTGACCAGACAAAATCACCATTGGGATTGAGTCCATATAAGCCGTTGCAATTGGAGTTACCGTGTTGGTTGCACCAGGACCTGAAGTCACCAGTACCACACCGGTTTTACCTGTTACGCGCGAGTAGGCATCTGCCATATGACCAGCAGCTTGCTCATGGCGCACAAGATAATGATTAATTTTGTCTTGTTGAAAGAACGCATCGTAAATATGAAGTACTGCGCCGCCTGGGTATCCAAAAACATGCTCAACGCCTTCGTCCGCCAATGCGCGAACGAGCATTTCACCACCAGATAAAAGTTCCAACGTGATTCACCCTAGTCTTGTCACTGCAAAATGGGAGACACCTGCAGTGTTTTGTTCATTAATTCCTGCACTGTTATAGCACACATATTTCATAGTTTTCATGGTAATAGGAAAAATTTCTGATCTGATTACCGTATAAGCAATATGAGATCTAAAACGTGTTGGGGTAAACACATTTTATAAGCTTTGTTCAGCTTCTCGGCTAGAGAAGTTGCCCATTGCATGACATGACACTTATTCGAAGGGTGATCGATCTAAGGCACATAAAACTAAAGTGTGCATTTTTGTAGTTTACCCGACTAAAGTCAAGTTTAAAAATCGGCTTTTTCTGCTTTATTTATAAACTGGGTATTTTTTGCGCTTTGTGTCATCCATCACAATTTAATCCAAAGTCTAATATTTCCATATAAAACAAATAATTTCAGATATTTGCTGAATTTTTTATAATTTTTTCATATCACATACATAAAAATAAAGAATGAATTAAAAAATATATAAATCACTTGGTTATGATTCGCCAACGCATTTCAGCTTATTTTAACTCGCAAATAGGCAAGCTAATGCTCCAATTTTAAATAGGCACTATTGCAGATAAAAATCATCGAAAAATTGTCAACAAACCCTAGCTTCACGGGGAATTATTGCTAAAATTTAGCCAACATGATTTTTGTAATTGGTTTTCTGCCATTACTCTTTTTTGCTCAGGACTTCCAAACATGAAAACGCCAATGATCCGCTTGAGTTGTCTTTCTGCAAGCTTGATGTTAATTTTAGGCACCAGTGCGGTATCTGCAAAACAATACTATAAATGGGTCGATGCAAAAGGTTCGACGCATTACACCACCACACCTCCACCTAAAACTGCAAAAAAACAAGGAAAGGTCGATACCTACGGCTGGAGAAATTCTGCGCCGAACATTCCAAATCAAACTACAAATGCCACGACAGCAACTGCAAATGGCACAACGCCTGCAAATGTTAACAACAATACTACTCCCACACCCGTAATGGATCAGCAGCAACGTGAAGCCAATGATGCTTTGAATAAGGCACAACAAGAACGAGCCAATCCAGCCATTTTCTAATTTTTAGCCTGCAAAATATTGGCTACTTAAATTTTCCTGCACAATCCAGCGCGCAAAATTCACTTTTTACCGCATTTTGCGCTATGCTGTGCAACACACTTTTTTAACCGTTTATTCCTGATTTAACCTTATGACTACTCACATTGACCCTGAATATCAAGCCAGTGCGATTGAACCTCAAGTCCAGAATGACTGGGAATCTCGCAAAGCCTTTAAAGTTGCCGACACTGTCGAAGGTCCACATCGTTATATCCTCTCGATGTTCCCTTACCCAAGCGGCAAACTGCACATGGGTCACGTGCGTAACTACACCATTGGTGATGTGATTAGTCGTTTCCACCGTTTAAAAGGCGAAACCGTATTACAACCTATGGGTTGGGATGCGTTTGGCTTACCTGCTGAAAACGCGGCCATTGCCCATCAGGTTGCACCTGCTAAATGGACCTTTGAAAATATCGCCTACATGCGTGACCAATTGAAAAAATTGGGTTTGGCGGTAGATTGGGATCGTGAATTTGCCACCTGTACCCCAGAGTATTATCACTGGGAACAATGGTTATTCGTGCAACTGTATAAAAAAGGGTTAATTTATCGCAAACTCTCGACAGTCAACTGGGATCCTGTCGATCAAACAGTTTTGGCCAATGAACAGGTCGAAAATGGTCGTGGTTGGCGTTCAGGTGCATTGGTAGAAAAACGCGATATTCCAATGTACTACTTCCGCATTACCGATTATGCCCAAGAATTATTAGACGATTTAGAAACTTTAAAAGATGGTTGGCCACAGCAAGTCTTGACCATGCAGCGCAACTGGATTGGGCGTTCGCAAGGGATGGAAATCACATTCCCATCGGCAAATCCTGAAATTTATGCAGATGGTCTGACTGTATTTACAACGCGTGCTGACACGTTAATGGGTGCAACTTATGTGGCTGTTGCTGCAGAACATCCAATGGCGTTAAAAGCAGCAGAAAATAATGCACAATTAAAAGCCTTTATTGAAGAATGCCGCATGGGTTCTGTGGCAGAAGCTGACCTTGCCACTGCCGAAAAAAAAGGTATGGCGACTGGCTTGTTTGTGAAGCATCCAGTAACGGGTAAAGAATTGCCAGTGTGGATTGCCAACTATGTGTTGATGTCTTACGGTTCTGGTGCGGTGATGGCTGTACCTTCGCACGATGAGCGTGATTTTGAGTTTGCCAATAAATTCCAATTGCCAATTATTCAGGTGATTGATGCCAAAGGTGCAGACGATGCGGACTTTGACACAACCCAATGGCAAGAATGGTACGGTTCTAAAGAAGGTAAACTGGTCAATTCAGGCGAATTTGATGGTTTAGATTTCCAAGCGGCTTTTGATGCACTTTTAGCGAAATTAGAGCCACAAGGTTTAGCCAACGTAAAAGTACAATTCCGTTTACGTGACTGGGGTGTTTCACGCCAACGTTACTGGGGTTGCCCAATTCCAATGATCAACTGTGAAAAATGTGGACAAGTTCCAGTTCCAGAAGATCAACTTCCTGTCATTTTACCTACCGATGTTGTGCCAGATGGCTCAGGCAACCCGTTAAATAAAATGCCTGAATTCTATCAAACCACTTGCCCATGCTGTGGTGGCGAAGCACGTCGTGAAACCGATACCTTAGATACTTTTGTAGAGTCATCTTGGTATTACGCACGTTACGCATCTCCAGACTTTACAGGTGGCATGGTCAAGCCTGAAGCTGCACAAACTTGGTTGCCAGTCAATCAATATATTGGTGGTGTAGAACACGCCATCTTGCACTTGTTGTACGCACGTTTCTTCCACAAACTTATGCGTGATGAAGGCGTGGTACAAGGCAATGAACCATTTACCAACTTACTGACCCAAGGTATGGTCTTGGCTGACACCTTCTATCGCGAAGCAGAAAGCGGCAAGAAAACTTGGTTCAACCCTGCCGATATTGAGCTTGAAAAAGACGAAAAAGGTCGTGTTCTTTCTGCAAAATACATGGGCGATGGTCAAGCTGTGATTGTTGGCGGTCAGGAAAAAATGTCGAAATCGAAAAATAACGGTATCGACCCGCAAGCCATTATTGACCAATACGGCGCAGATACTGCACGTGTGTTTATGATGTTCGCTGCACCACCTGATCAGTCTTTAGAATGGTCAGATGCAGGTGTTGAAGGTGCGAACCGCTTCTTAAAACGTGTTTGGCGTTTGGCGGCAGGTTTCCTTGAAAAAGGCAGCAATGCAACTGCAATAGACAGCAGCAAACTTGCTACAGCAGCACAAGACTTACGTCGCAAAACCCATGAAACCATTCAAAAAGTGGGCGATGATATTGAACGTCGTCATGCGTTCAACACTGCAATTGCAGCATTGATGGAACTCTTGAATGCTTGCAACAAGTTTGAAGCACAGAATGAACAAGACCTTGCGGTTGAACGCGAAGCAATTGTGACGTTATTGACCTTGCTTGCGCCATTTGCACCACACTTGAGCCAAACCTTGTTGGCAGAGTTCGGAATTGAATTAACCTCCACCCTATTCCCTGTGGTCGATGAGTCTGCATTAACCCGCAATACTCAAACGATTGTGGTGCAGGTAAATGGTAAATTACGTGGCAAGCTTGATGTAGCAGTAGATGCATCTAAAGAAGACATTCTTGCACTTGCCAAAGCCTTACCTGAAGTACAACCATTCTTGACTGGGCCAACCAAGAAAGAAATTGTGGTACCGAATAAGTTAGTGAATTTGGTGGTTTAAGTGCTTTTAAGCCTCCCTTTTTAAATGGAGGTTTGGAGGGATTTTATAAAACAATCCCCCTAAACCCTCCTACAAAAAAGGAATTAAAACAATTTCCAAACAAAGCCCGTTGTCAGTCAATGGGCTTTGCACCTACAATCAAGATATTCTCAACTTCCGCTTTTAAACTTTCAAGAATATTACAGAGGACAGCACATGCACTTTAGCCAACGTCTAGCAGTCATTGTTTTAACTTGTGGACTCAGTGCTGGCTTAGTCGGCTGTGGTTTTCATCTTAAAGGCACCAATCCAAGCATTGCACCTGTGGCTTATTCAAAAATGAGTCTGGCTTTACCGAGCAATGCTGAAGAATTAGAAGAAAAACTTTCCATTCACATGGGTACAGCGGGCGTACAACTCAGCAATGACCCTAATGCCTATGTACTGCGTGTACTTGACTATACGCCACGTCGCTTGGAATTGAATGGCAAACTGGTAGAAACCTTATTACGTTTGAGTGTGACTTTCCGTATTGAAGATGCGCAAGGCAACCCGATCACCGAACCTCGTACCGTCATGGCAACGCGCAGTTATCAATACGATGTCGCAACTGTGAATACCGATGATCAGGAACAAAAATTCTTAAAAGAAGTCATTATTGATGATGTAGCACAGCAAATTGTGCGTCAAATTTCATCTAATCGTTTACCTTTGGTCAATCCACCTGTGTATTCAAACCCTAAATAAGTTTTCGAGTGCGATTTTTTTATGAAACTTGACTATCTACAAGCCCTCAAACGTGTCGATGAAGCACGCGGCGCATGGATTTTGCATGGTCAAGAACCCTTACTCGAACAAAACTTGTTGGATGCTTTTCGTGCCAGTTGGCAAAAACAGGATATTGAACGTCAGCGTTATGATTTAAATAGCGTTAGCGATTGGAAAAATGTATTCAATGCCTTAAACAGTCTGTCACTGTTTTCGAGTCAATTGGCGGTTGAAGTACACGGCAATATCAAGCCTGATGCCAGCACACTAAAACAACTGAAAAGTTATATTCAACACAATGAACAAAACTTGCTGTTGGTGGTAATGCCGAAACAAGACAACAATAGTCTGAAATCCAGTTTTTTTCAGTTGATTGATGCCAATGGGGTCAATGTTGCACTCACGGCGAATTATCCTAAAGATCGGCAGCAGATTTTAGGTTTGGAAGCAGAAAAGCTTGGCATCCAATTGGGACATGATGCGTGGCAATGGTTGGAACAACACCATGAACACAACCTTTTGGCTGCCAAAAACAGCTTGATGCGGGTCAGTGACACCTTTCCTGAAATTCAGCAGATTCAGATTGAACATTTACATGCCTGTTTACAAGATCAATCTCGTTATAGCACTTATGATTTAAATGATGCTTTACTGACGGGAAATCTAGCGCAAGCTATGAAAATTTTTCAATACCTCATGGCTTCGGGTGAAGCCATGAGTTTAATTTTGTGGAGCATCAGCAAAGAAATGCGCTTACTGATGCAATTATTTGAACAACCACAAAATGCTTTGCAACTGGGTATTTGGAAAAACAAAGTCAGTGTTTATCAGCAAGCTTTGCGACGTTTAAATCCAAATAGTTTCTTGCAATGGCCCGCCCTATTATTGCGTATTGATGCCGCCATCAAAGGGATGTCCAAGGAAAACCCTGAACATTTGGTGCTACAAGCCATTACAGAACTCTGTGGTAAAACGCTGTTTGCTTCTCACTCGGCTTAATTAAGCAGACTTCATCAAATAATTTTTAAAATCATCTGCTTTTCAGAGGATTAGCTAAAGAAACGTGCAAACCAACTTTTGCCTTTTTTCTGTTCCTGTGAAGTAAGCGTCCGCTGAACACACCTTCTGAATTCATCCTATAAGCCTTAATTTAGTCCCCACTTAGAAACAAGTGGGGACTTAAATTTATGACTACAAATAATCAGACATCCATCGCATCTCTTGCGAAAAAACGAAGAACATACAGTGCTGAATTTAAACAGCAGATCGTTCAGGCTTGTAAAGCACCGGACGTTTCAATTGCTTCAGTCGCTTTGCAACATGGATTGAATACAAATCTTGTATCCAAATGGATTCGCTTAATTGATGCTAAGCCAGGGAGTGATCGCTCACCACTACCGAATAAACCTGCATTTATTGCCTTATCTTGCTCTGCACCATTAGATCCTACTCCTACTGACATGTTAAAAGTTCAAATTACTTTACCCCACTCAAAAGCAGAAATTGGCTTGAAATGGCAGACATCAGAAATACCTGCCTTGGCAGAATTACTCAAGGCACTGGCAACATGATCCGTATCAATGAAATTTGGCTCTCTACCCAGCCCATGGATATGCGAGCAGGAATGGATACTGTCATGGCTCAGGTGGTGAGAGCCTTTGGCTACATCAAACCGCATTGCGCCTACCTGTTCTGTAATAAACGTGGCCATCGTATGAAAGTGCTGGTACATGATGGACTGGGCATCTGGCTGTGTGCCAGGCGGCTGGAACAGGGAAAATTCCACTGGGCTCAAGTTCACCAAGGTGAAACCGTGGTCCTCAACCCAGAACAGTTACAGGCATTAATCCAGGGTTTGCCCTGGCAGCGCATTGGACGACAGCAAGTGGTAACAATGCTCTAAACCAAGCT
Source organism: Acinetobacter sp. ANC 5045 (assembly GCF_004331005.1). NCBI lineage: Bacteria > Pseudomonadati > Pseudomonadota > Gammaproteobacteria > Moraxellales > Moraxellaceae > Acinetobacter > Acinetobacter sp. ANC 5045. Next base: position 29,542 of record NZ_SJNS01000019.1, on the reverse strand, counting down.
CGGCTATTCTGCTATTCTCCAAACGTTCTATTTCATTCTCTTCATGACCTCAGGCATACTGCGGTCATGAATACGCTGCCTGACTTAAGCCAACTGACCCATGAACAACTGCTGGAATTCACCAGACAGTTGGCGATGCAGCATCAGTCTCTAGCACAATCAAACCAGCAATTAGATGCCAGAGTTCAACATCTTGAAGTCACCAATCAGCAATTAGATTCTAAAGTTCAACATCTTTCTATTCTCAATCAAAAATACGAGCATGAACTGGCGCTGTTTAAAAAACACAAATTCGGCAGTAAAAACGAACATCTCACTGCAAAACAAATCCACCTGTGGGATGAAGCGGTTGAAGAAGATATTGCCGCGGTTGATCTAGAACTGGAACGGCTAAATGCAGATAAAACCAATGCAGCGACACAGAAAGCCAAAACCAATAAACCTAAACGTCGACCACTGCCAGATCATCTACCCACCATCCGTATTGAGCATGAACCTGCATCAACCCAATGTGCTTGTGGCTGCCAACTCCGTCGTATCGGCGAAGATGTCAGTGAAAAACTGCATTTCAGACCGGCACAGTTCTATAAGGAACAGCATGTGCGTGGTAAATGGGTCTGTGATCAGTGTGACACTCTGACTCAGCAAGCGATGCCCGCCTATGTGATTGATAAAGGCATTGCTTCACCTGAATTGCTCAGCCATGTGCTGGTATCGAAGTATGCCGATCATTTGCCGCTGTACCGTCAGCGCCTGATCTATCAGCGGGCTAGCATTGATCTGTCCAGATCCACGTTATCTGACTGGATTGGTCGCTGCGGTGTGGAACTGGAACCTCTGGCCAATGCCTTAAAACAGGTGGTGCTGCAACAGCAGGTGCTGCATGCAGATGAAACACCGGTCACCATCATGCGGATGGGGGAGAATGATAAAAAACCGAAGAAAGGTTATGTCTGGGCCTATGCCACTACACAGTACAATCCAGTTCAGGCGGTGATCTATGACTTTCAGGATAGTCGTTCAGGCCAGCATGCTGCAGAGTTCTTGAAAGGCTGGCAGGGTTATCTAGTCTGTGATGATTACAGTGGTTATAAAGCACGCTTTAAATCAGGCCAGGTCATAGAGGTGGGCTGCATGGCCCATGCACGTCGTAAATTCCATGAACTGCATGTAACTGGGAAAAGTCAGGTCGCTGAACAGGCATTAGTGCTGATTCAGAAACTGTATGCGATAGAAGCAGAGCTCAGGAAAAAGACCGATGGTACAGCGGAAGACCGCCGCGAATACCGACAACAGCATAGTCAACCAGTGATGCAACAACTATATGAATGGCTCAACCAACATCATCTGACAGTGCCATCGAGTTCTCCCACCGCCAAGGCCATCAATTACACTCTGAAGCGTTGGCCAGCTTTAAGCCGCTATCTGGATGATGGCAATCTACCTATTTGCAATAATTGGGTCGAGAATCAAATGCGTCCCTGGGCGTTGGGGCGCAAGAACTGGCTGTTTGCAGGTTCGCTGCGCAGTGGTCAGCGAGCGGCAAACATCATGACGTTAATCCAGTCAGCAAAGCTGAATGGCTTGGATCCGTATGCCTATTTAAGTGATGTGCTGAAAAGGCTGCCGACACATAAAGTGACCCAGATTGAAGAGTTACTGCCACACTGCTGGAAACCTAAATCGAATTAAAATTGGTATGGGATTCAGCGGACGCTTACAAAGTTCTTAGCTATTTTTAAGTATAGAAAACCCGACCAGGGGAGATCGGGCTAAAAAATAAACTACCGCACTAATTTCTGCAATAAATATAACTTAAATCACAAAAAAATAAAAATATGAGCATTCATTCACAGGTCGGGCTAGTTGTCCTTCGGATCAAACCAATTTCGTTACACTCATTGTTTTGAGCATAGCAAATTCAGGCAATTACACAATTTAATTTACATTCTCCAATACTTAGTTGCGAACCACATTTAAGAAATATAAATGCCGCTCATATTGTTCCAAAATGTCTTGAAGTAAGTCTTCTTGTGTCCATTCCATCACATTGTAGTTTTTACCACCTTCCCGTAAAAACACTTCAGCAATATAAGACTGCTGAGTATCTTCATTTTGATCTTGAAGCATAAAGCTTGGAGGGAGAGTTTTACTTACAGCTACTTGGTAAATAAAATTAATTTCATCATGATGATTGACTTTGAATAGTAAGCCTTGATCACTTTCGACAATAGATACATCCAGTTGGCGACGTTGAAATTCACGCTTTAAATTCTGAAATGCTTGACGTACATCCTGTTTAATATAGGCTTTGACTTCGGATTCACTGTGAGGCGAATGCATAATTAAACTTAAACGCTGTTGCCAGCTTCTTGGATTATGTATAGCGCGTGGTGTGATTCGAGCACTTTGTAAAGCTTGCATCTTAGTCACATCTAAACGTAAGGCTTTGATGAGTCCGATGCACAATAGCAGCATAATAAAAGTGAACGGTAGGGCACTCATAATAACTGCGGACTGCAAAGCTTCTAAGCCACCTGCAATCAATAAAATAATAGAGAGCACAGCAATAGTTGCTGTCCAAAACAGTCGTTGCCACGCAGGAGAATGTTCTGTTTTTGCTGTTAAATAATCGGTGATTAAAGACCCAGAATCTGCAGAAGTCACAAAGAATAGAAAAACTAAAACCGTTGCAAGTAAGCTAGAAGCCCCAGAAAATGGCAAGTGCTTTAAAAACTCAAATAAGGCAACAGAAGAGTCTTTTTCTACAGCAGCAACTAAACCTCCCTGATTTTCAAAAAGAATACTAAATAGCGCGGCATTACCCATAAAACCCATCCATACCAAAGTGAAACCTGTGGGAATGAGTAATACCCCTACAATAAATTCACGGATGGTGCGTCCACGGGAGACACGAGCGATAAACATACCAACGAATGGCGACCATGAAATCCACCAAGCCCAATACATGATGGTCCATCCACCAATCCAGCCTGTAGGCTGATAAGCATACAGATTAAAGGTCATTGCAAATAAATTGGAAACGTATTGACCAATGTTCTGAATGGTGGTTTGTAAAATATAAATACTCGAACTGGCGAAAAATACAAATGCGAGCAGTATTACGGCCAAAATGATATTTAGTTCAGAAAGTCGTTTAATGCCCTTATCAAGACCAAGAAAAACTGAAAATGATGCGAGTGCACTGACTAAGATAATTAAGATAACTTGGGTTTGAATACTATTTTCAAAATCAAATAGATAATTTAGCCCAGAGCTAATTTGAGTTACACCAAAACCTAAAGTGGTTGTGATACCGAAGATTGTTCCTATAGTTGCAAAAGTATCAATTCCATCACCAATCGGGCCATAAATTCGCTTGCCAATAATTGGATATAAGCCTGAACGCACCTTTAAGGGTAAGTTATGTCTAAAAGAGAAATAAGCAAGACTTAATCCCACTAAAGCGTAAATAGCCCAGGCATGCAATCCCCAGTGGAAAAAAGTAATACGCATGGACTGTTGGGCAGATTGGATGGTTTCGGGTGTTCCAGTCGGTGGGCTAACATAGTGCATAACGGGTTCGGCCACACCAAAGAACATTAAGCCAATACCCATTCCTGCGGTAAATAACATGGCAAACCAAGAACTATTTTTATATTCAGGTTCGCTATGATCTGGACCTAATTTAATACGCCCCATTTTAGAGAAGGCGATACAGGTAAGCGCGATCAGAAAAATGGCGACAGCAAGTACATAAAACCAACTAAAAGAGGCTGTGATCCATTGGTTTAACTGATTGGTGAGCAAGTTAAAAGCATCTGGTGTAAATATCACTAATGCTAAAAAAACAGAAATAATAATCACGGTGCTAAAAAATACATTTGGATTGACGTTATCAAACCAAGATGCTTTTTTGGAAGGCATAATTCCCCCGTATTTTGTCGTAGTTTGGTGCGTGTAGATAAAAGCAAAAATTTCACATTGAGTGAAAAGATAGGAAATCAATCCCTTGATGAGTGTGCTTGGTACAGAATTATCGGCAGAACAACTGATTTTTAATTATATCATTGGATTTACCTTTTAGTAAAACGCAGGGTGTAAAAATGCATTTCAGTATTTTATATACGGTAAATTTTTAGTTAGGAAAAGTGTGGCTAGCAAATCGATGGCTATTCATAGCTTATAAGGCTAATACTTCTCTAGCATAATCTGAAAGATCAACTAGCCTCACAGAGACTTTGTTGCATAAATATGTAAGCATCTGATTTAAATAAATTTAATTTTGGATCAAAAAATAATCAAAACTTTTAAAATCATATAGTTATAAAATCTTTGTGCAACAAAGCCCTTAAGTTTGAACAACTTAGGAAAGCTCTATCTTTAAAATCTTTATGCAACAAAGCCATAGTAAACTAGAAAAAATCACAAAAAATTCATGATTGTACTGTTATTCTTTTAGTCAAATTTAAGTCGATAAAGCTTATTGACGCTTCATGATGATTAAAAACGAGAATAGTATGAATCGATTTTCTGAAGAAGACGTATCCAGAATTATAGAAATGGCTTGGGAAGATCGAACTCCTTTTGAAGCTATTTTATGTGAGTATGGTCTAAATGAAGCGGCGGTGATCCGCTTGATGCGGCAAAATATGAAAGCATCGAGTTTTAAAATGTGGCGTGAACGCGTCACCGGCCGAAAAACTAAACATCTGCAACTGCGTTCACCCGACGTGATACGGGCCTATTGTTCACGGCAATACAAGCGTTTCTAAGCGTTTGATTTTGACCGCTGTCTGGACTCACGTTTACATCGTTCAGAACAGTATTTGACTTCCTCCCAGCAGCGTTGCCATTTTTTGCGCCAAGTAAAAGGACGCAAACATTGCATACAGATTTTTTCAGGAAGATGCTGTTTTTTCATGGTTTATAACTCATCAATCCGGCTAAGAAGTTGCTGGGCATGGCTGATAATCTGCGGCCGATCTTTAAGCTTGTCCAGCTGTCGATAGATCATGCCCATACGTGGATGAGTACGGAATGTCGCTTCATGCCGGATCATGAAATACCAGTACAGGCTGTTGAACGGACAGCTGTCCGGTTCGGTACGGGTTTTGACCTTGTAGCTACAGTGATTGCAATAATCCGACATCTTATGGATATAATTTCCCGAAGCCCCATAGGGTTTGCTGGCCATCAATCCGCCATCGGCATGCATTACCATGCCCAAGGTGTTCGGTAGTTCTACCCATTCATAGGCGTCGGCATATACTGCCAGATACCACTCACTGATCTGCTTCGGGTCTATACCAGTTAATAAGGCAAAATTTCCAGTCACCATCAAACGCTGAATATGATGTGCATACGCATGCTGAAAAGTATTACGGAAACACTCAGCCATGCAGTTCATCTGAGTGCGGCCAGTCCAGTAAAATTGTGGCAAAGGGGTTGAGTACTGCAGCGCATTGCGACTGGCATACTCAGGCATATACAGCCAGTAAATTCCACGGACATATTCGCGCCAGCCGAGGATCTGCCTGATAAAACCTTCCACTGCATTCACTGGTGCATGACCTTCATGGTAGGCAGCTTCTGCCGCATCACAGACTTCTTTGGGCAGTAACAGACCACAATTTAGATAAGGCGAGAGCAGGCTGTGAAACAGCATGTCTGCACCCTGAACCATGGCATCCTGATAATCTCCAAAATGCGGCAAACTGTGGGTAATGAAATGCTCCAGTGCAAGCAGAGCATTGCTACGTGTGGTGGCCCAGCGGAAGTTGTCAAGGCTGCCAGCGTGAAGTGGAAACTCGCGCTCAACCAGTTGCATTACATCCAGATCAATCTGATCACGTTCAAAATGAAGTGTTGGAGGCAATGGTGGAGTGCCTGACCATGCCTTGCGATTGGCGCTGTCATAGTTCCACTGTTGTCCAAGTGGCTGCTGTCTCTGCATCAAATAACCGGTCTGTTTACGCATTTCCCGGTAAAAATATTCCATGCGCAACGTCTGGTAACGGCTGGCCCAGTGCCGGAACTGTTCCGGGCTACAGAAAAAACGATCGTCATCCAGACATTGTACCGGCAGTTGCAGTTGCTGGCTCCAGTGCTGTTCAATCTGCTGCTGCAGGCGGTATTCCCCGCATCGGGTCATTACCAATTCTGTGACGGGGAAGAGCAGTTGCTGTGCCTGTACGAAATCCAGCAGGCTACGAATCGGGCTGCCGGACTGAAAGGCATGGTAACGTACACGCCAGCCTTTCGCTTTGAGCTCTTTGGCAAAATGCCGCATCGCGCTAAAAATCAGGGCAATTTTCTGCGGATGATGGGCGACATAAGTCGCTTCCTCAACCACTTCGGCCATCAGGATCACATCCCGGGTACGGTCTAGCGCTTTAAGCGTAGCAAGCTGATGATGAAGTTGGTCACCCAGAATTAAACCGAAACGCATAGCCTTTCCAGACCCGATCAAAGATAGCCTAGTCTATAGCCAGCCAGTTCAATTTTTTGTGAAAATACAGATCAGTCCGCATGTTCAGTCAATTCAACCCGACCAGATGATTTGCTGACATTGCACAGGAATCATGATTGCTACAATAACAGAGTGTTCATCTCTATAATGCTACAGCCAGTTGATGAAACTCGCTTCGCATTATTCCTGAAGACATAATTGTTGTGAAAATTATGTGATTTTAATCAAAAAGATACAAATTATTATGGTTGTAATTCAGGAAGCGTGCGCTTAGTATCTAAAGAGAAGTTACTCTATGTAAGTTTCCTTAGTTTTGTCCCATACACCCCCATGTATGGGATTTTTTTTAATCAGTGGATGTCATGAGCATGCATTCAAAAGCGTATATTTTTAGACAGCAGCAATTAATGGTGGATGAGCATTTTCAGTTGCCGCTGGTCGCAAGACTGCAGCATGATCTGGATCTGTCGGAAAATGGCCAAGTCATTGCACGGGATCTAAAAGAAAATGAATTAGTACCTGAAGGCTATCAACTAGTCCCGATCCGGCAATTGGTGCAGGTCTGGAGCAGGCCACAGTTTGAACAAGCCAGTCGTGCTGTGCAATTGCTCGAGTGGCGCCGTAATCACCGCTTTTGCAGTAAATGTGGCCACCCGACCCAGCAGCACGTCAGTCACTATGCCATGGTCTGCCCATCCTGTGGTTATAACCAGTATCCACGTGTGAATCCTTGTGTGATCACTATCATTACTCGGGGTACAGATGAAATTCTGCTGGCAAAAAATGCCCGCAACAAAACCCAGATGTACAGCCTGATTGCCGGATTTGTCGAAGTGGGCGAAACCCTGGAGGAGGCGGTACGCCGTGAGACGATGGAAGAAGTGGGACTACAAATCAAAAATATTCAATATCTAGCCAGTCAGCCGTGGCCGTTTCCCAGCAATTTGATGATGGCCTTCAGGGCAGAATATCATGCAGGCGAGATTCAGATTCAGGAAAATGAACTCAGCGATGCGCAGTTTTTTAAGTTTGATCAGTTACCCGAGATTCCGTTCAAGGGCAGTATCGCCTATGCCATGATTCAGCATGTGATGCATGGCACACCTGTTGCCGATGACAGCAAAGAATGGCTTTGAAATTTTGAACAAATATAGTGCGCATTCTCGCTCTTTTAAGGGCGAGTTAAGCCACTAGAAATTTAAAATTATTATATTAGTTATAAATAATATAAAGCTATAAGATATAAATATTTTTATATTATTGGCTTTGTTTTAGCTGTGAGTAGTTCATCGACTTAAATAATCTTGAAAATTTTTCCGCTAGAAGTACTTTGGAAAAACATTTCAAAGCTGGGCCGAATATCTTCACCATCCACGGTAATATATTTGACATCGGAACAAGACTGGCTAGCACTAAAATTGCGCTCAACCGTGGCCTGAATAGAATATTTGATACCGAATTGGTCTTTTACATTTAGATTTTGTTTAAACATTATTTTACCTTTAACAAGATTATGGAGCGGCTGTTCAATTAATTAAGCAATATATTATTTTTTAAATAACTTTTTGATTTAGCTTAAATAATTGATTTAAAGACGTATAAAATGTACGACCATCTAAATTTAAATCTACCTCAATTCCAGATTCCAGCAGAACTCTTTTCCCCACTTCAATTTCTTTAAAACCTTGACGTGTATTCTGCATTTTATTTAAGGGAATTAAAGAAACGATAATTTCAGTACCATTTTTAGATTTTGCTATTAATTCATTAACTTTTAACAATTTATATCCTGTTTTTATGATTTTTTCCAATATGGAACAACAACTTTTTCTTTAAAATTAAAAAAGCACTGAGTAGTGCTTTTTAAACTCGTATTTTAGTGCTTATATAGCAACAATATTGACCGCATTCGGTCCTTTTTGACCTTGAGCAATACTAAATTCAACCTGTTGGCCTTCGAATAATGTTTTAAAACCTGAGTTAGCAATTTCACTAAAGTGCGCAAAAACATCTGGACCTGATTCTTGTTGAATAAAACCAAAACCTTTAGTTTCATTGAACCACTTAACGGTACCTTTAACAACATTTGAGTTTGACATAATAAATCCTACTGATTTTTTAATAATTTTTAGTCATTTTATTGACTGCATATAACTTTGAAAATAATAAAGAATGAAACTTAAAATCTGAAAAAAACGAAGAATTATGAATAAAACGACGATACTTAAGAGAGATTTAATGAAACAAGACTTTTTCCTAGTTGAGTTAACTATACCTTAAAAATAAAATTAATCAAGTTTTTTTATATGCATATTTAATTGCCTGATAAAAGATGATTAGTTCAGGAATTAATATTTTGATCTAGTTGACTTTTTTAAATAATACTATCGACAATATTGCTACATTGAATCTAAAAAACCAATTTAACGCTTTAAAAGGGGATCCAAGAAAAAATGATTTCCCCCATTTTCTCAAGCTGTAAGATTGAAATTTCGCCTACATTCATCCTGCATTTAATCTTCACAGTTTGTTCACATCGACTTGGGTTATCTTAATCCTGAGATCTAACAGGGCTAAAAAATGAAGATGCGATTTAAGTCTGCTTTTGCAGCGATAGCACTGTCTATCATCAGCTTTACAACGACTCAAGCAGAAACTGCTGCGCCTCAGGCAGTTGAACGAGTAGATATACAGAAGTATGCCGGTAAATGGTATGAAATTGCGCATTTACCGATGTATTTTCAGCGTAAATGCGTATCGAATATCTCGGCACAATACACTGTCAATGCCGATCAGACTATGGGCGTATTAAATAGCTGCCGGATTGAAAATGGTGAAATGATCAGCTCTGAAGGGGTGGCCTATCCGCAAAATCAGGGCAACAGCAAACTAAAGGTCAGCTTTTTGCCGCCAGGTTTAAGATGGATTCCGTTTACCAGAGGGTATTACTGGGTATTACGCGTGGATCCGGAATATAAAGTGGCACTGGTCGGTGGACCGAGTACCAAATACCTGTGGATTTTATCGCGTGAACCGCAACTGGATGAAGCCATCTATAAGTCTTATCTGGAGACAGCAAAATATTATGGTTATGACATCACAAAACTGATCAAATTGTCGCATTAATCTGTTAACCTTTTGCCGAACTGACCACTCTCTCTACACAGTTCGGCTTTTTTTATTTCATTTCACATAAAATTCATATCTGACTGATTACACTCATCAAATAGAATAAAGACAATCGCTTGAAAATAGGATGAGTCCATGTTGAAAAGTCTGATGCGATGGATAGACAGCTGGTCTACACCCACAGCGCCCGAAACACTGACGGCTGAAAACAGCAAGATTCAGTGGCTGAGGATTTTACCCTTTATTCTATTACATCTAGCCTGTCTCGCCGTGTTCTGGGTGGGAGTGTCGTGGTTTGCGATTGGCTTTATGCTGCTGTTCTACCTGATCCGCATGTTTTCCATCACCGCTTTTTTTCATCGTTATCTGTCACATAAAACTTTTCAGACTTCGCGTCCGGTACAGTTCCTGTTTGTGTTGATGGGTACCATGAGTGCGCAGCGTGGCCCGCTCTGGTGGGCGGCGCATCACCGTTATCACCATCGCTATACCGATACCTTGCAAGACCCGCATTCCTCCACGCATGGTTTTTGGTACAGCCACGTTGGCTGGTTTTTAAACGAATATAACTTTGCCACGCGTAAAGAAGTCATTAGAGATTGGCTGAAATATCCGGAACTGATCTGGCTGGACCGTTTCAGTTTAATTGTAGTGGTGCTGACCGCGGGCGGGATTTATGCGCTAGGGGAGTGGCTGGCTATGACCTGGCCGCAACTCGGTACCTCCGGCCTGCAATTGCTGGTCTGGGGGTTTGTGGTCTCCACTGTGTTGCTGCTCCATGCCACCTTGTGTATCAATTCACTGGCGCATCATTATGGCAGCCGAGATTTTGACACGGATGATCACAGCCGCAACAATTTATTCCTGTCGATCATTACCTTGGGCGAAGGCTGGCACAACAATCACCATTATTATGCCGGCAGTACCCGGCAGGGTTTTTACTGGTGGCAGATTGATGTGACCTATTACCTGCTGAAACTCATGTCTTTGTTCGGGCTGGTCTGGGGACTCAAGCCCATTCCGGCACGTGTCTATGACGTCAGTAAAATTGCCCGGGCTCGAAAACAGAAAAAAGCTGCCAAGACCGGCACTCCGACTATTCATTCAAAGGAATCACCATGAAAATTGCAATTATTGGTTCAGGTATTTCCGGTCTGTATGCTGCCTGGAAACTCAGCAAAGTGCATGAAGTCACAGTCTTTGAAAAGAATAACTACTTTGGTGGTCATACCGATACCCATCAGCTGAATATCGATGGTGAACAGGTTGCGGTGGACAGTGGCTTTATTGTCTTTAATGAGCATAACTATCCGCTGTTCTGCGCCATGCTAAAAGAACTTGGCATTCAATCGCAAAGCAGTGACATGGGCTTTTCGGTGAATAATCAGGTCACTGGCTTACAGTACAATCCTTCAAAAAAATTCTCGTTATTGTTCCGACCTCAAAACTTTTTTAATGCAGATTTTCGCGCGATGTTGTCGGATCTGTTCCGCTTCTATGCCGTGAATAAAGATCTGGATGTCGAGCATGTCGATGCACAGCTCAGTATAGATGAGTATCTGGATCGGCATGGCTATTCCGAAGCCTTCCGTCAGGAACATCTCTATCCGATGTGCGGGGCGCTGTGGTCCTGCCCAGTGGAACAGGCCGGACAGATTCCGTATAAGTTTGTGGTGAGCTTTTTCCAGCATCATCGCATGTTGCAGCTCAAAGACCGTCCTTTATGGCTGACGGTCAAGGGTGGATCAGCTCGCTACGTCCGTGCCATTCAGGCCCAGTGCAATATCACGCTTCGTAAAACTGCTGTGCATCAGGTGTCTCGCAGTGCCAATGATGTGCTGATTGAAACCCAACAGGGCAGCGAGCGTTTTGACTGGGTGATTTTCGCCAGCCACGCCGATGACAGCCTGAAACTGCTGAAATACCCGACCGCGCAGGAGCTGGACGTGCTAGGCAAGTTCCGCTATCAGGATAACCGCATGGTGGTACATTCCGATACCTCTATCATGCCCAAATCCCGTCGCCAGTGGGCCAGCTGGCATGTACACGTCACGCCGACTCAGGTCACTGAACAGACGCCATTCCAACACAGTGGCACACATTATGGCTTTAGCTACTGGATGAACCAGTTGCAGAACCTGAACTGCAAAACCCAGGTCTTTGCCACCCTGAATCCTAATTTTGCCCTGAATCCGAAAAAAGTCTGGATAGAACGACATTACCGTCATCCAGTGTTTGATGCCCTGGCGATTGAAGCACAGCAACGCTGGGCCGAGGTCAACGGCCAAAACCGCACCTCATATTGCGGCGCTTACTGGGGCTGGGGCTTTCATGAGGATGGGGCACGTAGCGCATCATGGGTAATCGATCAGCTATTAAAACAGGCCGAACAGGCAGACTAGGAGCGCATGATGCAGATGTATCCACTTGCGATCGCCACTGCTGAAATCCGGCATCGACGTTATTTGCCCCAAGCCCATGCTTTTAAAACCCAGCTGAGCTATCTATGGTTTGATCCAGATCAACTCGCGACGTTTACCCGAAAATCCTGGCTGTGGTCATCTAAACGCTGGAATTTCCTGACCCTAGATGAGCGAGATTTTCTGACTATGGAATGTGGCTCGATTCGGCAGAAGATTGCACGCCTGCTGATCAAGCGGGAAAACTACCTGCTTCCGCATGCCGCGTCTATCCGGGTGCTGGCTTTACCGCGCACACTGGGTTTCCGTTTCAATTCCGTAGTATTTTATCTGGTCTTTGGTGCCACCGACCAGTTGCTCTTTGTGTTGAGTGAAATCACCAACACACCGTGGAATGAACGACAGGTCTACATTCACGACTGCCGGAACAATGCAGACGAATATGCGCCGTACCAGAGTCACCAGTTTGACTTTAAAAAGGCCTTTCATGTGTCGCCGTTCATGCCGATGGGGCTGGATTATCGCTGGCGCTTCAGCTTTTCGGATCGGCAGAACGTGATTTATATGCAGCTGTTTGAGCAGGGAATCTTGCAATTCGATGCCACCCTGAAATTTTCCTTGCAGGCCATCACGGTTCCTTCACAGCAGCATCGCTATGCTGTACTGAAAGTTCTTGAACCCTTCAGGATGGTCAGCGGAATTTATCTGCACGCCTTTCGTTTATGGAAAAAGAAAGTTCCATTTTACCGACATCCTAAAAAAGAAAAAGGAAACACATTGCGATGAAGACACTATTCATGGGAGAGCAAAGCACACTGCCGGTGGTACTGCGCCACCTGCTGAAATTACGCCATGGTCAGCTGATTTTTAAAGGCGTCTGGAACGGGGCTGTCGGGGAAAATAGCGATTTACAGGCGGTGATACAGGTGCATGATGTTCGTCTGATGGATTTGCTGTTCCGTAATGGTGTACTGGGTGCTGCCGAAGGTTTTATCCGTGGCTACTGGAGCAGTGAAGATCTGGTCGATGTGATCCGCATTTTGGCACGTAACCGCGATGTGCTGGACCAGATGAATCAGAATGCAGTGGCCAAAGCCAGCCAGTTACTGTTAAAGGTCTGGTATAAATCGCGCAAGAATTCGATTGATGGCAGCCGCAAAAATATTGCCGAGCATTATGACCTGAGCAATGACTTTTTCAAGCTGTTCTTGGATTACAGCATGATGTATTCAAGTGCTGTGTTTAAAGAGCCGGGCATGACCCTGGAACAGGCTTCGGATTATAAAAAAGAGCTGATCTGCCAGAAACTGCAACTCAAACCGATGGATCATTTGGTCGAAATTGGTAGCGGCTGGGGCGGTTTTGCCATTTATGCCGCGCAGCAGTATGGCTGCAAGGTCACCACCATCACCATTTCCAGAGCACAGTATGATGAAGCCGTGGCCCGGGTCGCTGCAGCAGGACTGTCACATCGTGTGACTGTGCAGCTGAAAGATTACCGCTTACTGGAAGGCAAATACGACAAGCTGGTGTCGATTGAAATGATCGAGGCCGTAGGTGAGCAGTATTTACCAACTTATTTCCGAAAATGCCGCGAGCTTCTCAAGCCGAATGGTCTGGCCCTGATTCAGGCCATCACCATTGAAGATGCACGCTATATCAAAGCTTTAAATACGGTGGATTACATTAAGCGTTATATTTTCCCCGGTAGTTTTATTCCATGTATCAGTGTTATGACGCAAACGGCTTCTGAGCAAAAACTTCGTCTCAAACATCTGGAAGATATTGGTCAAAGCTATGCACAAACCCTGAAGTGTTGGCGTCAGCGTTTCTTGCAGCAGCATGATCAGGTACTTGGGCTTGGCTTTGATGAGCGTTTTATCCGCATGTGGGATTTTTATCTGTGTTATTGCGAAGGTGGCTTCCGCGAAGGCGTGATCAGTGATGTACATCTGCTGTTCGAAGCCAGTGCCTACTAAGCCAAGATAAAACAGGAGGGACGAAATGCTGCTGAATTTACTGATGCTGAATGTCTTTATCATGCTCTGTAGCTGGCTGCTGGTGATCTATAACCGCAGAGCAGGGCTGGTCGATGTCGCTTGGAGTTTCAGTATTGCCCTCAATGTGATTATTGCCGCTTGGGCAATTGACAGTGCACCGATGTTGGTTCGCTTATTTCTGGGACTGGCGAGTGGGATCTGGTTTTCACGGCTGACTTGGCATCTGTTACGGCGCTATGCCAGTGAAACCCAAGAAGACACGCGTTATGCCAACATGCGCCGAGCGATGGGGGATTATCAGCATCTTGGTTTTCTGGTGTTTTTTATATTTCAGGCAGGTTTGGCTCTACTGTTTTCTTACCCAATGCTGAAGCTGTTGAGTCTTCCGACCCAGCAGTGGAATGACTGGACTTTGGTCACTGTGATTGTGGCGGGCATGATCATGCTATCCGCTTTGATAGGCGAAAGCACTGCCGACCAGCAACTTTACCGTTTTAAGCTAGATCCACAGAATCAAGGTAAAACCATGGATCAGGGTTTGTGGAAATATTCGCGCCATCCGAATTATTTTTTTGAATGGCTGCATTGGTTTGCTTATCCTGTGCTCGGTCTGGCAGCAGGATGCTATGAATTATGGATTTATCCGCTGCTGATGTGGCTGTTTCTGTACTACATCACCGGGATTCCCTTTAGTGAACAACAGGCGCTGGCACATCGCGGCGACAACTATAAAGACTATCAACGACGAACTTCAATGTTTATTCCGTGGCCACCCAAATAGTAGGTAAATACATGGACTTTATGATTCAACAATCTTTAAAACTGGTCGAAAGCGGCAAGCTGCCCGATTCTGTGATTCGCGCGGGCATTCGCAGCCTAAGCAAAAAACGTCTGGCACAAGAAGGACGCTTTGACCCGGCACTGGCAGCTCGGCGCTATATGGATGTGCTGCATATGCTGAAAAATAGCGAGATTGCCATCGAGACTGACAAGGCGAATGAACAGCACTATGAACTGCCCACCGCATTTTTCCAGGCGGTGCTGGGCAAGCGTCTGAAATACAGCGCTAGCCTGTTTGAACATACTCATACCACGCTGGATCAGGCGGAAGAAGCGGCACTTGCCAGCTATTGCCAGCGTGCACAGTTAAAAGATGGACAGGATATTCTGGAAATTGGCTGTGGCTGGGGATCGTTGAGTGTGTATATGGCCGAGCATTATCCCAAGGCTCACATTACGGTGGTGTCGAATTCCTCGACCCAGCGCCTGTATATTCAGGAACAGGCGCGTCTGAAAAAACTGCAGAACCTGACGGTGATCACCTGCGACGTCAATGTGCTGCAACTGGAACCCGCGTCCTTTGACCGCGTGGTTTCGGTGGAAATGTTTGAACATGTGCGCAACTACCAGAAACTGTTTGAAAATATCAGCAGCTGGCTGAAAGCGGATGGTCTGCTCTGGTGCCATATTTTCTGTCACCGTTTCCTGCATTATCCGTTTGAAGTGAAAAATGAATTCGACTGGATGTCGAGATATTTCTTTAGTGGCGGACTGATGCCGGCAGCGTCGACCTTTCTACATTTTCAGCAGCATTTGCAATTAGAGCAGCACTGGCAATGGGCGGGTACGCAGTATGAACGTACCGCAAATGCTTGGCTAGAAAATATGGATGCTAAACAGGCCGAGCTAAAGCCCTTGTTTGAAAAAACTTATGGCGCGGATGCCGCAATCTGGTGGCAACGCTGGCGGATTTTCTTTATGGCCTGTGCCGAGCTGTTCGGTTATGAGCATGGACGCGAGTGGGTGATCGGTCACTTTCTGTTTAAAAAGAAAACCGTATAATTGAATGGCGAATCGGATGGGGTAGCGGGGAATGCGCCAATGTTAAAGCTGTTCAGGGACAAACACGATCATCCTCTGGGTGAGGTGTTTAACCGCTATTACTGGCTGCAAATCGGATTCATTGCCTTGTCTGTGGTGATTGGGATTGGCTTCAGTGCCTGGGTGATTAAAGGTTCTTTGCTCAGAACGGCGCTAGAACAGGAAATGTCACACTACTGGCAGCGATTAGAACGTAATCCTGCTGCAGAATTGCCCGATACCAAAAACCTGTATGGTTACCGCTGGAACACCGTGCCACCCTCCCAATTTAAGAATATGTCACTTGAGCAAGGGGTGAATCGGCATTTTGTCGATGGCAAGGAGCGCATGACCGTGTATGGTGAAAAAGACGGACAGCATGTGCTGCTGGTGTTTGGCGAAAGCAACGTCAACAAGCTGGTGTGGCTGTTTGGTCTGGCACCGCTGATGGTCAGCCTGTTTGTGCTATATAGTGTGCTGTGGTGGTGGAACCGTCGGGCCCGGCGCTATTTTTCCCCGATTACCCGTCTGGCCAATGCGCTGGAATATATCGACTGGGAACATCAGAAAAATCAGGCTTCGCCATTTCAGGACATCCGCACCGACTCTAATCTGGAAGCTGAATACCTCAAGCAGGCGCTGGAAAAATATCATCAGGTATTAAGCGAATTTATTCAGCGTGAGCGTGAATTTACCGGAGATGTCAGCCATGAGCTACGCACGCCACTGACCATTTTAAAAGGCAATGTGCAGCTGTGTCAGGCACGCTATGGCGACAACAAGTCCTTTACCCGCCTGCATAACACCATTGAAGACATGCAGCTGCTGGTCGATACCTTGCTGGCCATTGCCCGCAATACCACCAACACTTTAACTGCTGAACCGACCATGCTTTCAGAATGTCTGGACAATCTGGTGCAGGATCTGGAGAGTGTCAGTCATAACAAAGGCATGCAGATAGACCTGCAAAAAGACCTCGATGAACAGCCGCGTAAACTTTATCCATCCATGACCAAAATGGTGTTTGGCAATATTCTGCGCAATGCGCTGAACTATTCACAGGGCACAGAAATTGATGTGATTATGGAAAAAAATAAAGTACTGATTGCTGACAATGGAGTCGGCATGCCTTTACCTAACAATTCTAAAGTTCAGGAACTGTCTGGTCAGCAGTTACAATTGGAAATCAAAGGGCATGGTATTGGATTGCAATTGGTGCAAAAGCTATGCAAACAGCTAGGTTGGCGTGTGGAGCTGTTTGACAGGCAATATTATCTTGACACTCATCAGAATGTTGACTTAGCAATCACCACTGGACTGATTGTCGTTGTGTACCTAAATTAGGCTTCATCTTCGAAAGCAATCTTTAAACCAATCCCAGATATGGTGTGAATTAGCTTTTGTTCAAAGGGTTTATCGACCATTTTGCGTAAATTATAGATATGACTGCGCAGAGCATCACTTTCTGGCTCTTCGTCACCCCAAAGCTGCATCATAATTTCCTGTTTGGTCAGTACTTTAGGAGAATGACGCATCAATAGCTTCAAAAGTTTAAACTGAATCGGAGGCAATTCAATGTTCTGCCCAGCTCGAGTTAACTGCTGTGTTGCCGGGTCCAAAATTAGGTCATGAATTTGCAGACGACTGCTAGATACTTCACCCAGGGAGCGTTTGATCAGGGCCTTGACCCGAACTACCAGCTCGTTAAAGTCAAAGGGCTTGACCAGATAATCATCCGTGCCGGAATTGAAGCCTTTGAGTTTATCATCCAAGGTATCCCGAGCGGTAAGCATCAGGACAGGTAAGTCCAACCCCTCTTCATTGCGTAACCACTCGCACAATTCGTAACCAGAACCATCAGGCAAATTAATGTCTAGTAGCAAGATATGGTAGCGTTGCTGTTTCAGTAATTGTCTAGCAGCACTCAGATTGCGGGCATGATCAACCACAAAGCCATGTTCTTCCAGAAACTCACATAGGGTAGAGGCCAGTTCATAATGGTCTTCAACCATCAGTATAAAATGTTTCGACATAGCGGCAGATACTAATTTAATAATTGCTGTTTTAATTTAGCACTAAATGGCTGGGGACCCAGCCATATATTAAAATATTGTTGTGCCAGAGGATGTTTAAGCTGCCCTAAACTTTGCTGGTTCAAGGATAAGCTCAGGGTCTGTGTAGCATGGTTGTATTTTAAACGGTACAGGTCGCCTGATCTGACCGGACGATACAAATCGGTGATTGGGTTGAATAGAGCAAGTATTTTTGCGTCTTTAACATTACGTTTCAGTAAATGTGTGGCCGCACGCTTAAATGCCCATTCCGGAATATTCTGTGTATAGGAAAAGTCCATATGTATATTTTGTTTTTCCCAGGACTGGCTACAGTTTTCAGCAAAATAACTGGCCATACCGACCTGTTTTTGACCCACCATTAGCGGACCATTGCCGCATTGATTCAGGCTTTGTGCCTGTGCCCATGGACAGAAGCTACATCCCATCACTAACGCTGTACTAATCGCTATTTTTTGAAAGGCAGTAGCCATGAGTAGACCCCTCCAACATAAGGCAGGGAACGGTACAGGCCATTCGCAGGGTCCCAGAAATCCTGCTGGAAAATAATCATGTTGTTTTCGTTGATCTTGATTTCACTGATACCGTAAGAGTCCATACTGCGGGTCGTGCCGAACATTTTAAAATCATAGGCCATATGCCAGTGCACATAGGCAGAGTCCTGATGATAAGAAGCGTTTAAAAGCTTGACGCTGACCTTGCTGACCCGTTTGTTCATGCCTTGAAAGTGCTCGAGTAGATTTTGGCGAGATGAAAATTGCGATAGGGTATCGTTAATAAACAGCTGGTCGGCATACAGCGATCCGGCTCTTTCCACAAATTCCGGTGTGCCCAAGGTATTAAAGGCTGAGGTAAAGCGGAGGCCGATATCCTGAGCTTTAGCCTGATCCAGCGCTATCCCCTGAATACCGTTTCTGGATTGGGCGTAATCGGCTGAATAACTGGGAATACTTTTACATCCGGCTAACAACAGAAGCGGCAAGGATAAGGCTGTAGCAATTAGTGTTTTTACAAGTCTCATCATCAGTGTCCGTATGAAGTGTATGTTTATACCTTAGGCAGCACAGCGTGAACAGAATGTGAAATAGACGTTATAGATGAGAAAATGAATAGAATTTTTCAAATCAAAGATTAAATGTTTAACTTTTTTCCTCGGCCATTAACCAATCAATGATATTCATAACATCACGATTTTCGTTATTTTTTCTGACCATTGCATAAAAATTATAGTCACAATAGATAAAACCAAAAGGGGCAATGATCCTTCCATTTAACATTTCTTTTTCTACTAGAATTTGAGGTGCTATGGCAATTCCTAACCCAGACACGGCAGCTTCTATCATTAAATTCAGACTATCAAAATAACGTTCATTCGCTTTTGGGGAAAAGCGTATTTGAAACTGATCGAACCATGTATGCCATGCACTTTTATTTGAGTGGGTATGAAGTAATGGATAGTTTAAAAGATCATTTACGGAATGAAGAAGATTTATTTCACGATTACAAATAGGACCCATGTTATCGGGAAATAACAGATATTTATTCAAAAAGTTGGGAAGTAGATGATGCTCACTGACGCTATTGATAAATATGTCAACTTTCTCTTTTTCTAACAATTTTAAGTCATTACATGTCATTAATTTGATATTGATATTGGGATAAATGACTTCGAGCTTTTCTAATCGAGGAATCAGCCAATTTGCCATAAAACTATGAGAAGCGCCTATTACCACTTCTACCTCTGACGTTTTATTTGTTAACTCAAAGACGCATTGTTCTAAACGATTAAAAAGCTGCGTACAAACTCTAGATAATTCTTCTGCATCCGTTGTCAGAGAAATGGTAGAGGAATGCCGAATAAACAATTTTTTATCCAACCATTCTTCTAACTGCTTTATTTGATGGCTAATCGCGCTATGGGTTACACATAATTCTTCGGCAGCTAAGCTGAAACTTTTATTTCTAGCCACAGCTTCGAAAGCTTTTAAAGCATTAAGCGGAGGTAATGTTCTGCGTTTCATGTTGTAAAATTTTCTAACACCATAAGCTCAAAATATATCAATTATCAGAAAAATGAAAATATTTTAAGATCGAACAAGTTTTGATAGTAAAAGAGATATGAGATGACAACCCCTTATACAGGTAATGGTCCTGATGACTTGGGATTTTTTGGTAAATTTGGTGGATGTTACATGCCAGAGAGCTTAATGCCAGCACTTCAAGAATTAGAGCAAGCCTTTAATACTGTTCGACACAAACCTGAATTTTGGGCTGAATATCAGCAGATTTTAACGGACTTTGTTGGTCGTCCGAGTCCTCTTTTTTATGCAAAAAACCTAACAGCTTATGCAGGCGGCGCTCGAATATATTTCAAGCGAGAAGATTTAAACCATACGGGTGCGCATAAGATCAATAATTGTGTAGGGCAAATCTTATTAGCCAAATTTATGGGGAAAACCAGAATCATTGCAGAAACGGGTGCTGGACAACATGGTGTTGCAACAGCAACGGTTTGCGCACTGTTTAAGATGAAATGTACCATTTTTATGGGAGAAACAGATATTCAGCGCCAACAAATGAATGTTGAACGTATGAAATTACTCGGTGCTGAAGTCAGAAGTGTTCAAAAAGGTCGTGGGACTTTAAAAGATGCCATGAACGAAGCATTACGTGACTGGATTTGTTATGTGGATACAACCTATTACCTATTGGGTACGGGTGCAGGCCCTCATCCATATCCCACCATGGTCAGAGAATTTCAGAAAATTATTGGTTTAGAAGCCAGAAACCAAATACTTCTCAAAGAAAATAAACTGCCTGATGCTCTAGTTGCTTGCGTTGGTGGGGGATCAAATGCACTAGGGTTGATGTATCCCTTTCTAGAAGATCTGAATGTCAAAATGTTTGGCGTTGAGGCAGGTGGAAAAGGAATAAATAGCGATGAACATGCCGCCTCTATTTGCAAAGGTCAAGTCGGTGTGCTGCATGGCAATTTAACCTATTTATTACAAGATTCAGATGGGCAGATTTTAGATGGACACTCTATATCAGCTGGCTTAGATTATCCTGGTGTTGGTCCTGAGCATGGCATTCTGTTTGAAACAGGACGTGTGACATACACGGCTATAACCGATCAAGAAGCCGTAAATGCATTTCAGCTTTTAAGCCAACAGGAGGGCATTATTCCTGCGCTTGAGAGTTCCCATGCGATTGCATATGCGATTCAACTTGCTCAAGAAATGCAACCAGAACAGATCATTATTGTCAATTTAAGTGGCAGAGGAGACAAAGACTTAAACACGGTAAAAAAATATCTTGCAGGAGCTACAGCATGAACCGTCTAGATCAAAAATTAGAGCAATTGAAACTGGAAAATCGAAGCGGTCTGGTCTGTTATTTTACTGCTGGAGATCCTAATTTTACAGAAAGTTGTCGTCTGTTAAGCCAATTGGGTCAAGCAGGGGCTGACATTATTGAAGTGGGTATTCCATTTTCTGATCCAGTGGCAGATGGAGAGATCATTCAGGCAGCGCATCTTCGGGCTTTAGGTGCAGGTCAAACGGTAAAACAGACCATTGAGTTGGTAAAAGCAATCAGGCTACATGATGACCAGACACCAATAATTTTCATGACTTATTTAAATCCGATGATGCAATATGGCTTCGAGACACTTATCGCCGAAACAGAAAATCTTATAGATGGAATATTGATTTTAGATGCTCCATATGGATATCGAGAAAACTTTGAAGTGCAGTTAAATGAAAAAAATATGCATTTAATTGTAATGACCGCGCCGACGACCCCAGTTGAAAGGTTAGAGCAAATTTCAGCGCGCGCGACAGGGTTTTTATATCATGTTGCAGAAAATGGATTAACAGGAGGAGACTTCAATCTATCTAATCTTGAGAAAAAGATGACTGAAATTAAGCCGATTTTTAATATTCCTGTTGCAATTGGTTTTGGAATCAAAAATGAAAACCATGTTAAAGCACTAGCCAATAAAGTAGATCTTATTATCATTGGTTCAGCGCTTGTCGATACTTTTTTTAATAAGGGAATGAATGCGACTTTAGAAAAAGTGACGGTTTTTGCACAGATACTGAGACAAAATAAAGAATAGTCAGGCACCTTTCATAAATCTTCTTTAAAACCATAATTGAATATAAAACAATATTTTATCTTGGCCTTCTCCCGAAAGGGAGATGGAGCTTTATACGTGGATATTTTCTAAAAAGTGATCGCTTTTAAAAATCACTATTATCATATAGATGTGACATGCGTTTTTGCTTTGTTTCAAGATAAGCTTTGTTAAAGATATTTAAACCAACTTTTAAAGGAATACGTTCAACAACATTAATTCCTAAATCAGTTAAAGATTTAATTTTAAGGGGATTATTTGTAATGAGTTTTACATTCTTTATTTTTAAATAATCTAACATAATGGTACACATATCATATTTACGAGCATCTGCTGGTAAATTTAATAATAAATTGGCGTCAAGAGTATCATGTCCTTGGTCTTGAAGGGCGTAAGCTCGAATTTTATTGGTTAGTCCTATGCCGCGACCTTCTTGGCGCAAGTATAAGATCACACCTTGACCTGCATCATTAATCATTTTCATGGTTGAATGTAATTGGGGGCCACAATCACATTTGAGTGATCCAAAAGCGTCACCTGTTAAGCACTCTGAATGAATTCTAACGAGTACAGGTTGATTAGAAATAGTACCCATGCCTTTGGCAAGAGCGATATGTTCTTCACCAGTACTTTGGTCTTGAAATGCTATAATTTCAAAATCGCCAAATGCAGTCGGTAGTTTTGATTTTGAAACAAACTCTATAGCCATTGAAGAATACACCTATATAAATTTATATTTGGTACAATTTATTTAATCTAACTTGAAAGCATTAGCTCATTTTTTTCAGTCATAAATTTCAGCATTTTACTTCCAAGTAAAGAGTATGTATTTAATAGTGAATTTTTTGTGAAATATTAAGTTGACAAAATAACTAACCAAGCTAAAAAAAAATTAGTTAGCCGAGGCTTTGTTGCTTAAATATGTAAGCATCTGATTTAAATAAATTTAATTTTGGATAAAAATAATAAAAACTTTTAAATCATATAGTTATTAAATATTTGCGCAACAAAGCCGAACAGATGCCAAAATAATTGATCTGGTACAGCGTATTACACCAACATGTTATACGCAGGCGATGAACTTTTTAACAGGTAAAAAACGCCGCAAATAAAGACGTATTCACATGAAAGATGATTTTATCGTTTTAACCGAGTATGCTGAATCGAGTAATTTTTAAATTAAAAAAGCTTCGATTTCAATGCTGAAGCATTCCGTTAAATAAAATGATAAGGAGCCCTACATGAGTGGTTCTCATAACCATGATCACAGTCATGTTGAAGTGACTGCAAAAAATGCCAAGAAATTAACCATTGCACTTGCCCTGACGTTTACCTTTTTAATTGTGGAAGTGGTTGCAGGATTTATCACACAAAGTTTGGCCTTACTGTCCGATGCAGCGCATATGTTTACCGATGCCGCTGCTTTAGCCATTGCTTTAGCAGCTATCAAAATTGGGCAAAAGCCTGCCGATGATAAACGTACTTTTGGCTATCAACGGTTTGAAATTTTGGCAGCTTTGTTTAATGCCATGATGTTGTTTGTGGTAGCCATTTACATTTTATATGAAGCTTATCAGCGTTTTAGTCAGCCACCTGAAATTCAAAGCTTGGGCATGCTGATTGTTGCGGCTTTGGGTTTAATCATCAATCTGATTTCAATGAAAATTTTGGTGTCGAGCAGCCAAGACAGCTTAAATGTGAAAGGGGCTTATCTTGAGGTGCTCAGTGATGCCTTAGGTTCTGTGGGTGTGATCATTGGCGCACTGGTGATTTATTTCACGGGTTGGATGTGGGTAGATACCATTATTGCTGTGTTGATTGGCTTTTGGGTCTTACCTCGAACTTGGGTGCTACTGAAACAAAGTATCAATATTTTGCTCGAAGGTGTGCCAAGTGAAATTGATATTGAATCTTTACGTAATGACTTGCTGGCTTTAGAGGGTGTACAAGGCATTCATCAGCTTAAAGTTTGGGCTATTAGTTCTAAAAACGTGCATTTAACAGCGCATTTGATTGCACCCGATGTAAATCAAAGAGCTTTATACCACCAAGCTGTAGAGTTATTGGGGCATGAGCATGGGATTACGCAAGTGACTTTACAGATTGAAGAAGATGAATGCCATCCACACCAACACGAACATAGTCATTAAAAAGACTTGACCTTAGACTTAGTCTAGGCTTTACAATAGCGTCACTTTATTTCAGTACGACATTATGCGTTCTACCACGTGGATTAGCGTCTTAGTTGCTTTATTCATGTTCCAAAGTCTATGGAACGTGGCGGCAGCTTTTTGCGACCATGAAGAACAAAAAGCTCAAGTCGTGACTCAACAAAGTTTTCATTTTGGCCACCATCAAACCACCTTGTGTGTGTCTGATGATAAGGCACACCAACAAATCAATGTTAATGACCATACTCAAACGGCAAATGATCAGTTTGAATTGGGTGAAGACCATCAAGAGAGGTAGTCCCACTTGTTTGAACAACTAAAAGCTTATTTATAAGTGATGTTCTGCTCTAGTTAAGCTACCTTATTTTGTTGTGGTAGCTGGTCATAGTAAAACTGATCTGGAGTCATTTTGTCCAGACTCGAATGAGGTCGTTTCAAATTATAAAATTCAAAATATGCATTTAATTGCTTTTTCGCATCAAAAACATTGCTGTAGGCTTTGAGATAAACCTCCTCGTATTTAACGCTCCGCCATAATCGTTCAATCATTACATTATCGACCTATGAGCAGCGATGTGCGCAAGATTACCGTCCATGCTGATTTGGATGTCATTTGATTTTAACACTTCAATAAACGCATTACTGGTAAATTGACTGCCTTGGTCTGTATTAAAGACTTCAGGTCGGCCATATTTTTCAATAGCTTCATTTAATGTTTCTATACAAAATGCAACCTCCATACTAATCGATACGCTATGAGCAAGCACCTTACGGCTGTGCCAATCAATCACAGCACATAAGTAGACGAAGCCTTTTGCCATAGGGATATATGTTATATCCGTTGCCCACACTTGATTACTCCGTTGAATATTCAATCCTTTGAGTAGATATGGATATTTACGGTGAGCTTCATTGGCCTGACTTAGATTTGGTTTACGATATAACGCATTAATGCCCATTTTCTTCATTAAAGTACGTGTATGACGTCGTCCTATATGATGTCCTTGACGGTTCAATAAATCACGCATCATACGGCTACCTGCAAAAGGGTATTGCATATGTAATTCATCAATACAGCGCATCAGCTTCAGATCTGATGCACTCACAGGTTTTGGGCGATAGTAATAACAACCACGGGAGACTTTCAGTAGCTTAGCTTGCTTAGATACTGAAATCTGAAGTGAGTCGTCGATTAACTTTTGTGGTTGAAGCGGCCCAGTTTCTTCAACACACCTTCTAAAAAATCAATTTCTAATGCCTGCTCACCGATTTTTGCATGTAGTTTTTTTAGATCAATGGGTGGTTCTGCTGGAGCTTTTGATTGATCGAAGGCTTGCGAGGAAGCCGAAATCAATTGATTTTTCCAGTCGATAATTTGGTTTTGATGAACATCAAATTCAGCACTCAATTCAGCAAGTGTTTTTTCTGCTTTAATTGCAGCAAGTGCTACCTTAGCTTTAAAGTCATTTGAATGATTTCTTCTTGGTCTACGTGCCATAAAATACTCCATATATCGATGTTTATAACATCATTTGGGGAGCAAAATATCACTTATAGGTGTTGTTCAAATTTACGGAGCCATCTCTCCCCAACGCTTATTTCCAAAGTGACGGATGTAGTTAAAGAACAAGTAATAGAATGGCAAAATCGACCATTGGATGCCCTTTATCCTATTGTCTATATGGATTGTATCGTGGTGAAAGTGCGTCAAGATAGTACGATTATTAACAAAGCGGTGTATCTAGCATTAGGTGTCAATACAGACGGACAGAAAGACTTATTAGGTATGTGGATGTCAGAAAACGAAGGTTCTAAATTTTGGCTCTCAGTCCTTACAGAACTGAAAAATCGTGGTTTAAAGGATATTCTGATTGCCTGCGTAGATGGACTGAAGGGCTTTCCTGATGCAATCAATACAATTTACCCTGATACGCATATTCAGTTGTGTATCATCCACATGGTACGCAACAACTGAACCGTACCGGGTTTGTCGGTAACCTTTTGAGCACAGAACTTAAATAGGCATACAGATCTAACCCATTCAGGACTTTATTCTTGATAAAAATCATCTAATACCACAGAGAATCTATAAATAATAATGCGTAAGTCTTATTAAAAGACTACGATATTAATTTTTATTTATATCCATTGTATCATACTCAAAAATTCCGACTCTAAATCGACGATTTGCATCAATTTGACCTTCATCTTTTTGGCAAAGCTCTATTGCTTCGGCCAATAAACTTTTGGAAAATTTTCCCCATAATTCAACAACCCTTTCTTTCAAATAGTTAATAGACTCTTCAGTCAATTCATTTGCAAAAATCGCTTGTTCTAAAAAATAGTTTTGATTTTCAGTCAAATTATGAACGCCAGCAGCGATATGATCAGATAAATTTTCAGCCAGAATCTGTTTTGCTTGATGAGCTTCAGGAGCAGGTGTAAAACTTTTTTGATGTAAAATTACTTTTCCCCCTGCTTCTGTTACCAGTCCAATCCTCTGTAACTCTAATAAAATAGATCGGGGATGTTTGTCTCTAGAAATTTGTTTGACTAACCCTTCAAAACTATTTTCATTACCAGTAAGGGGTAATATATACGGCAAATCTTGGTGCACCCATAATGCAACGACTCGAGCAGGCACGCTGATTGGCATAGTATTTCTATAAGTCAGAGGGATTATAGTATGTTTACCTCCATTCTCTTGCTTAATTTGACTAACATCCCGTCTATTTAAACCTGAAAGTAAACTAATCGAAGAGTCAGTTTTTTTTTGACCTAGATGTTCTAATTCTTTAATAGCCTCATTATAGAAGAGGGGACGAATTGCATTAGAAAACTCACTATAGCCAATTCCTGATTTGACTAACCAATGAGTAAGTTCTCCCATAACTTTTAGTGTATATTCTAATGTAGATTTTGATTCTGATGAGAGGACTTTATTTTTATCAACTAAATAAGCATCTATATCAGATTCATTCAAATTAAATTTACTTTCCATTGTGCGTTTATAGCCCATCTAAAAAGTTTTTATATTATATTTTAAAAAACTTTACATCACATTTCTTCAATTTTTAATGAAATTTCCCTAGCCTCGCAAGTTTGAGAGTCTGGTCGATTTACAACGCGATTTATGCTGAAAAAAGTTCTATAACTGATAGTCCATGTTTGATCTTTAAAAGGCAAATTATATTTAAGATCAAATATTTTTTCTTCATACGGTTTATATATTTGTAAACTCTGATTCTGAGTACAAGATACTTCAATATTTTCATTGAACGGAATCAGGTTTTGATCTTGTAAAGTAAAGCCGGATTTACAGTCATGATTATACTGGTAAACAGTTTCTGAGCTTAAATTCTTAATATGTGCTTGTAAATGTAAATTATGTAAATCATTCGGCTCTATATAACTTAGATCAGTTCCGTAACCATCAGGAAGTATTTCGTTAGTTGTCTTGTTTACAAGATGAAATGAAATTTCTAAAGGGGCACAATAATGCATATTATTTACAGGAGTCCATACAACGAACCTGTCTTGCATTTCATTTTCATCCCCAGTTGATGGCAAAGGGGAAGTTGGATCTGATAGTAATGGGGGAGTCGAACCAGTTCCAGTATTCTGCCCAGAGCCAGAACCTCCAACAGTTACTCCAACTCTATAATTTTCTTCACCACAACCAGTAACCAAAACAACAGAAATTACGGTAATTTGTTTTAATACTTTGTCAAACATATTAAAAATAAAGAATGATTGCATTTTTTGATTATACTATAAAATAGATCTCTTGCATAAATCAAAAAACGACCAATCTAGTGATTATTTTTTGTAGCGATCAATAAGCCGTATTCGGTTATCGTTGTTGCATGAACTACTCAAAAGTAAAAACACTGCTAAGTCAGCAGTTTAAACGACTTATCGGAATACAACCCTCAACTTTTGCAGAAGTGCTTTAAGTATTGAGAGCCGCTCAAAGTGATAGTCGACGAGGAAGACCCTCAATACTTTTGCTTGAAGATCAGCTGTTGATGACCTTAAGCTATTGGCACGAATATCGCACACTTTTCCATGTTGCGATGACCTATGGTATCCATGAATCAAGGGCTTCACGCATTATTCAAAAGATTGAAAACCTTTTAATTAAATCCGATAAATTTCATTTACCTAAAAAGTTACGAAAAGGTGAAGGTGTAGATTGGGAAGTTATCGTGATTGATGCCACTGAAATGACGATAGAACGTCCCAAAAAACAGAAAAATTACTATAGCGGCAAGAAAAAACGTCATACGATTAAAGCCTAGCTGACGATGCACTATAAAACTAGCCAGATTATATCAACAGCCATTGCACAAGGTAATGTGCATAATTTTCAGTTATTTAGAAAACACCGTAAAAAACAAGATGCCGTCTTGGTAACCAATCAGGTTTTGAGATTATTAGACCAATAAATAATCTTTTTGATAGGCAGTCTGATGTTTTAAAACGCCATAACACAGACGTATAAGCTTGCGCATTGCAACACCTAAAGCACACCTTTAATTTTTATCCTGACTTAATAATTATTGATATAAAGCTTCAATGTGTGGATTCTATTGAATCGCTGTTAAGGTTGACATATACAATACTGAGCGTATTTTACTGTCATCTGCTTTTGATAAGTGACTTTTGCTTGTTAGCCGAACTGCCAGACAGCTGATGTACTGGAACCAAATCTACATATGCAGCAGCTTAACTTGCTTTTTTAAACTTGTACGAATGAAATAACCCCAACAATAATAAGTCTGATTGTTCACCATTGAAGAAATAGTTTGTAGTAATTTCAAATCCTATTTCAATGTGGATTTTGGGTCTATATGGTTATTTATTAGCTTATATGAGTGGACTGCGCCTTTTAAGTAGATTCTTTTCCCGTAATAAACTACCTAGGTAAACATCACGTCTGCCTATTAAAGCTTTTAATAAGCTGAAATTTTTAGGTTAAGGTTGCTGTAAAGAAGCGTTCTTTATACCATGTGCTCTGTATGGTAATACCCCCATTTTTAATTGAATTAATGGGTAGAAAATCTAAAGCCTTGTTATTGTTTAAAAATAGGTGGACAACCATTTACTGACATATGAGGTCGTTCATGATTATAAAAGTACTGCCAGTCAGTTGTATAGTCCTGCACCTCGCTCAGATCTCGAAATAAATATTGATTTAGACACTCATAACGTACTGTACGATTAAATCGCTCAACATATGCATTTTGCTGTGGATTGCCTGGTTGAGTAAATACATGC
>NZ_SJNS01000018.1:0-52495 GCF_004331005.1 Acinetobacter sp. ANC 5045 | reverse complement strand
TGAAATTCAGGAGTAAGAATGGCTATTTATACAGGTGTAGCGGACGCAAATGGGGACTTTACAGTCCCTTTTTCATCTAATTATACTGGCGGACAAAAAGTTACAGTGACTGCTGAAAAAGATGCAGCAACAAAGACTATTGAGATTTTTGCGCCAAGCCAAGTGCAAAGTGCAATGATCGCATTCTCAGGGGATTCTCAAAACTTCCCTGGCAATATCGGAGATGTGACAATCAATATCAACGGAGCAATAGGCTCAGATGCTATGAGATCACACTCAAGCAATAGTTCGATATGGAGGAGAGTTACAGGATTAACCATATCAGAAGGGGTTACATCAATCGGTAGTTATGCGTTTGTAGATTGGGCTCAGTCTAAATTCTTATTACTACCACAATCGCTAACATCACTTGGAAATAATGCATTTCAAGGCTGGGGCAATGCGTTAAGTTTAGTAATCCCAGAAGGTATTTCTAACATCCCCGCGGTGTGTTTCTCGGGTTGGTCATCAGCGTCATCTCTCGATTTGCCATCATCAATACAAACAATTGCTGGAAACGCATTTCAACTATGGTCATCTTGTTTGGAGATAATTGTTAGAGCAACAACTCCACCATCAATAGTCTCAACATCATTTCAATCATTAAATGCTGCATGTATTTTCAAGGTTCCAGCGGGGTCTGTCGCAGCATACCAAGCAGCACCCAACTGGTCGGCTTTTGCATCAAGGATTCAAGCTATCTAACACAGCACCTTCGGGTGCTTTTTTATTGCCAAAATTTAAGGGGGCATCGTGTCTGAAACGAAGCAAGCCGCTGCGGAAATTGCAGCAACAGTATCAGCAGCAGCAAGTAAAACCACATATCTTGGGGCAGGCGGTGGCTTCATCGCTTGGCTTTTATCAATAGACATTTTGCCGTGGTTAGGTTTTGCTGTGGCATTAGGCGGCTTTATTGTGAATCTGATCTTTAAGTTTTTAGAAAACAAGCGTGCAGCAGAATTGCACAGAATCAACATGCGCAAAATGATGTGTAGAAATGGAGAGTGTAATGAAGTTGATAGATAACTGGAAACAAGCTTGGAAACTCAAATCAGTACAAGTAGGCGCATTAAGCGCCTTTTTTTACGTCTTGATGTATGCGGCTTTTGAATTGTTGTGGTTGTTTGGTTCTAACTTTCCACAGTTTTGGGCAGCAGTACCACAAGAAATTAAAGAGCTATTACCGCATTCTTGGGTGCTATGGCTTGGCTTTCTGAACAATGTGCTAAGTGTTTTCTCCCGCTTGAAATATCAGCCTGAATTGCATGGAGAGAATGATGAGCAAGAAATTAACTGAAGCACAGATTCAAGCACAAGCCTCAAAACTTGGTATCGAAGTCGCAGCATTAAAAGCCGTGATTGAAGTTGAGTGCAAAGGCTCAGGCTTTAATGTAGATGGCACGCCAGTGATTCTGTTTGAGCGGCATGTATTTCGGCAACGGCTGATTGCTAACGGTAAAGCAGCTACATTAGACAAGGCCATGCGAGAGCGTCCTGATCTGTGCAGCAAAACCACGGGTAACTATGGCTTATATTCCGCACAGCACGGACGTTTGAATGCAGCTGCTCAATATCATCGTGAATCAGCTTTAGAGTCTGCATCATGGGGCATTGGTCAAGTCATGGGCTATCACTGGAAAGTTTTGGGCTATCCGACTCTGCAAAATTTCATCAATGCCATGTACCGTGATGAAGCATCACAGCTTGAAGCAATGTGTCGTTTTATCAAAGTAAATGGCTTAGTAAACGCACTAAAAAACAAAGACTGGAAAGCATTTGCACGTGGCTACAATGGTCCCGCTTATGCTAGAAATTCTTATGATGTGAAGCTTGGCAATGCGTATAAGAAAGCCCTCAAGTGATGGCTTTTGGTGCAAACCCTACGCAACTCGGCGTGCTGGGGTTTGCTGTTTTAGGATACATTAAAATGCGGCTAAAGCTAATCCAATCGATTTGCAATCTCGCTTGCAGTTGCATTGTAGTAAACCATGAGGCTGCGTAAATCCTTGTGACCAATCATTCTCGCCAAGTCCAATACTTCAAGTTTTCTAGCAAGTCTGGTGCATGCTTCATGTCTTGAGTCGTGAAAATGCAAATCCTCAATTTCACACTTATCTCTTAACTTTCGCCAAAGCGTATCAAAACTAGCATCTTTCACAGTGAATACGTTATGGCTATCTATTCCCTTCATCAATTCAAGTAGTTCAACGGCACGCTTAGAAAGTGGAACGTGCCGCTTTGTACCATTCTTTGTTTCATCAAGCGTGACATACCTATCTTTTAAATAAACCCGATCCCAAGTTAGTCCACGAATTTCACCAGCTCGCATAGCTGTTTCAAGCGCAAGCAAAAAGGCAATAATAACTTGCTGAGTAAAGTTTTCAGGTTTCTGATTGTTGAAGTCGGCAGCAAGACACAATCGCTCGATCTCATCTTCTGTGATTCGTCTATCACGATGTGCAGGCGGTGGTGGCATCTTTAAATCACTCATGGGTGACTCATACACCCATTTCCATTCTGTACGTGCTACTGTAAACAAAGCTGACAGTATATTTCCCTCACGTCTAACCGATGCAGGCTTAACTTTCTTTAGTCGCTCATCTCGCCAAGTCACAAAGTCATCTGTAGTAATTTTGGCAATGTGCTTTTTGCACAGCTTAGGGAAGTTTTTCTGAAATGCCTTGAATCGCTTAATCTCAGCATCGCAGCCTTTATGCTTTGGACACACTTCCGCAATGTATCTTTCAATTGCACAATTTAATGTATAATCAGGTAGCTTTCCGCGTGATAACTCTCGTAGTTCAGTTTCACGTTTTGATGCCCATGCGCGTGCTTGAGTCTTAGTATCGAATGTCGCACTTTCCCGAGTACCATTCACACTAAGCTCTGCTCGCCAGGCATTACCCCTTTGTCTAAAGGTGGCCATATTTATCTCTCAAAAAGTCGTGGCGTAATTTTGGCGTAATCGATTTATAAGGAATGATAGGGAATAATAAGGAAACATGAAACTATATAGTTAAATAGCGGTGCCTAAAACTATAATAATAAAGTAAAAATAAGGAATAGTAGGGAATAGTAAGAAAACCCTAAATTTCGGAAAGTGCCCGCTGAGCGCACCAAATTAGTATATAAGCATTGAACTGTAATATAAAAAATAGTTGAAAAGTATATAAAAAATTAAGATAAACATTCGATCTTATTTGCCATAGCCTGATCACGTTTTTCAGCATATAAAACTCACATATTTTAAAACTGAAAAATCTGAGGGCAGCTTCGTGGGCTATATCGTTAAACTCATTCCAGAAAACTTATATTTTGTTCCGCATGATAATGAAATTGGTACCACGGAATTTCGCAGTAAAGCCGTCGCAGAAGGTTTGTTCTACGATTATGCTGAAGCAACAGCAATGGTAAAGCTATACAATAAAGATATGCTGCAAGATGTTGATTATGAAATTGAGTTAATTGAATAATCGTCGACTTCTTATTATTTGAAAGTATCGCCAAGTTATGCAGAAGCTAATCGCAAAGCTGGAGCTTTTAACCGCATAAAATTATGCCGTAACTGAAAATTAAATCAATTGAAATTTTGCTGTGTGAATGTGTTGAAATGTAGTGGGCTATTGCAGCAAAAAATAAGTTTCACTATATTAAAACTACAGTAGGTCATTCAATGTAATAGACGCTACGATGCAGTTGGACGGATCAATGACAGCTCGTTGAGTTTGTAACTCTTGTTCAAACAATAAAATCAGCACTAGCCTTCCAACATAAAAAAACTCGCAGCAATGCGAGTTTTTTCTGTGCTAGAATGAAAAACAAGCAAATTTACTGTGGTTTTGTAAGTTGTAAATAAAATTTTAAAAAATATGTGTTTGAATTTATTAGATAATTTAAATTTAGTTTAAAAAAATACTACATTGTCAAACAATCTAACAACTCACTTTTTTAAAAAATTTATAAGCTATGGTATAAAAAATTTCCGTCAAGAAAAAGGGAACAACAATGACGCAAATCATCGATATTAAAGTTAAAGACCAGTTTAGCCATATTTACGAAGCAAAAGCATTGCTACGTAATATCCCAGAAACTTCATTGGCAGCGGGTTTGGCACTATTTCACAAAATTGAACACATTATTGTGGAAGGTGAAGTGATTTTACCAAGCATCGAACTTTTGTTTGAAAGCCGCGAGTCTGATAGTATTTTTCGTGTGTTGGAGTAAATATTTGTGAGACTACTTTATTTTTAGAAAAGCTCATTTCGATGAGCTTTTTTGTGCGCAGGATTTTTAAAGCACACGTAAATAAAGTGCTCATTAAGTGTAAAACATATCGCTTTAAACCGTCTGATCTTCTACAAGTTGGATATTTACATCGTATTTATCAAACTCTTGAATAATTTTTTGAATGACCGCTTGCCCAATGTCATCATCGGGTTGAAAACTCAACTCTTGATTGGTTTGACTATCAAAACATTCAATTTGCAAGATTTGCCAGAGCTGGGCATCTGTACTTTGTTGAATCACTATGCGTCGCGGTTGTAAATGTGCTGAAATTTGACGCGGCAACACATTGGTAATCGCTAACTGTATTTGGCTTTCCTGATCTTTTGGGCTTAAAAAGGTAATCACCCAATTGCCAACTTTACTGAGTTGCATTGGATTGTCATAAGCATCAAACGCTAAAAAAAATGCATGATTCATCATGACCCTGTGCCTCAACAATTCTGGAAAATACTATATCGCTGATTTTTATGAGTCGGGGCTATGCCGCTAAAGTCTTAGCTTTTATAGGGATAATGAATCTAAGGTTTAGATGTGGATTTATATGTGTTTTTAAAGTGTTGAAAAGTAATAAAAATAAATTAATCCATATATCCCTGAGCATGGTTTTAATTGTTAAAAAGACTTAAAACTAAGTAAAAAAATCTAAGCTTTAAGTCGGATTAAGCTTTTGTAGGGAGTGATTGATTTGCTGCAAAATCTGATTGAGTGCTTTTGGCGGCAAACGAGTTTCTTGTAAAGAGGTAATCCATTGCATTTGGCAGAGTTTTAAGCTGCGAATATCCTGCGCTTGTAAAATTCGCTGAATCAGTTGTTTTGCCATTAATCCACAATGACGCTGTAAAGTATCCATCATGAGAAATTTTACATCTTCAAAACTCAAGGCAGTAATTTCAGGCTGTATTTCTGCTTGTGGTTCAGGTTGTTCAGCGGGCTGTTCTGTATTAATGGCAGCTGCAACACGTGCTTCTAAATATGCAGGAACTGAATTTACTTGAAGATGTTGGGTGCGGATTGGTTCTGCCAAACTCTCAGCATGGGCTTGCGGGGTGCTGCTTGCAAGTTGGCTATGAATTTCTGTGTGTAAAGTGGTAGATGATGCCTCTTGCTCTTGTTGCAGCAGAATGTTAGCCGTTTGCTCTTGGTGTTGCAAAGTGTCTTGCTCAAGCGCAGCAGGGGCAATCAGGTGCATATCTAATAGCTGTTCAATCAATTCAGGTGGTGCAAGACGTTGCTTGAACTGATCTCCGAGTAAATCAAAATCTTCAGTACCAATCAGTACCAATAAACGACGTTGACGTGCATTTAAATCACGTGTGCGCTGTTGTAATGCATCTAGACCGAGTTGAGTTTTTTGATAATTAAACATGAGCCTTAATTTATTTCCCCAATAAATTAAGGCAAAGCATAGACTTTGAAAATTACAATAATATGAATAATTTATGACAGGTAAATGCAATAAGATTCACTTGAAACATTTATAAAGTCAAAATGCTGGTATTTTCGAGCGCCTTGCGTAAGTAAGGATCTAAATCTTCTTGTCTTAATAACCATTGCACATAATCGGCAGGAAGGTCGGCAATTGCCGTACCACGATGTTTACCAAAATTGATAATTTGTGGAATACGTGCTTCTTCTGAGGCAGTGTAGAGTTCTTCAATACTTTGAATTTGTAATTGATGAACTTCGTGCATCAAAATATTGGCCGTTAAAATAATATCCATATCGGCACGATGCGCTTTTTTAATCATATCACGCGCTTTTTCGCTGCCTTTGGTAATCATATAAATTAAAGCTGAAATATTGTGTGCTTCGGCGTTTGGCCATACGCGACGTGCAAGTGCCAAAGTGCAAATGGCTTTAATTTTAGAAGTATCCACACCACATTTTTCTAAAGCGCGAATATCGTAATCAATATTATGCCCAATGATATAGGTGGTTTCGGCAGGTAATTCAAAACTGCTGTAATGCGGTTGATCAATTAAATCCGATTCTAAAATATGATGCACCGCCATCGCTGCGAATGAAATCGGCTCATCGACTTGATATAACTGATCGAAAATTTTAGTTTTATCTAGACTGATTTTGCCATCTTGAATTTGAATGGGGGCGTAGGCAATCTCAATGGGTTGTCCATTTAAAGTATGGGTTTCTGTGTCGAGAATAATTGCCTGCATGTCCTGATTCGCTTGCGTCATTCAATAAAAATGCAATCTAACATTAGCCGCTGCGTATGACAAATTGAATTGAAATTTAATAGGCACTTGTATATGTGATCAATTTACTGATTTTTACCGTAAGTGTTTAATTTTAAATAAAATACACTTGCATATTAATTGTTGAAATCTTGCCTGATACGATAAAAAAGCGTACAAATAAAGATTGCGAAGGATGCAATTAATAAGAATATGAAGACAAGGGTAAGCAAATGAAAAAAATATGGTTAAGCGTGGCTTTAGCCAGCAGCAGTTTGTTTTTAACTGCGTGTAATGATGATCATGACGATACGAGTGTTGTGGTTATCGAGGATGGCATTCCGAAATATAATATTAGTCAGCCATTAGTCGTGACGCCTGAAAACTATGCATTGTCTGATATGACAGCAGTGACTGGGCAAAGTGTCAAAATGACCTATAGGATGTTAGGCGTAAATGGAAGTGAAGTACAAGCGACTTCTTTGTTATTTACACCTAAAACAACGCCACCAATCACAGGTTGGCCTATTGTGGTTTGGGCGCATGGTACAACAGGTGTAGCAGATAAGTGTGCTCCAAGTAAAACAGCATTAAATCTACATGTTGAAGACATGATTAATAAGCTGTTAGCTGCAGGCTATGTGGTAGTCGCACCAGATTATGAGGGTTTAGGTGAGCCAAGTTCAAATGAAGCTCATCCTTTCTTAAACTTGCAGAGCGCTGCATTTTCAATTACAGATGCAGTGGTTGCAGCGCGTAATTATTTGGGTAATCAAGCCGCTAAAAAATGGGTAACTGTGGGGCATTCACAAGGTGGACATGCTGCATTAGGGGCTGCGCAGTATGCATCACGTGTTCAGTTGGATTATAAAGGTACGATTGCGATCGCACCTGCTTCTAATTTAGCTGCAATTTTGACTGTGGGAGAACAGAGAGCTGCTCAACTAACAAATTTAGAAGACAAAATTAATACCTTAGCTATGTTGGATACTTATACCGCATTGATTACGGCGGGGCTAAGAAATAAAAATCCTAGTCTAAGTTATCAGCAAGTATTTAAATCTCCAACTGATGGGATTGCAGCACTTGCAGACACGGAATGTTCAGATGTTTTAGGTGCAACACTAGGGGCAGCAATGGGGCAATATGCTGCGGGAAATAAGTGGAGTATCGATGGATATCCGCGGACGCAACCGAATTTCTTAAGCTTGCCAGATGTGAGTCAATTTTTATCGAAAGATTCGCAACCATTACAAGTCAAAGTTAATCAGCCAGTTATTATTTACCAAGGTGGGGCTGATGCGGTAGTACCTAAAGATGCAACAGATTTATTATTGAGTGGTCCAGCAGCTAAGCAATCGAATATTCAATACCATGTAGATATGACTTGGAACCATAGTACTGTGTATGAGAAGAATTTGGATGAGATTGTTAAAGATGTTCAATCACTAATGCCTATTCAATAAGTTGTTGAATTACGATAAAGATTGATTTGACCTAAAATAGCTCGTGTTTTATCTGAAACATGAGCTATTTTTATGTAAAACTGAGCAAAGTTCATTCTCTCAGTTCACAAACTTTATGCTACAATACGCGCCAATCTTAGCACGGCTTAAAAGCCCTAAATTAATAGGACCTCGCTAATGTTTGCCAATATTTCTATTGCCGAATTTGATCCAGAATTAGCTCAAGCGATCACCAATGAAGATGCGCGCCAAGAAGCTCATATTGAGTTAATTGCTTCTGAAAACTACTGCTCACCTGCAGTAATGGAAGCTCAAGGTTCAAAACTTACCAATAAATATGCAGAAGGCTACCCAGGCAAACGCTACTACGGCGGTTGCGAATACGTAGATATTATTGAACAATTGGCGATTGACCGTGCTAAAGAACTCTTTGGTGCAGATTATGCTAACGTTCAACCACACGCTGGTTCACAAGCAAACTCTGCAGTTTACTTAGCTTTACTTAACCCAGGCGACACTGTGTTAGGTATGAGCTTGGCACATGGTGGTCACTTGACTCATGGTGCAAAAGTAAGCTTCTCAGGTAAAACATATAACGCTATCCAATATGGTTTAAACCCAGAAACTGGCGAAATTGATTACGAAGAAGTTGAGCGTTTAGCGCTTGAACACAAACCACGCATGATTGTTGCGGGTTTCTCTGCGTATAGCCAAATTGTAGATTGGCAGCGTTTCCGCGACATCGCAGACAAAGTTGGTGCTTATTTATTTGTAGATATGGCACACGTAGCAGGTCTAGTGGCTGCTGGTGTATATCCGAACCCTGTGCAAATTGCTGACGTAACGACTACTACTACACACAAAACATTGCGTGGTCCACGTTCTGGTCTAATTCTTGCGAAAGCAAACGAAGAGATCGAGAAAAAATTACAATCTGCTGTGTTCCCTGGTAACCAAGGTGGTCCATTGGTACACGCAGTTGCAGCAAAAGCAATTTGTTTTAAAGAAGCAATGGCGCCTGAATACAAAGCGTATCAACAACAAGTTGTTAAAAATGCGCAAGCGATGGCTGAAGTTCTTATTGAACGTGGTTATGATGTAGTATCTGGTGGTACGAAAAACCACTTGTTCTTGCTTTCTTTAATCAAGCAAGATATTACAGGTAAAGATGCAGATGCATGGTTAGGTGCTGCGCACATTACTGTAAACAAAAACTCTGTACCGAACGATCCACGTTCTCCATTTGTAACTTCTGGTATCCGTATCGGTACTCCAGCGGTAACTACACGTGGTTTTGGTGAAGCAGAAGTACGTGATCTTGCAGGTTGGATTGCAGACATTCTTGACAGCAAAGGTGACGAAGCTGTAATTAATACTGTAAAAGCAAAAGTTGAAGCTGTTTGCGCGAAATTCCCAGTTTACGCAAAATAAGCACAGCCTTGAGAAAAGCCCCTCAAGGGGGCTTTTTTTATGGATGTAAAAAATTGATTTTTCGTTCAATAAGCTGAATTTCTGTTATAACTTAAGCGTATTGAATATGATTGTAGGCAAGCTGATGATGACAGTATTGTCGGAATGACAGGAATAAAAGTAAATGATTAGACCAAAGATTATTATTTCAGAACAAGATTTGCACCGTTTGGAAACGATGCTTGAGCATCAACCTAAATTGACGCCAACGATGCAACATCTAGAAGATGAATTGGCACGTGCTGAAGTGGTTGCGCCACAAGATGTACCGAATAATGTGGTGAGCATGAATGCCCGCGCATTGATTACCATTGCACCTGCAAAAGAACCGACTGAAATTACCTTGGTTTATCCGCATGACTTTAAAGGTGAGAAAGGGCAGGTGAATGTGGTTGCACCTGTCGGGACTGCCATTTTAGGTTTAGCTGAAGGTCAGGAAATTGAATGGCCACAGCCCGATGGTCATATGATGAAAGTCAAAATTGAGAAGATTTTGTATCAGCCAGAGCGTGAAGGCGATTATTTATAATCTGTTTATCATCCTGCGTTAGGAACATTGAAAGCCATGTTGATCATGGCTTTTTTATGCACTGGTGTTTTGAATCAGGCATCTTGTGACTGATGTTATGCGAATCTATAAAAAAGCATTTAAGCAGATCGAAATAAAAAATTGCAAAATATTACATGACCTTAGCCGAAAAACACGTACTATAAAATCATGTAAAGAGGGTTGTTATGGTCTATGGCTCAGTTTGAAGTGTTACTGCCTTTGCAAGAGATTACGGTGGATCGTGCAGAGCTTTTGGCGATTCAACGCAATGATTTAGTTCCGTTGTTGAATGATCAATATCGTCTAAATCATTATGCAGATCAGGTGATTCAAGCGCAGTCAGTTTTATTGGATGGGGTGGATCCACATTTAACTCAGCAATTGAGTGTGACCATTGAGCAGTTGATTCAGGCGCTTGGCAAATCTAAAAAAGTGTTAAAGCAACGTAAGTTTAATGCACTACAAAAGTGGCTAGGCATAGATTTGGAATATGGTGCGGGGCAAGTGCAATATTATAAAAACCTAGATCATTTATTAGGACAAGCAGATCGTTTAAGCCAAAAGC
The DNA here is from genome assembly GCF_004331005.1 of Acinetobacter sp. ANC 5045. Taxonomy (NCBI): domain Bacteria; kingdom Pseudomonadati; phylum Pseudomonadota; class Gammaproteobacteria; order Moraxellales; family Moraxellaceae; genus Acinetobacter; species Acinetobacter sp. ANC 5045. Next base: position 41,926 of record NZ_SJNS01000018.1, on the reverse strand, counting down.
TGCAAATCGAAATTCAGAAATCACAATCACGTTTTCAGCAGTTGGTTGGTTTGCGTGAGCAAATGGCGAAATACATTCAAGCTGCCGATGAGTTTTTAGTGGAATATCCACGATTTGTGCGCAATCAGCATCCTTTGGATAATTTTAGCGAACGACTGGCCAAGAAAATTTATAGTTTAAAGACTTTGCAAAGTAGTAATGATATTGCGATTACTCAAATGCAATTTTCACAGCAACTCTCTTTTAGTTTGTTAGATCGCTTTAAAGAAGCGCAGCAGGTACTCATTCCTGCATGGCAATATCATGTCAAACAAAGTCAGCAAAGTGGCTCACACAGTCAGCTAGAAAAGCTGGATCAAAGTCGTGAGCATTTAATTAAGACATTAAGAAAATCCTTAGAAAAACCTGCGCAATCATAAGGCATGGTTTTGATTAGATAGAGGCGAAATATGACAACTTCTGAACAACGCAACGTCGCTGTGCAAGTGAGTGATGAACAGACTCAGCAACAATTTCAGCAACTCAATTTGCAGGAAATTGGCTTACAGCCTGATGACTTTCAGGAGGTGCTGGCTGCGCGTAAAGAATTAAGCGATCTTAGCCATCATTCGGTTGCAGAATATGGCAAAAATATCGCCACTAAAACGTCAAGTTATACCGATGAGCTTTTAGGTTTGGTGCAAAATAAGGATTTGGATGTCACAGGGCAAAAGCTGAATCAGGTGGTGCAGGTTGCACAGCAGTTAAATACCAACAGTATTTTAAATCCAAACAAAAGCAGTGGCTTTTTGGGTGGTTTATTCAATAAGTTAAAAGGCGCTAAACAAAGTTTTGATCAAAACTTTAACAGCACCAAAGCGCAAATTGATAGTCTGGTCACAGAAATTGAAAGCTCACAAAATGGTTTAAAAAACCGTGTAGATACACTGGATAAAATGTTTCATGGTGTGCAAGATGAATATAAACAATTGGGGATTTATATTGCAGCAGGTAAGTTAAAACAGCAGGAAATTCAGCAGCAAATTTCTGAATTTTCCGCGCAGCCGCAGGATCAGACCACGACTCAAAAAATTTATGATCTCAATCATCTTGCTAATAATTTAGAAAAGCGGGTGAGTGATTTGCAGGTGTTGCAACAATCTGCCATGCAAACTTTGCCGATGATTCGGATTATCCAGTCCAATAATTTAATGTTGGTCGATAAATTTTATGCGATTAAAAACATTACCTTACCTGCGTGGAAAAACCAGATTAGTTTGGCGATTTCTTTAAATGAGCAGAAAAACAGTGTGCAACTGGCCAACAGTATTGATGATGCCACCAATGAATTGCTGCGCCGTAATGCAGATTTATTGCATCAAAACTCGGTTGATACTGCCAAAGCCAATCAGCGTTCGGTGATTGATATTGAAACCCTTGAACACGTACAAAATACCCTCATTAAAACAGTGAACGATGTGATCCAGGTACAAAAAGAAGGCATGCAAAAACGTGCAGAAGCGACTACGCGTTTGCGAGCCTTACAGGAGAATCTGAATCAATTGGTGATTGGTTCAAGTCAACAGTCTGGTCAATAAATGCATTTTGACAATGACTTCATTTAATCTGAAATTTACCTGATAAGGAGTCGGATTTGCCCCCACTTGATGAATATGCCATTCAGCCACAGCAGCTAAAAACAGGTGTTGTGGCATTACAGCAGCGTCAAAAAAAGCTCAGTTTTTTGGCTGTGCTGTCTATGACGGTGGTGCTTATATCGGCAATTGGCTTTTTTATTCAGCAAGATGTGATTTATAGCTTCTTTGGTTTAAGCACTGAAGTTCAGCAATTACACATGCCTGCAAGTGTCGATGCGACTTTGGCAAATTTAGGGCAGCAACCTGATTATTTTTTCAGTTTGTTGAACTGGTTGGGTTGGTTGATTTTAAAACTGTCGGTGTCATTTATTGGTGCATTCGTTCTAGTTCATCTACTCAAGAAAATTCGTTTTTTTTATATTCGCTTTCAGTCCTTTGTCTTGAAATTTGTAGCTTGGTTGCTGAGTTTTATTTTACTTTGGTCGGCATTGAGTTATGTTCAGCATGACCGACAAGATGATACGCAGCAGGTATATGCCAAAATTGTGCATTATGAAAAGCACATTCAAGAAAGTGAATTGGCGCGTTATTTACAAAATGCAGAAATGGCAGCGCCTGTTAAAGCCTATTTGTTGGCGCAAACGGCATTGATGCATCATCCCGCAGATAAAGATGCAGCCATTCCGCAAGTGTTGACCTTGGTCAAAGCAGAGCAGCAAGATCCGCAATTTTTACATTATGGATTTAAACCTGAACAATTATGGACGATGCAGCAGCAAGTTTATGGCAAAGCTTTAACGCCTATGGCGCAAAGCGTACATAAGCAAGTGCAGCAAGCACAGCAATTAAATACGCTGGTTTATTATATGAATCTCGCGGTTATGGCGCTTATGTTAATACTGTCTGCGGTACTCTGGTTTTTATCGCGACATTTACAGCAGCGTATTCTGCGGATTCAACAACAACTTGAATAAAAAATGATTAGGCTCAATTGCTTAAGGCAGACATTCAGTTTTTATGTTAATGTCTAAATTGAATAGCTTTAGGTATTTTAAATGAAATAGTAAGCTTGAAACTCACTATCATTTAAAAAAACGATCATAAATATAAAAATAAACCGTTTCCCCTATGTAACTATTTTTCGTAAGATGACATCAACAAATAAATTTACTCCCTTGGAGACGTTAGCCATGTTAGACCAAAATACTTCTACACAACTTAAAACTTTATTAGAACGTCTTGAAAGCCCAATCGAGCTTGTCGCGACTTTAGATGGTTCTGATAAATCTGCCAAAATTAAAGAATTGGTTGAAGAAATTGCAGCACTTTCGCCACAAGTTACTGCACGTTTTGACGGTAACAACGCACGTGCACCAAGTTTTGGGATTGCAAAAGTAGGTGAGCAACCGCGCGTATTCTTCGCAGGTTTACCAATGGGGCACGAGTTCACTTCATTAATTTTGGCTTTATTGCAAACTTCTGGTTATGCACCAAAAGTATCGGATGAAGTATTAACGCAAATCAAAGAATTGAATCTTTCATCTCACTTTGATGTGTTTGTATCGTTGAGCTGCCACAACTGTCCAGATGTAGTACAAGCTTTGAACCTCATTGCGATTTACAACCCTGGCACAACAGCAACCATGATTGATGGTGCATTCTTCCAAGAAGAAGTTGAGCAGCGCAAAATTATGGCTGTGCCGATGGTATTCCAAGATGGCAACCACATTGGTCAAGGTCGTATGACTTTGGAAGAAATTGTAGCTAAATTAGATACAGATTCTGCGAGCAAAGATGCAGCGAAACTGAATGCCAAAGAGGCGTTTGATGTCTTGGTAATTGGTGGCGGCCCTGCAGGGAATACATCTGCAATCTATGCAGCACGTAAAGGTATTCGTACAGGTATTGTGGCTGAGCGGATGGGCGGTCAGGTGATGGATACCATGGATATTGAAAACTTCACTTCTATCCAAAAAACACAAGGTCCAAAGTTTGCGGCAGAAATGGAAGCGCATGTGCGTGAATACGATGTCGATATTATGAATCTACAAAAAGTATCTGCCATTAAAGGTGCTGATGAAACTGCCAATGGTTTGGTCGAAGTGACTTTGGAAAATGGCGCAACACTTGAATCGAAAACGGTGATCTTGTCTACAGGTGCACGTTGGAGAGAGATGAATGTACCTGGTGAAGCAGAATACCGTACCCGCGGCGTGGCATACTGCCCACACTGTGATGGCCCGTTGTTTAAAGGCAAACGTGTTGCAGTGATTGGTGGTGGTAACTCAGGTGTAGAAGCAGCGATTGACCTTGCAGGGATTGTAGAGCATGTGACTTTGGTAGAGTTTGATACTAAATTACGTGCAGACCAAGTCTTGCAAAACAAATTGAACAGCTTGCCAAATACTACTGTAATTACCAATGCATTATCGACTGAGGTGATTGGTGATGGCGCACAAGTGACTGCATTGAAATATAAAGACCGTGCGACAGATGTTGAGCATACTGTTGAACTTGCAGGAATTTTCGTACAAATTGGTTTATTACCAAATACGGACTTCTTAAAAGAGTCAAAAGTAGAGCTGACGAATCGTGGTGAGATTGTGATAAATGAGCGCAATGAAACCAATGTAAAAGGTGTATTTGCGGCAGGTGACTGTACAACTGTACCGTACAAGCAAATCATCATTGCAACAGGTGAAGGCGCGAAAGCATCACTTTCAGCATTTGATTACATCATCCGTTCAGGTCAATAAGTCTGAACGAATACATCTGAATACGCGGATTAACCATCCTTAAATTGTATTCGCTAAAAAGATAGCGCCTGAGTTCCCCAATACTCAGGCGCTATGTTCAGTAAAGTGCGTTATCGCACAGTATTAAAAGTTTATTTATTCTATTTTTGGTTTTAAGAACTGAGTCGGCTAACAACTCAGTTCTTTTTTTATTTTTAACATCCAGTTTGATTTACAGCAGTTAGATTCATTTCAGTCTAATTAGCCTTATTATTTTGTCCAAATAAATTCAACTGATTAAACTTTTCCTGTAGCTGCTCTTTGGTTTCGACATGCTCAGGATGCGGAATAATACATTCAATTGGGCAGACTGAAACGCAGGTTTGATAGTCATAAAACCCAACACATTCTGTGCAACGCGCCACATCAATTTCATACACCTTTTCACCCTCATAAATTGCTTCATTCGGGCATTCGGGTAAGCACATATCGCAATTGATGCATTGGTCGGTAATCAGGAGTGCCATCGCAATACTCGCTTAGTTTATTGCCACTTAGTTGGCTTGATAAGCCAACGATGAGGCAGAAATATCTGCAGTCGAATTTGGTAAGTTGCGAATCAGCAGGGCATAACGCATATCGACATCTGCAGGTATAGGGATTTCTACAATATGCCCTGAACCTTTGGCATCTTCAATCAGATTGCCTTTTTTATCTTTAATTTCAGTTAAAGTGAAATAGATATTGCCTTGTGGCGTCATCAATTCTAGAGAATCGCCCACTACAAAACGGTTTTTTACATCAATTTTAATGTAGTCACCATTACGTTCTAAGACTTCACCACAAAATTGCTGATGATCAAAACTTGATGAACCTGTTTCGTAGTTTTGGTATTCGCTGTGCACATGACGACGCAAGAAACCTTCGGTATAACCACGGTTAGCTAGGCCTTCTAATTGAGTCATTAATGCAGGGTCAAATGGTTTGCCTGCAAGTGCATCATCAATGGCTTTACGGTAAATTTGTGCAGTACGTGCGCAGTAGAAATAAGATTTGGTGCGACCTTCAATTTTTAGTGAATGGATGCCCATTTTAGTTAAACGGTCAACGTGCTGCACTGCACGTAAATCTTTAGAATTCATAAAGTAAGTGCCGTGTTCATCTTCTTCGGCAGCAAACATATCTTCGTCATTACGTTGTAATAACACAGGCTCGTTAAATTGATGCTGTGCCTGCATGTGTTGTTCATCTGCATCGGCAGTTTCAGAAAGATTTTTGACAGGAATTACGTCACCTGTTTCATCTTCTTTTGCATCGTGAATTTTATATTCCCAACGGCAGGCATTGGTACATGCGCCTTGGTTGGCATCACGTTTATTCATATAGCCTGAAAGCATGCAACGACCTGAATAGGCCATGCACAGCGCACCATGCACAAATACTTCAATTTCCATGCCAGGCACGTTGTTTTTAATTTCTTCAATTTCATCAATCGACAATTCACGCGAAAGAATGACACGGGTTAAACCCATATTTTGCCAGAATTTCACCGTTGCCCAGTTCACCGCATTGGCTTGTACCGATAAATGTACAGGCATGTCGGGGAAATTTTCACGCACCATCATAATCAGACCTGGGTCAGACATGATCAGCGCATCGGGTTGCATGGCAACCACAGGTTCTAGGTCACGAATAAAGTTTTTGAGTTTGCTGTTATGCGGTTGGATGTTCACCACCACATAAAACTTTTTGCCTAATTCATGTGCTTCTTGAATACCAATTGCTAAGTTTTCATGATCAAATTCGTTATTACGCACGCGCAAACTGTAACGCGGCTGACCTGCATAGACTGCATCTGCACCATAAGCAAAGGCATAGCGCATGTTTTTTAAAGAACCAGCAGGAGAGAGAAGTTCGGTGACGTGGGAAATGGTCATGATCAAAAAGCAATAGCAGAAATATGGCTTTATTGTATGAATCTAAATTTAGGATTCAACCTAGTAAATAGCTCGGGATTCAGAAGAAAACTTGTGCTGAAACGCTGGGGCTAATCTTGATATAGAAAGTTCCTCATCCTGAGCTATACAAAACGCACGAGAAGGGACTTTCAATACCAATTTGACAGATTGCTTATAATCAATTTCTGATGGATGAAAGCGTGTTAACGTACACGTTGCCCATGTTTATCAATCACCACTTCACCATCTTCTTTGCTGAAGCTTTTTAATTGTGGTTGAGTGAGCAAGTCTAAGACCAGTTCAGAAGGGCGGCACAGTTTCACACCTAACTCGGTCACGACAAATGGACGATTAATTAAAATCGGATGCTCGACCATCAATGCAATTAATTCCGCATCGCTGTGTGAGCTACCTTCAAGTTGCAACTGTTCGTATGGTTCTACATTTTTGCGGATTGCATCGCGCACGCTTAAACCTGCTTGTTGAATCATGCTAGTAAGTTCAGCTTGTGTAGGTGGGGTTTTTAAATATTCAATAATTTCAGGTTCTTGTCCTGTATTACGAATTAATTCTAAAGTATTGCGTGACGTTCCACAGGCAGGGTTATGAAAAATTTTGATGGTGTTGCTCATGCGTAGTGACTCGTTTTAGGTCGATAAAATTTCAATATTGCATTTATATATGGATATGCGTATATTCGCAATAGTTAATATTGAAGTGCAGATAAAAAATGAATCAAACTGATTTTTTTAAATGTTTGTCAGACCCAACCCGACTGGACATTCTGAAATTGGTGATGGCTCAACACAATATTTGTGTATGCGAATTGACAGAACAATTGCAGTTAAATCAACCGAAAATATCACGTCATTTGGCGTTGTTACGGAATTTATCTATTTTGCTAGATCAACGTCAGGGGCAGTGGGTGTATTACCGTTTGAACCCAGATTTACCCGAATGGGCGTTTGCTGTTTTAAATATTATCGCGCAGCAAGATGTCAGCCCGATGACGCACATCAACCCTACAATTGCAACACATTGCGAGTAAGCACATGGCACAGTCCAAACTTTCTTTTTTAGATCGTAATCTGACCTTATGGATTTTTATTGCCATGGGGCTAGGTGTTGCGATTGGCGTGGTATTTCCTGCAGTATCGGCAAGCTTAGATCAAATGAGTGTGGGAACAGTCAATCTTCCCATTGCGATTGGTTTGATTTTGATGATGTATCCACCATTGGCAAAAGTCGATTACGCAGCTTTGCCAGAAGTGTTTAAAGACCGCCGAACCTTGTTGTTGTCTTTGGTACAAAACTGGTTGATTGCTCCGTGTTTGATGTTCGCTTTGGCGATTATTTTCTTGCAAAACTATCCTGAATATATGACAGGTTTGATTTTAATTGGTCTGGCACGCTGTATCGCGATGGTCTTGGTCTGGAACAACTTGGCTTGTGGTGATAACCAATACGTGGCTGCATTAGTTGCGTTTAACAGTATTTTTCAGATTGTATTCTTTAGTACTTATGCATGGCTGTTTCTGAGTTTCTTGCCGCCGTATTTTGGCGTGGCAGGACAAGTGATTGATGTTGGTTTTTGGACAATCACCCAAGCTGTTTTAATCTATTTGGGTATTCCTTTTTTGATGGGCTTTTTAACACGCTTGATTTTAGTGAAAAGCAAAGGCTTAGATTGGTATCAAACGTCTTTTTTACCCAAAATTAGCCCATTTAGTCTGTTGGCATTGCTATTTACCATTGTGGCGATGTTCGCACTAAAAGGCGCAGAAGTACTGAGCTTGCCGATGGATGTTTTACGCATTTCCATTCCATTGATTATTTACTTCGTTGCCATGTTCTTTATTAGCTTCTTTATGAGCAAATGGATGGGCAATGATTATCCACGGACGACCGCCATTTCCTTTACCGCAGCAGGGAATAATTTTGAATTAGCACTTGCTGTTGCCATTGCAACGTTTGGCTTGGCTTCTCCCGTTGCATTTACCACGATTATTGGCCCTTTGGTTGAAGTGCCTGTGTTGATTGCTTTGGTGAGTGTGTCTTTATGGCTGCGTAAAAAGTTTTATCAAAATGAGTCGATTGTCAGTTCAAAGTAATTTTCTTCATTTTGAGGTTTAAGATAAAAACATGGGCATGCGTTGCCCATTTTAGTTTTAAGAGTATGCAGCATGGTATTACCCAATATTGATTTAGATTTATTGCCTACACCAAGTTTTGAACAGGTGCAGGCAAAGCCGTTGAACCATCCGCCACGTATTTTATTGATGTACGGTTCAAACCGTGAGCGTTCTTATAGTCGTTTGGCGGTACAGGAAGCGGGCAGAATTTTGGAGCACTTTGGCGCTGAGGTAAAAATTTTCCATCCCAAAGGTTTGCCTTTACCTGAAGATGGCGATGCTTCACATCCCAAAGTTCAAGAGCTGCATGAATTGTTGGCGTGGGCAGAAGGTATGGTTTGGTGTAGCCCAGAACGTCATGGTTCAATGAGCTCAATTTTTAAAGCACAAATTGACTGGATTCCGCTTGCCGCGGGCGCAATTCGTGCCACACAAGGTAAAACGCTTGCTTTAATGCAAGTGTGTGGCGGGTCGCAGTCATTTAACAGCGTCAATCAATTGCGTATTTTAGGACGTTGGATGCGGATGATCACCATTCCCAATCAGTCTTCTATTCCTAAAGCCTTTTTAGAGTTTGAGGAAGATGGCCGCATGAAAGCGTCTAGCTATTACGACCGTATTGTCGATGTGATGGAAGAGTTATATAAATTTACTTTGCTGACTCGCGGGCAAGCAGCATATTTGGTAGATCGTTATTCTGAACGTGTGGAAACTGCCGAGCAGCTATCGAAGCGTGTTAATCAGAAGTGTTTATAATCCAATTTTAGATACGTAAATACTGCATTACAAAAGGCTTAGAGAGCGATTATTCGGCTTCAAGTCGCTTTAAAATCTGACAATCATCAATGGTTGTTTGCGTGGTGCAGGCTTGTCTAAGTTGCTGAAGTTGTAGCTGAAAATGCTGCAACTCGGCAATTTTATCTTCTACATGCCTTAAATGTTCATCAATCAATTCATTCACAGCGCAGCAGTTTTGTTTCGGCTGTTTTTCTAATTCAATTAAGGCTTCAATTTCTTTTAAGTTCATATCTAAAGCACGGCAACGCTTAATAAAAATCAAACGTTTGAGTGCCTCATCATTGTAATAGCGATAATTATTTTCGGCACGAAAGCTTGGGGTGAGTAAGTGCTTCTTTTCATAAAAACGAATGGTATCTGTGCTGACACCAACTTTTTTAGCTAATTCATGAATTAAATATTGTGCCATGCTTGACCTTGGACTAAGTCTATAGTTTTAAATGAGCATAATCGAAACAATTTCATTTTGAAAGAAGGTGTGTCTATGGCATGTACGTGTAGTCATGAACCTGCGCCAATCAAACCGAATAGTAAATTTAGAACCGCGTTATGGATTGCATTGGTGATCAATCTCAGCATGTTTTTTATCGAGTTGATAGGTGGTGCCTATGCCCATTCATCATCCCTATGGGCAGATTCACTGGATTTCTTTGGAGATGCTGTCAATTACGGGATTTCACTTGCGGTGTTAAGTGCAAGTTTGTATTGGCGTGCTACTGTGGCTTTGGTCAAAGGCATCACGATGGCCTTGTTTGGTGTGGTGGTGATGGGCAAGGTTATCTATGCCTATATACAGGGTATTCCACCTGAAGCCATAACCATGGGTATTATTGGGATCATCGCCTTATTAGCCAATGTGGTTACTGTATTGATTTTATATGCATTTCGAGATGGTGATTCGAATATGAAATCGGTGTGGTTATGTAGCCGTAATGATGCGATTGGTAATTTCGCAGTTATTTTGGCGGCAGTGGGTGTATTTGGTACGGGTAGTTTGATTCCAGATCTTGTGGTAGCCGTGATTATGGCGAGTTTGGGCTTAACAGCGGGGTATCATGTGATTCAGCAAGCTTTGGCTGAACGAAGAATGAATGTACCAGAATAAAGAATAAACGTAAAAAGCACTCCATCTGATTTGAGTGATTTAGATGGAGTGCTTTTAATTTTTTGTAGTCGCAATAATTTTAAAATTTGAAGTAAAAATAACGATAAGTTATTCCAAATTGCTATTTACAAAAAATAATATATAACTAAAATTAAAAATAAATTGATGTATTTAAAAATAATTTACACGATGAATAATATTTAATTTTTTTTAAATTGAGGGTTAAATGAAACTAATTAAATTATTTTCTATAGCAAGCCTGATTGCTTTGGCTGGCTGTAGTTCTAAAGTAGTGACTTATGATACTGCAGGGCAAGTGATTGGTTCATGTGTCGCTACACAGGGCTTTATTTTGGGGGCTAAAGCTGTGTGTTATGGTGGTGCCAACATACAAGGCATTAACTATTCTAAAGTAGATGAGCGCACGGGTTTATTGCCAACCATACCAAATAATTCGCAGATTTCACTGCAACAAGACTAATTTTTTAGAGGGGTAATACAATGAAAATTTCTAGTTTAATCGCATTAACAGCGGCTATTTTGATGACAGGTTGTGCTTCAAAAGTGACAACTTATGATTCGAGTGGTCGTATGATTGGTTCATGTCAGGCAGAGCGTGGGTTTGTAATTGGTGGTGGTGCACACTGTGAAGGACGTGCTAACCAAGAAGGTCGCAGTGTACGTTAATTGATGCTAATGACAAAAAACCGAGCTATTTAGCTCGGTTTTTTTAGATTCAACAGCTTTTATTTTTCAACGAAAGCACGTTCAATCACGTAATCGCCCAATTCACCCATACGTGGTGATTCTTTTAAACCATGTTGGTCAAGTAATGCTGCAACATCCTTTAAGAATGCAGGGCTACCACATAACATGGCACGGTCAGTTTCAGGGTTAAAACGTGGTAAACCAATTTTTTCAAAGATTTCACCCGATTCAATTGCCGTGGTCACACGTCCTTGGTTTGGATATTCTTCACGTGTAACGGTTGGGTAATATACCAGTTTTTCACGAATACCAAGTTCTTGGAAAAACTCGTGATTTGGTAATTCATTTAGAATTAAATCTTGATAAGCCAATTCAGAAATGAAACGTGTACCGTGAACCACAATCACTTTTTCAAAGCGTTCATAAGTTTCAGGGTCGCGGATGGTTGCCAAAAATGGAGCTAGACCTGTACCTGAAGAAAGTAAGTATAGGTTTTTACCAGGATTTAAATCATCCAGTACCAAAGTGCCTGTAGGTTTTTTAGAAACCAGCAATTCATCGCCCACTTTTACTTTTTGTAAAATAGACGTTAAAGGGCCATCAGGTACTTTAATTGAGAAGAATTCTAGCTCTTCTTCATAGTTAGCACTGGCAATCGAGTAAGCGCGCATTAAAGGCTTGCCATTTACTTCCAGACCAATCATCACAAATTGACCGTTTTTAAAACGTAGTGCGGTATCGCGAGTCGTTTTAAAACTGAATAAAGTGTCATTCCAGTGGTGTACGTGAGTAATCTTTTCGACGTTGAAAGCAGCCATTAAAGGTCTCAATAAATTATCAAATTAGAACAGCTTGCTATTCTAATCTAAAATCATTCTCTATAAACTGAATATATTTAATTGAGCTTATCAGAAAAAGTGATGAAGATTGATCTAAAAATGCCAATAATCGGATTTATGCACTCTCCCTACCGAGAAAAATTTGGTATTCCTCGTCAACCAAATCTGGTACAGGTCGAATCGTATATTGAAATGCAAGCGCCTTATAACGATGTGTTGGCATTTCAAGGGATCGAAGCGTTTAGTCACTTATGGTTAATCTGGCAATTTCACGACAATAAAAACCAAACCGATGCTCATCCAACCGTACAGAAACAGCAAAACCCCTGTTTTCGTGCACAAGTGCGTCCGCCACGTTTGGGTGGTAATCAAAAAATAGGTGTGTTTGCGACGCGCAGCATGTATCGACCTGCACCCATTGGTTTGTCTGTGGTGCAATTTAAACAGGTCAAAAAAGTGGGTAAGTCACTGCGAGTTTATGTGACAGGAGCAGATTTGTTGCATGGCACGCCTATTTTGGATATTAAACCTTATATCCAATATTCAGATGCTGTGCCTGATGCACAAAGTGGTTATGCGCAAGATGAACCCATAAGAAAAACAGTGCTATGGATGGACACAGCAGAAGCGCAAAAAAATCAGTTACTCGGCTCAGGCGTATTGCAACCACAAATTGTGCAGGAATTGGAACAGGTCTTGTCTTTAGATCCACGACCTGCATATCAGGATGATGCTGAACGAATTTACACCATGAATTTTGCAGATTTTGATGTCAGTTTCCGTGTTGATCAGCACGCAGTACATATCCTAAAAATTGTTTTAATCGCTGTCGATTAAACCAGCATATATAAAATAGCCACCAACGCCAGCATGTGCAGAATTTGGGCAGGGGCGAAATACAGTGCAAAGCGCAAACCACCAATGAGCGCGGCATTGACGCATTTGGCAATCGCATGTGCCACCACACCTAAAATTAAGGCATACAAAAGTACCTGCTGGCTCGGTGGACCTTGCATCACCACGGTTGCAATTGCGGCATGAACCTCAAATAACGAGGCGAGCAGGGTACCAATGATTAAACCTGCATCCCCAAGGGTTTGTTCCAAGCCGTATACCATCGCTTGAATTGCGGTCAATGTCGCCACAATAATTGCGGCTTCTTTAAGGCTAAACATACGGGTATCGGTTTCTGGCTTTGCCGTTGCCGTACTTTTATGTTTTTTGAGCAACCAGACACCCGCTACAACCAAAATCGCGATTCCGACCAAACTTGGAATAATTAATAACTTAAACCAAATCAGATTGACACCCGCCACAATAATCAACATTTGCGCTAAAGTTGCCACGCAAGACATCAGCGCTGCACCTGCATTGGCACGTGCGTCGCCACGACCTGCGCGTACTTCCATGCCTAAACTGGCAATGGTTGCGGTGCTTGATACAAAACCTGAAGCAATTGCAGATAATATGAGGGCGTTGCTGCTTGAGAGTAAACGCTTGGCGATATGCGCCAAAGCCTGCACACTTAGAATTAAAATCAATAATTTTAAAATCACATAAGGATTAAGCACATTGCCCCATAGTGCAGTATTAGGCGTCAGTGGCAAGGCAATTAACACCAAAGCCAGTAAAAACAAGCCATCACGTAGTTCAGCTTCGGTAATCCACTGACTGACAATGCCATGCATGGTGTGCTTGGTCATGAGTAAACCTGTCAAAATGACCGATAAACCTGCTGCCAATGGAATATTCCATAAACACAAGGCACCAATAAAATAGGTCATGACGAAGGCCAGTTCTGTGGTTGCACCTGGGTCATCTTCCGCTTGATTTTTGAGGGAATATAAGCCTATTCCGCCAACAATCAGTGCGCCTACAATGGCAATGCTCATGCCCAATAAGAAGCAAATTGCACCTAATAATGCGCAAATTCCAAAGGTGCGTACGCCTGCAAAATGATGATGTTGTCCATTTTTTTTACTGCGTTCGCGCTCTAATCCAATCAGTAAGCCACAGCCGAGTGCTGCTGCAAACATGGTGAGCAGTTCGGGAAAATTGGTTGTAACCAAAGATGGAGGAGTCAGAAAATCCACAGCAACATTCCAAATACAAGGTGTTATTTTAAACATCATATATTTGAATTGTGTTTATCGCCATTTATGAATCTATTTTCACTCTAAAATTATGGCTTAATCGAACCATACAAGATTACTGTATTAAAGAAGTCATTCAGCCCTGAAAGCAAACTCTGCTATAGTAAACCCAGATTTTGGGGCATATAACAATGAATTTTAATTTTGAAATAGACAGTACTTGGTGCTTAGAACAATTAGTCAAAGATGGTAAAATTACCGAACGTGATCAGGCTTTGGTACAAACCACGCATCGTCAACGTGATCAATTAAAATGGCATCCGTTACAATGGATTGCCAACTTTAATTTGGTCGATCAAAGTCATCCCCAAACCACTTTAACTTTAAACCGTTTATGCCAATGGCTGGCTGATAAATCAGGCTTGCCATTCTATATTATTGATCCGTTAAAAGCCGATGTTGCTGCTTTAACAGCTGTGATGTCGCAGGAATTTGCACTGCGTAACCGTATTTTAGCGGTGGAAGTGACTGCAGATGCGGTGTTAATTGCGACAGATCAACCTTATAAAAAAGAATGGGTTGCCAACTTAGAACATAGTTTATTGCCCAAAAAAATTCAGCGAGTTTTACTCAGCCCAGATCAATTACAGCGTTATTTGATCGAATATTACCAAGTGAGTCGCGCAGTACACTCATCACAAAAATCTTCTGCACATGACCGTGAAAATAAAGGGGTCGAGGCTTTATTGCAATTGGGCGATACCCAAAACCCAGATGCCAATGATCAACATATTGTGAAGTTGGTGGATTGGGTGCTGCAATTTGCCTTTGAACAAGGCGCAAGTGATATTCACCTCGAACCACGTAAAGACACAGGCAAAGTACGTTTTCGTATTGATGGCGTGTTGCACACCATCTATAACATGCCTGCCAATACGCTTACCGCAGTCATCTCACGGATTAAAATTTTAGGGCGTATGAATGTAGCCGAAAAACGTAAACCGCAAGATGGACGTTTAAAAACCCGAACTCCAAAAGGACAAGAAACTGAACTGCGTTTATCGACCTTACCAACGGCGTTTGGCGAAAAACTGGTGATGCGTATTTTTGACCCAGAAGTATTGGTACGCAGTTTTCAGCAATTGGGTTTTGATAGTCGTTTGTTGAATGAATGGCATGCCCTGACTGCACATAGTCACGGCATTATTTTGGTTACAGGCCCTACAGGTTCGGGTAAAACCACCACGCTGTATTCATCGCTAAAGCAATTGGCTACCGATGAAGTCAATGTCTGCACCATTGAAGACCCGATTGAAATGTTAGAACCGAGTTTTAACCAAATGCAGGTGAATACCGCAATTGATTTAGGTTTTGCCGATGGTGTGCGTGCCTTAATGCGTCAAGACCCTGACATTATTATGGTCGGAGAAATTCGAGATCAGGATACCGCAAATATGGCGATTCAAGCGGCACTGACGGGGCATTTAGTTTTATCGACACTGCATACTAATGATGCGCCGTCAAGTTTGACTCGTTTGCATGATTTGGGCGTGCAGCCATTTTTGACTGCTGCCACAATTTTAGGCGTTTTGGCACAGCGTTTGGTGCGTAAGCTATGTCCGCATTGTAAGCAGGAAGGCTCAATAAATGAAAAAGACTGGGAACATTTGACCTTTGACTACATTATGGAAATGCCTGCACAAGTGTTTAAACCTGTCGGATGCGATGAATGTCGTCAAACGGGCTATAAAGGTCGGGTCGGAATTTATGAGTTTATGCCTTTAAGTTTAGACACCAAACAGCTCATCAGTGCCAATGCCAATTTAAATGAATTACGTCAGCAAGCTAAAAAAGAGGGCATTGAACCGTTGCGTATTGCGGGCGCGCGTAAAGTTTTAGAAGGCATGACCACTTTAGAGGAAGTGTTGCGCGTAGTGCCATTAAATTAGCAGATTCAAACTTTTTACGATGAATTTTAAAAAAATGGAAATCTTAAGATTCAGTTCATCTTGCTTTGTTTTAATCACCATAACGAAATGAGCAACACAAAAAGGTGAAGCAATGAAATTTACAATGAAAGCAATGTTGATGGCAGGTTTAATGGCAGCAGCTTCAATCACCATGGCAAACGACAGCATTAATACCCAAGCACTACATCAAAATGTAACGGTAAAACAAGCATTAAGCCTGAAAGATGATAGCAAAGTGCAGTTAAAAGGTTATGTGGTGAAATCTATTGGTGATGAAAAATATCAGTTCCGTGATAACACAGGCACCATTACGGTCGATATTGATGATGATTTATGGAATGGCAAAGCCGTTTCTGCCAAAACGCCTGTTACCTTAATTGGTGAAGTGGATATTGATCACAAGCCTGCAAAACGTATTGAAATAGATGTCGATCAGGTTCATTTCTAACATTCAATGCGTGCGCATGATTTACTTCAAGCAGCATTCATCACTGAAAAACCACATACCTCACAGGAGGGATGTGGTTTTATAATTCTTAGATTCTTAATTGAAGTACATCAAAAATAACAGAGGATGGCATGCGACTACTCTTGGCTGAAGATGATGTATCACAAGCAGAAAGTATTAAAACCTGGCTGGAAATGGATGGTTATAATGTCGATTGGGTCGAGCGTGGCGATCACGCCATTTTAGCCATTCAGCAGCATCATTATGATTGTGTGTTGTTAGACCGTGGGTTGCCTAAAAATAGCGGTGATGAAATTCTGCACGCTTTACGACAGCAGCAACAGGATACTCCTGTTATTTTCATTACTGCGCGCGATAGTATTCAAGATCGGGTACAGGGACTTGATTTAGGTGCCAATGATTATTTGGTCAAACCGTTTAGCCTTGAAGAACTATCGGCGCGGGTACGCAGTCAGTTACGCAGTGCGCAAAGTCATCCGACACAGCAGCTTGAATTTGCCAACTTGGTTTTAGATACGCAAAGCAAACAAGTGAAAGTGGATGATCAACAGGTCAATTTAACGGCCAAGGAATTCCAGATTTTACATAAACTGATGCAAAACCCGCAGCATGTGGTGACTCGTGAACAGCTCGAAGAGTCTTTATATGCATGGGGCGATGAAATTGAAAGTAATGCGATTGAAGTATTTATTTATCAATTACGCAAAAAAATTGGCAGTAGCCGCATTAAAACCATCCGAGGTTTAGGCTATCGTATGCAGCAAGATAACTAATTCAGTTTGATCTCCGCATGTCTAAACAGGTCATTTCTTTACAGTCCAAACTGGTTAAAAGCTCCGTTTTAAGTTCGGTCTTGGCGGGTGGACTCGCCCTGATTTTATTATTGGCGGTTGCCAGTTATCAGACCATGCGCGTGCATGATGACATTATGGATGAAATAGCCGATATGTTGCTGCGAGCAGACTTGCGTGACCATGCAGGCAATCAGGTCGATGAGTTGAGTGAGCAATTTCATATTGCCTATCAATTGGGATTAGATGATCTGATTTTGACTACCTCTGAAGATGAACATGACATTTCTCAGCTTCACTTGTCTCAGCTTGCCGTGGTATCTGAGCATGGTTTTTCATTTCACTGGCAAGATGGACAAATTTGGCGCAGCTATGTGGCAGAGGAAGATGGCTTGCATGTGATTGTCGCGCAGCCGCTTAAATATCGCTTCAAGGAAATTGCTGCAACCAGTTTAGGTTATGCCGCTATTTTATTGCTGTTGTGGTTGCTGCAATGGGCCATTGTGCATTTTATGATTGGTCGTCAATTTAAGCGGATTCAGCAACTCTCCCAACAAATTGCAGAAAAAAATCAACATGATTTGACGCCAATTATCCCCACACAACCTGAATTGAAAGAACTGCAACCCATGCTGCAGCAATTGAATAAATTGTTGGGGCGAGTAGAGCAGTCTTTAATTGCAGAACAGCGATTTACAGCAGATGCTTCGCATGAATTACGCTCTCCTTTATCTGCCATTCAATTGCGTTTGCAGGTGCTAAAACGTAAATACCAACAACAACCTGAGTTGGCACAAGATTTAGAGCAAATTCAGCGTGATGTCAGTCGTGGTACACAAGTATTGGAAAATTTGCTGTTATTGGCACGTTTAGACCCGACAGATGCGGCATCGTTAAATAAAAGTGCGGTATCTATAGCAGACTTGGTGCAGGAAGTTTTACAAAGTCTGACGCCGTTTATTCAGGAAAAAGCCATTCAGATTCAGTCAGATATTCAACCGATACAAGTGCAAGGCAATCCTGAATTGCTATTTAGCTGCCTGCGCAACTTGATTGACAACGCAGTGCGTTATGCAGCACCTCAAGGACGTATTTGGATTGAAGCGAAACCGCATGAATTGATGCAGGAAATTTGCATCGCCGACAATGGTCATGCAGTGACTGATGACGTTTTGGCACGTTTGGGCGAACGCTTTTACCGTGCTTTAGGCAGTAAAGCTCAAGGTTCTGGTTTAGGACTGTCGATTTGTAAGAAAATTATAGAGTTGCATGCAGGAAAAATTGAATTTTCACGTGCTGAACAAGGTGGTTTAAAAGTGCGTATTTTGTTGCCTAAAGCCCAGTTGTAAATATGATTGGTTTTAGGAAGCAAGTTAAAATTAAACAAGTCAGAACTTAAAAGCAGTATGCGCTGATTCATACTGCTGTTTCCACGTTTATTATTGTGTTGATTATTTTAATTATTTTGTGAGAATAAGACGATTGTTACGGGTTAAGCGTAAACGATATTCTTCGCCTGCATGCAAAATACGAATTTCGCGTCCTAGCGCAAACAAGTTATTTGAATGTAACATAGGTAGGGCATGCTGAGTGTCTGAATGACGTGAAAATAAATTAAATGGGGCGTTCATTTTGAGTTACTCCGTGGTGTGTAAGAATTGTTTTAAATGATAATCATTATCATGTAAACCTGTCAACGGATTATTTTTAATTTTATAAAAGTCTACAATTTGCAGTAAAACGTACATTGCAAAAAAGGAATCGGGTTCATGTCCAAGCCAAATATTCATGTGGCAATTGCGCTGTTATTTCATCAAAACAAAGTGTTGGTGGGTTGGCGCGAAGCCAAACAACATCAGGGCAATAAACACGAATTTCCAGGTGGGAAAGTGGAAGCAGGCGAAACTCCTGTAGATGCTTGCCGCCGTGAAGTGTTTGAAGAAGTTGGTGTTGGCATACAGCATTGGCATGCTTTTGATATTATTTGCCATGAATATGATGATGTGATTGTCAATCTGCATATTTTTCAGGCTGCTGTACCCGCAGCTTTATTAAAAGATATTCAAGTGCCTTGGACATGGTTTAGCCGTCCGCAACTTTTAGAGCTGAATTTTCCACAAGCCAATCGTGCAATTGTGCAACGACTAGTGTGGCAACAGGCAATTAAAGTCAGTGAAGATTTAAAACATTTAGCAAATTTGCCTAAGCAAAAACTGCTGTATTGGCGGGTTGAACCCAATGCTGCATGCAAGGTCGAATTGTCAGAATATTGCATTGAGCAACTGGGGCAAGTGATTGTCAATTTGGAATTGTGGAAGCAATTAAATACGATTCAGCAACACGCCATTGCAGCAATTCATTTAAAACAATCGCAACTGATGCAATTACAAAAGGGCGATTTAAAAGTTGGGCAGCGTTATATTGCAGCGTGTCATGATATTGTTTCGGCACAACATGCACAGCAAATTGGTTGTGAAGCAATTTTACTCAGTCCTGTTTTAGTAACCACCACGCATCATGATGCCACACCTTTAGGATGGGAAAAATTCCAGCAGATCGCTGAATTTGTCGATATTCCTGTTTTTGCTTTGGGTGGCTTAACTCAAGATGATTTAACTACCGCAGAGCAGCATCATGCCTATGGCATTGCAGGTGTACGTTTTATTTGATTTTTTCTAGTTTGCGCAAATAAAAAAATCGCTGATGTAATCACACTCAGCGATTTTTAGTTTATTAAATTATCGTCCTTACAAATCTTTCAAAGCTTGTTGGGCTTGCGCAAGGCTTTTGGCATTATTTTGTTGCTGTGCTGCTTTTTGAATGACTAGCCATAATTGACGTTTCATAGCATCGCTTTGTGCATAGCTTAAACCACGACGTGCCAAGGCTTCTGCATTAGCGGGTTGCTTCTTTTGGTTGGCAATTAAAGCCAAATATAAATAGGTTTCAGCCGCTTGCGGGGCAAGTCGCTGCGCTTGCAAAGCTGCTGTTTCGGCCTGATTGAATTGACCTTGTTTATAAGCGGTCTGGGTTTGCTGCATCAACTTTTGAAAAGCAGGCAAACTACGACCATCCTCTAATTTTTGTTGCACGGTTTGTTGTGGCACCACCACTTGCAACGATTGACGCTTAATTTCTTCACGTTCATAAGGACGAATCACCACACCTTCTGGTGTCGTCACAGTTTTAGGTTTTTCAGGCACAGGCTGAGGAGCAGGCGGTTCAGGTAAACTCTGGCAAGCTACAATCGTTGCCATCGCACCCATAGCGAATGTGGTGAAAAAAACTTGTCTTAAACGTGATAATTTCATAAGCGTAACTGACCGATATCCTCAAGTTTAATTGATATAACTGCCACTTGAGATGACACGACCATCAGTATTGTCATCTGTTACGGGTTCAGTTTCACGGATATAATTTTCGATACTGTCACTGGTTTCAGGAGCTGTTTGCTGAGTTTCAGTATCGGGTTGGTAAACGGGTTCAACTTGATAGTGTGAAAAACCACATGCGGTTGCCTGACGCGGTACATTATTACGATTCACTGGAATATACATCGCACCTTCACAGCCTTGTGCAGATAAATGCCCAGAACTGCGGTCAATCCAATGCCATTGAATTTGTTCGGTCTGACGTAAGTTGACAGGTTTTTGACGCAATTGCTGCATCACATTACTCCAGACAGGCAAAGCACCAGACGAGCCTGTTAAGCCTGTGACTTTGTTATCATCCAAACCAAGCCATACAACGGCTAAATAATTGCCTGAATAGCCCGCAAACCATGAATCACGAGTATCATTGGTTGTACCTGATTTGCCTGCCAATTTTAAATCTGTCGATAAGCTATTGTAAGCTGAACGACCTGTACCAGAACTCATCACTTGCTGTAAGCCATAATTCAAAATATAGGCGGCAGAAGGATCAATAGTTTGTTGTACGGTTAAACCATAACGATCCAGTAAACGTCCATTGGCATCGACTACGGTGCGAATCGCTTTGGTCGGATATTTAAAACCACCTGTGGCAAAGTTACCGTAAATGTCCATCACTTGCATTGGTGATAAATCTACCGCACCCAAGAAAATAGATGGATATTGCGGAATCGCATCACTTGGTACACCAAATTTAATGAGGTGATTACGGAAGGTGGATAGTCCAAACTCCTGACCCAAACGAACTGCAGACAGGTTATAAGACTGCGATAAGGCTTGTGACATAGACACAATCCCATGGTCGCTGCCACTGTAATTACGTGGTGTCCAAGATTTACCATCAATTGGGATGCTGATCTGACTGTCTTCTACAGGACTTGCCCAATTATAACGACCAGACTCAATTGCACTTAAATAAATAATCGGTTTGAGCAGTGAGCCAACTTGACGTTTGGCGTCCAAGGCACGGTTAAAACCCGTAAAATCTTGCGTAGAACCTACCGCTGCCACTAACTCGCCATTTTCAGGATGAGAAATCAGCACCGCGCCTTGTAAATCTTTTAAACGCTTTGGATTGGCTTTACTTAAACGCTCAACCGATGCTTTAAAAGCATTTTGTACGTTGGTTTGTGCAATCGGATCAAGCGTCGTGAAGATACGCAAACCCTGATTGGTCAAATCTCCTTCTTGATATTCAGTACGTAATTGACGGCGGACAATATCTAAAAAGTCAGGGAAACGGGCAGGGCCAATGGTCGGTTTTGTAATGACATTTAAGGGACGCGCAGTTTCTTTTTCATATTGTTCTTGGTTTAAATAACCCATCACCAACATATTGTTTAGCACAATGTCACGGCGCTTTTTGGCAGCTTCTGGGTTACGCCAAGGATTATATAATGATGGGCCTTGTACCAAACCCACCAAAAAGGCTTGCTGTGAAATGTTTAGCTCACGCAACGGCATACCAAAATAAAACTGTGAAGCCAGACCATAACCATTAATAGAATAGTTACCGTTTTGACCTAAATTCACTTCATTTAAATAGGCTTCTAAAATTTCATCTTTGCTGTAATGCAACTCAATTAGCATAGCCATGAGTGCTTCATTGGCCTTACGTTTTAAAGTGCGCTCAGGACTTAAATAAAAGTTTTTCACCAATTGCTGTGTAAGGGTAGAACCGCCCTGACGTTTGCCACCCGTGACGTTGCTGACAATAGCACGCGCAGTACCACGAATTGAAACGCCGTGGTGTTGATAGAAATTACGATCTTCAGTAGCAATAAGTGCTTCAATGAGCGGTTTAGGTACTTTATTCAGTTTAATCAGCACACGATCTTCATTGTGCTGCGGATAGATTCCGCCAATCAACATCGGTTCTAAACGTGCAATACCTGTATTAGAAGGTTTGGTGGCACTCACTTCACTAATTTGATTATTGGCAAAGCTGACTTTTAAAACCTGTTCAGGCTCGACACTGTCGCCAAAGTCAAAACCACGGGTATGTACAAATAAAGTATTGCCATCGCTAACATAACTGCCTGATTTGGCGTAATTATCTGTATTTTTATAGCCGAGCAGTTTTAGTTCTTGAGTAAAGTCGGTCTGGCTGACAGGTGCATTGCTATACACTTCTAATGGGCGTGCAAAAACCTTGGCTGGAATATCCCAACGCTGGCCTTCAAATTTGTCTCTGACAATATTATCCAGACGAATCAAGTAAATACTAAATGCAATAAATCCACCGATAACGATGATGCAAAATAGTAATGCAATTATGCCTATGCCACGCTCAG
This sequence comes from Acinetobacter sp. ANC 5045, assembly GCF_004331005.1. NCBI lineage: Bacteria > Pseudomonadati > Pseudomonadota > Gammaproteobacteria > Moraxellales > Moraxellaceae > Acinetobacter > Acinetobacter sp. ANC 5045. The sequence goes on along the minus strand of NZ_SJNS01000018.1, from coordinate 19,026 downwards.
ACTTCATAAATCGCGATAAGATCCTGATAAATTTTGCTAATCATGCGAAGCTTTTACTGAATTTGCAATAATTAATCTGTGACTGAAGGGAAAATATCGTCATAAAATTGAGCAGAAATGTAGTTTTAAAGTTTTTTTAAATCAACTAGGTTAATGCTATGATAGGCGTCGAATCGTAGCGGAGCGATATCGCAGGTGCAAATTTCACATAAGAACTTTCGGAACATTGGACTGATTGGTCGTCCAGACAAATATTCTGTCGTAGAAACACTATGTCTGATTCACGACCATATTTTAGGATTGGGTTTGCATCCCGTTTTTGATTCAGAAACTGCTCAACTTGTACCTTATAACAATACCCAAACGGTCAGCCGTGCTTTATTAGGTGAAGTGGTCGATTTGGTGATTGTAGTTGGTGGTGATGGTTCATTGCTGCATGCAGCGCGCGCTTTGGTTAAATACAATACCCCTGTAATTGGTGTGAACCGCGGGCGTTTAGGCTTTTTAACCGATATTAAACCGACAGAAGTAATCTTTAAACTCGATCAGGTTTTGCAAGGACATTTCCAGTCAGACCGTCGTTTTTTACTGGAAATGGAAGTGCGCTCTAAAGGCGAAATCATTTATGAAGCGATTGCCTTAAATGATGTGGTGCTACATTCGGGTAAGTCGGTTCACATGATTGACTTTGAACTGAATATTGATGGGCAATATGTCTATCGTCAGCACAGTGATGGTTTAATCGTTTCAACCCCAACAGGTTCAACGGCTTATGCCTTGTCAGGCGGTGGCCCAATTGTGCATCCGAGCATGGATGCAATTGCATTGGTGCCTATGCATCCTCATACCTTGTCTTCACGCCCAATTGTAGTGGGTGGACACAGTGAAATTAAAATCAATATTCGTGAAAACCGTGTGTTGCCGATGGTCAGTGCCGATGGTCAACATAGTGTTTCATTAAATGTTGGAGATAGTTTGCATATCCGCAAACATCCTTATAAATTAAATTTATTACATCCACCAGGTTATGACTTCTATATGGCTTGTCGTACTAAGTTAGGGTGGAATCAAGATTTTGAATCAATGCAACAGCAGGATGAATGATGAATATTGAACAAATGCTTGCCGTACTCGATCCTGAAATTGTTGGACGTTTAAAAACGGCAATTGAAATTGGCAAGTGGCCAAACGGTGTTGCGCTGACCCAAGAGCAACGTCAAATTTGTATGCAAGCAGTATATGCGTGGGAAATGAAAAACCTGCCTGAAACTGAGCGTAGTGGTTATATTGACCGTGGCACTAAAGAAGAAGGCGAGCAGTGTGATGATGATCATCACAATCATGAAGAATTTAAACCAATTCGTTTTGTTTAAACGATGCAAAACTGCTTTCAGAAAAAATGAAAGATGAAAAAGACACCTGAGATGGGTGTCTTTTTTGTATCTTCAATAAAGTTTTAGTTGTGACGATTTTGCCAAAGCTGCTGTGCGTTTCGCATTGCTGCTGCATAATCATCACAAACGCCCATGGTATATAACGCGATACCCATGGTTTCGGTAATGGCAACTTCACCATATTCATGGACTTGCTGACCTAGCCAGACGGCTTTAAATACTGCCAAATCCAATTCTTCTTCTACAGGGCTACGGTTATCGGTCAGTTTAGGCAGTTCGTGTTCATATAAAGCGCCATTTTTGATGCCACAAATTAATGTCTTGGCATCAGGGTTGCGCTCAAATTCACCGCCTTCGCCTTTAATTACTGCACTGTTTTGATAACCCAACTGAAATGCGGCTTGTTGATGCGAGCTGCGATAAGCGGGGTGGAAGATCGCCTGCATGGTGGCTTTGGCATTAAATGGATTGATTAAACGGGCAAGGGTATGAATAGGAGAACGTAAACCCATCACATTGCGTAAATTAATCAACTCACTCAAAATCGGTGAAATAACATCTAAAGGTAAATAAGCAAAATTACGCTGCGCTAATTGTTGCTCAACGTCTAGGTCATTTTGGCAAATTGGATAATCTAAATATTGCAGTGCTTGTTCGGTATATAAACGGTTGATGGTATGCCCAGAAGCACCATGCATCACCACTTTATAGCCATGTTTTGCTAAAGTCAGCGCTGCCAATAAAAACCACGGATAATGTCTGCGTTTACCTGCATAAGATGACCAGTCTAAATCGACCTGAAGCGGTTTAAATTGCAGTTGATCATGGGTAGCTTGTACAAAACCTGCCAACTCCTCTACAGATTCTTCCTTCACACGCAGCAACATTAAAAAAGCACCCAATTGCACATCCAACACTTCATTGCGCAAAATCATAGAAAAAGCTTGATAGGCCTCGTCATAGGTCAGTGAACGTGCGCCTGTTTTGCCTTTGCCAATAATTCGAATAAATTGTGCGAATGGATGTTCTGCATCTTTATAAATATTTCTTTTATTGGGGTTTGTATTTGGCATAAGCGAGTTCACACACATCTTTAGTTAGTATACTAGTGTATAAACTTCGGCAACAGTTTGCAGCACTATTCATAGCTTCAGCTTATACAAGCTTCGTTTGCACATCTGAAATGACGACTAAAGTTTGACTGTAAAGTAAGACAATCTGTAGGGATAACACATGACAGCCTGCATAAAAATGCATAGCATGGATACTGTTGAAAACAACAATTGAAAAATAAAGGATTGGATATGCTGGCTTATGATGCTGATTTAGAATTATTTAGAGATAACTTTCGACGTTTTATGCAGGAGCATATTGCACCGCATTATGCTGCGTGGGAACGTGAGGGCATCATGCCGCGCAGCGTGTGGAATCTGTTAGGTGAAAATGGTTTTTTATGTATTGATGTGCCTGAAGAATATGGCGGCTATGGTGTTCCAACGCATTATTCCCTAATGTTGGTCGAAGAGTCGGCACGTGCAGGTTATAGCGCACTCTCTACAGGTATTTCCTGTCACTCTGAAATTGCTGCGCCGTACATTTTGCATATTGGTACAGAAGAACAAAAACAATACTGGCTACCTAAAATGGTGTCGGGTGAAGTAGTTGGTGCAATTGGCATGACCGAGCCAGGTGCGGGTTCAGACTTACAAGCCATGCGTACTAATGCCATTTTGCAAGAAGATCATTATGTACTGAATGGCTCTAAAACCTTTATTTCCAATGGTCAGCATGCAGACTTGGTGGTTTTGGCAGTAAAAACTGATCCGCAAGCACGTGCCAAAGGCGTGTCGCTCATGTTGGTCGATACTCACTTGGAAGGCTTTAAAAAAGGCACCAATTTGGAAAAAATTGGTTTGCATTCACAAGATACGTCAGAGCTATTCTTCGACAATGTCAAAGTGCCGAAAAACCAACTGTTGGGACAGGCAGGGCATGGTTTTGCCTATTTAATGCAAGAATTGCCACGTGAACGTACCGCGATTGCAGCCACAGCATTGGGTGCTATTCGTGGTTCAATTGATGTGACCACACAATATGTGCAAGAGCGTCAGGCGTTTGGACAAGCCATTGGTCAGTTCCAGAATACCCGTTTTGTATTGGCACAGGCTAAGATTGATGAATTGGCAACTGCTGCTTTTTATAATCAAAACGTCGAATTGTATATGCAGGGCAAACTGGACGTCGAAACTGCAGCCGCTTTAAAAAGCTTTGCGACAGATATGCAAATGAAAATTGCCGATCAATTGCTGCAACTGTTTGGTGGCTATGGCTATATGACGGAATATCCAATTTCTCGTTTCTTTGTCGATGCACGAATCCAGCGGATTTACGGTGGAACCAATGAAATTATGAAAGAAATTGTCGCGCGTGGTTTATTGGGGCGTTAAATCAATGCCTTAAAACCCGAATGAATAAAGCTCAATGATCATCACCAGAGTCAGCCCAGTGCTGGCTCTTTTTTTATGAATTTGATCAGACTTAAAAGCAATGAGCTGATTGATAATTACACTTAAAAATAAAATTACTCCGCTTAGAATTAAAGATGTAAAAGGGAAAAGCGTAGTTACCCAGTTTTAGCAGTACGTTGTGCAAAGTTGCGGCTTAAATGTATAGATTGGTGATGCTTTGATCAACTGTATGTTTTTAAATCTGAAACACTGAAAGTTGTATTGCGCAACATTTGAAAGCTAACTATTGTTATACTATTTGCAAAATGTTTATGAAGGGCGACATAACAATGATCCAAGACGATCAGAACACAACGACTTCTCTTGATCTCGCTAAAATCCGTGAAGATATTGACTCTGTAGACCAACAGATTCAACAGCTGATTAACCGTCGGGCACGACTTGCAGAGGCGGTGGCGAAAGCAAAATTTGCAGCAGAAGAGAATCCGTTGTTTTACCGTCCTGAACGTGAAGCACAAGTTTTACGTAATGTTATGGAACGCAACGAAGGGCCGCTGTCTGATGTGACCATGGCACGTTTATTCCGTGAAATTATGTCGGCATGTTTGGCACTTGAAGCGCCACAAAGTATTGCGTTTTTAGGGCCAATTGGTACTTATACGCATTCCGCAGTACTTAAACATTTTGGTCAAGATGCGATTGTGCGTCCTTTGCCTACTATTGATGAAGTTTTCCGTGAAGTGGAAGCAGGCAGTGCACACTATGGTTTAGTACCTGTCGAAAACTCATCTGAAGGTGTGGTGAACCATACTTTAGATTGCTTTAAATCATCGCCATTAAATGTGATTGGTGAAGTAGAATTGCGTATTCATCACCAATTCCTTGTGTCAGAAAACACTCGTAAAGACAGCATTAAACAAATTTATGCGCATCAGCAAACTTTGGCACAATGCCGTAAATGGTTAGATGTGCATTATCCGGGTGTAGAACGTGTGGCACTCAGCTCCAATGCAGAAGCAGCGCGCCGTATTCGTAATGAATGGCATTCTGCTGCAATTGCTTCTGAAATTGCGGCCAATATTTACGAACTCGAAATTTTACATAGCAATATTGAAGATAACCCAGAAAATACCACACGTTTCTTGGTGATTGGTCGTGAGAAAGTTCCACCAAGTGGCAATGATAAAACTTCATTGTTGGTGTCTGCACATGACCGCGCAGGGGCATTGCTTGAGATTCTTGCACCATTTGCGAAGCACAATATTAGCTTGACCAGTATTGAAACACGTCCTGCCTTGCCTGAAAAATGGGCCTATGTATTCTTCATTGACCTAGAAGGGCATGTCGAGCAAGACAATGTACGTGCAGCGATTGAAGAAATCCGTCCATTGGTGAAAGAAATTCGTGTCTTGGGTTCTTATCCTGCTGCCGTGTTATAACCGTATTTAATTTAGTGGTGTGCATGTTTGTCATGCGCGCCACATTCACCACCTAGTCAACTGGAAGTGTAAAATGTCGTTTGTCCCAGCCAATGAAGGCATCTCGAAGTTAAAGCCTTATCAACCAGGTAAACCAATCAGTGAACTTGAGCGTGAGTTGGGGATTACAGATATCGTCAAACTTGCTTCAAATGAAAACCCATTGGGCTGTTCAGACAAAGTCAAAGAAGCCGTTGCAGCAGAAATTGCTGAAATTGGTCGCTATCCAGATGGTGGTGGTTTTATTTTAAAAGACCAAATTCAAAAACAATTTGGCTTTGCGCATGACCGTATTACTTTGGGCAATGGTTCAAACGATTTGCTAGAAATGTTTGCTCGCGCATTCGTTTCAGATCAAGATTCAGTGTTGTATAGCCAACACGCCTTTGCAGTATATGCTTTGGTGACACAAGCGATTAATGCTCAAGCGATTGAAGTGCCTGCCAAAGGTTTTTCACATGACTTGGATGCTATGGCGGCAGCAATTCAAGACAACACCAAGTTAATCTTTATTGCCAACCCAAATAACCCAACAGGCACATGGTTTGAAGAGGCTGAATTTGAAGCCTTTATGCAAAAAGTTCCTGCACGGGTGATTGTGGTATTAGATGAAGCCTATGTGGAATATTTTCCAGAGAACTTCAATAGCCTTAAATTCCTTGAGCAATATCCAAACTTAATCGTGAGCCGTACTTTATCTAAGTGCTATGGTTTGGCGGCGCTGCGCGTTGGTTTTGCTTTAGCTTCTGCAGAAGTGACCGATTATTTAAACCGTATTCGTCAACCATTTAACGTCAATCACTTGGCAATGGTGGCTGCGGTTGCGGCATTAAAAGACGAAGATTTTATCGAAAAATCACGTATTGCCAACAAAGCAGGCATGGCGCAATTGGAAGCAGGCTTTAAAGCATTGGGTCTGAATTATGTGCCTTCACGTGCTAACTTTATTTTGGTAGATGTAGAAGCCGATCCAGGTCAAACTTTTAATGCCTTATTGAAAGAAGGTGTAATTGTACGTCCTGTGGGTATTACGACCCATTTACGTGTTTCAATTGGCACAGAAGCAGAAAATGCCAAGTTCCTGCGTGCATTAGCCAAAGTATTGGGCAAGGAAGCGAAGGCATAAAACATGGCGCAACCATTGTTTGAAAAAGTTGCATTTATCGGACTCGGGCTAATAGGCTCGAGTTTGGCACGTGTAATGCTGGCAGAAAACTTAAGTCGGCATATTGTGGCATCGACCCGTTCTGAAAAAACGCTGCAAGATGCTTTGGAATTAGGATTAATTGAACAAGGCTTTAACAATCCTGTAGATGCGGTACAAGGCGCAGATTTAGTGGTGTTGGCGCTACCTGTGCAAGCCACAGAAAAAGTCTTGCGATTAATTCAGCCACATTTGGCAGATAATGTAATTCTGACCGATGTAGGCAGCACCAAAGGCAGTGTCGTGGCTGCAGCCAAAGCGGTTTTTGGAGAACATTTACCTGCAGGTTTTGTACCCGGGCATCCAATTGCTGGGGCAGAGCATACAGGCGTGCATGCAGGCAAGGTTGATTTATTTGCCAATCACAAAGTCATTTTGACACCATTGCCAAGCAGTGCGCCGTGGGCAGTCAATAAACTGATTCAAATGTGGGAAAGCGCCAAAGCCGAAGTAATTTGCATGGATGTGGAAAAACATGATGAGGTATTGGCGTATACCAGTCATCTTCCACATTTAATGGCCTTTAATTTGGTCGAACAATTGGCAAATCGGGAAGATAATTTAGACATTTTCCGCTATGCTGCAGGTGGCTTTCGTGACTTCTCACGTATTGCTGCCAGCGATCCACAAATGTGGCATGACATTTTCTTGGCCAATAAAACTGCATTGTTAAAAGCGGTGGATGGCTTTGAAAGTCAACTCGCGATTATTCGCCAACTGATTGAACAAGAAGACTCGCATGCTTTAATGGGCTTGCTTGGACATGCACAAGCGGCACGACAGCATTTTAATCATATGCTCGCCAAGAAACCTTTTATGGAGAACAATAACGTGACACAACAATTTACGATTTTGCCAGGTGCTAAGACTTTCCAAGGTAAATTTACCGTACCGGGTGACAAATCTGTGTCACATCGTTCAATTATGTTTGGTGCAATTGCCGAAGGCACTACGCATGTGACAGGTTTCCTTGAAGGTGAAGATGCATTGGCGACTTTGCAAGCATTTCGTGATATGGGTGTGAGCATTGAAGGCCCTAAAAATGGTGAGGTCACCATTCATGGCGTAGGCATGCAAGGTTTAAAAGCACCTGCAAGCGCAATTTATATGGGCAACTCAGGCACATCTATGCGTTTGTTGGCAGGCATGTTATCTGCACAGCAGTTTGATTCTGTTATGACTGGTGATGCGTCATTGACCAAGCGTCCAATGGAGCGTATTGCAAAACCATTGCGTGAAATGGGTGTGCAAATCCAAACGACAGGTGAACGTGGCACACCGCCAGTATCTATTACAGGTGCGCAAGCGCTAAAAGGTATTCACTATGATTTACCAATGGCATCTGCACAGGTGAAATCAGGTATTTTATTGGCAGGGCTTTGGGCAGAAGGTGAAACTTCAGTGACTGAGCCTGAACCAACGCGTGACCATACCGAACGTATGTTACGTGCATTTGGTTATGAAGTGAAAACTGAAGGTAACCGTATTTCATTGCAAGGCGGCGGTAAATTGGTGGGTACAGATATTCAAGTACCTTCTGATATTTCATCTGCGGCATTCTTCATGGTGGGTGCAGCCATTACAGAAAATTCAGATGTAACCTTAGAAGCGGTGGGCATTAACCCAACCCGTACAGGTGTGATTGAAATTCTGAAACAAATGGGTGCAGACCTGAGCGTGGAAAATGAACGTATTGCAGGCGGTGAACCAATTGCAGATATTCGTATTCGTGGTTCACGTACTTTAAAAGGGATTCATGTTCCTGAAGATCAAGTGCCATTGGCGATTGATGAATTTCCTGCATTGTTCATTGCTGCAGCTTGTGCTGAAGGTCAAACTGTACTGACAGGTGCTGCAGAATTGCGCGTAAAAGAATCAGACCGTATTCAAGTGATGGCAGATGGTTTAAAAACTATGGGCATTGACTGCACACCAACTGACGATGGCATCATCATTCAGGGTAAAGGCAAAGCAGGCGACTGGTCAGCGATATTTACAGGCGGCGAGATTGAATCACATCATGACCATCGTATCGCCATGAGTTTCTCTATGGCAGGCTTGCGTACTTCTGGTGAAATTAAAATTGTAGGTACAGAAACAGTAGCAACAAGTTTCCCTACCTTTACTGAGCTTGCAGGTGTGGCAGGTCTGAATATTCAAGTGACAGAATAAGCCAAAACGATAGGGGCTGCGATGAAGAGTCGCAAAGCCTAGACTTTATGCTGAAACAGCCAAGCTTTTGCTTGGCTGTTTGCGTTTTATTGCTTATGCTAAACCCATACAAGAAAAAAGCCTTTGGGTTCGAGCATGCGCAAATTAAAATTTATGGCGAATTGTGAAAATAAACAAGAGTTACAAGATTGCACTCTGGCACAGAATTATGTGGCGAATTTACTTTCACAAAACTTATCTCATTATGGCTTTCAAACGTTGCCGCAGAGTGGTGCACAAGTCGCTGTAAGTGTAGATCAACATGCGCTGCCTTTGGCAGTAAACTGTCAAAGCCGTGGTGAAGATGGGCATCTTGTTTGTGAAATTACTTCATACCCAAATGAGGAACAAGACTGGCTAGAACGAATTACCGAGCAAAGTTTATTAAATCAATTGGCGCAAGCGGTAGAAAATACTCTGAAAGAAGACCAATCTTTTAGTGAGTTTGAATGGAAAGGTTAAACCAAGCTGCAAAGACGTTGGATGTTTAAAATTTATACTTGATTTTTAAATTAAAAATAGGGTCTGTTGACATTTCATAAAGGCAGCCACAGATAAATACAAGCTAAGGCAACTGCGCTTCGAAAGTTTCGCTTTAGTTTATCAAACCGTGTAGCAATTCCTCGGAATTGCTTCAAACGGCAAAAAGCATTCTCAACTAAGTGTCTGATTTTATATAAATACCAGTCCATATGATCATTACTTGATTTCGTGTTTGATTTCTTCGGTATATTCGCTTTAGCACTTTAATTTTTAATCTGCTCTCTTAATATTTCAGAATCATAGCCTTTATCCATACAGACTATTTCAGTGTCAGTTAAATCTAATTGTTCGACTAAAATAGGGGCAACTTTGACATCATGGGTGGTTCCATCTGAAATAATAAATTCGATCGGGTTACCGTGAGAGTCAACAGCTAAGTGAATTTTAGAACTATTACCCCCAACACTTTTTGAAATATCCTGATTAGGGATTCCTGCTGAATGTTGGTGTGCTCTAACATGAGTAGCATCAATAAATATCCATTCACGATCAGCGTTCTCTGAGAATATTTTAAATATTTTCATTATCTTATCTTTATTAGACCAGCGATTGTACTTTTTAAAAATTGAGTTTGGATTACCAAAAACCTCGGGTAAATCTCTCGAAGGGCATCCTGTTCTAATACGATATAGGATTGCCTCAAAAAAATTTCTCAAATTTGATTTGAGATAAATATTAAAATTGCGAGAATAGCTTTTAACTTAGACCAGTGTTGATCATTCAACATTGTACGAGGTATAGCGAGTAGTGAATTTGGTTTGGCGATTGAATTTTACTATCTCGCTATTTTTTTATACAGCAAATGTCAACAGATCCTATTCATTTTTTAATTGAAATGTCATCTAAATGACACATCGCAACCGTATATTAAGCAGCAAGAACAATACAACAAAATAATTTTTATTTAACCCGCTTAATTTGGGAGAGTTAAGTGGGTTTTTTATTGCCTAGAGAAATGTTGCAAGTACTATAAAAAAAATAAGCTCAACTGATCAGAGTGAATCAATGTTTTTTTAAAGCAGACACTGAAATAAAAGCACCTCAGCCTCCACGTTGGATTGATCTAAGAGATCATCTTCTAGCAATACAACGCAACGTGTTTTTCCGATAGGGTTAAACAAAAACACGCATTGGAGTTTGTTGAAAGCTGCTGCTATAGTGAGCGCAGTATTTTTTATTTAGGTGGTTTATGCTCGCTTTAATTTCTCCAGCCAAGACTTTAGATTATGAAACTGCATTACCAAGCGATGAATATACTCAACCTAGATTACTTCAACATTCACAAGAGTTAATTGATGTAGCACGTAAACTTTCTGCTACAGAAATTGCCAGTTTAATGAGTGTCAGTGAAAAAATTGCCACTTTGAATGTCGAGCGTTTTCGTGACTGGCAAGCAGAGTTTGATCTTGCCAATGCACGTCAGGCCATGTTTGCCTTTAAAGGTGATGTGTACACAGGCTTAGATGCTTATAGTTTATCTGCTGCAGAGATTGAGTTTGCTCAACAACACTTGCGCATGCTTTCTGGCTTATATGGCTTATTGCGTCCATTGGATTTAATGATGCCGTATCGTTTGGAAATGGGCACTAAATTGCAAAATGCGCGCGGTGAAAATTTATATCGTTTCTGGGGCGATATCATCACCAATTTAATTAACCAAGATTTAAAACACAATCAGTCAGCATTATTGGTGAATCTAGCTTCCGATGAATATTATAAGTCAGTGCAGGAAGCAAAAATTCAGGCTGAAATTATTAAACCTGTATTTTTAGATCAGAAAAATGGTAAATATAAAGTCATCAGTTTTTATGCCAAAAAAGCCCGTGGTTTGATGGCGCGTTTTATCATCGAAAATAAATTAGAACGCGCAGAAGACTTAAAAGCCTTTAATAGTGAAGGTTATTACTTCGATGCAGACAGTTCTTTAAAAGGCGAATTGGTCTTTAAACGTGACGAGCAAGCCGCCTAACTGTCGGTTTAATCGTTGAATCTCCCATCATGCTAACCTATGGCAGATGGGGGCGAGACTGACCAATCTCCTGTTTGTACTCTTAAAGCTGTTTAAAGGCTTCTATGGCACGTAATCGGCTAAGTTTTAAATCTACAATTGGATGCGGATAATCCAGTTTTAGATTTGGATTTTTCGCATATGGTTCATGAATATTTTTGGCATCTAAATGAGCCAGTTTAGGTAGCCATGTGCGAATATAATCACCATTGGGGTCAAACTTTTGTGATTGGCTCACAGGGTTGAAAATCCTAAAATAGGGCACTGCATCTGTACCAGTCGAGGCACACCATTGCCAGCCACCGTTATTGGCAGCCAAATCACCATCAATTAAATGTTGCATAAACCACTGTTCGCCCAAGCGCCAGTCAATTAACAGGTTTTTGCACAGAAACATTGCGCAAATCATTCTGACTCGATTATGCATCCAGCCCGTTTGCAAAAGTTGTTGCATGCCTGCATCCACAATGGGGATGCCTGTTTTTCCTTGTTGCCATGCTGCTAAACCTGCAGGATCATTTCGCCACGCCACCTGTGCGGTCTGATCTTTAAAAGGGCGGTGCTTTGAAACTTTGGGATAATCAAACAAAATATGTTGATAAAACTCACGCCACAGTAATTCATCTAACCAAGTTTGTTGCCCTGTATTTTCAAGATGAAAATGTCCTTGTGAATGCGCAAAAACCGCAGCCAGACATTGCCGAATGGAGAGAATGCCACAGTTTAAATACGCAGATAATTGGCTGGTACCAGACAACGCTGGAAAATCACGCTGTTGCTGATAATCTTGCATTTGTTTACGCGTAAAATCATCTAACAATTGCTGTGCATGTTGTTCCGTGACTGCCCATAAATTTTGTTGTGCCGTTGGAAGTGGGTCGAAACCTAAGTGTTCTAAACTTGGTACAGTAGAGAGATATTGTTCAGGAAGTTGAATCGACGTTTGAGCTTGTGGCAGAGGAAAGCAACGCGGAATACTGACACTCAACTGTTGATAGGCATACTTTTTAAATGCACTGAATACCTGATAAGGTTTCATGCTCTGATTGCGCACCGTACCCACAGGAAAAAGCGTACGGTCATGGTACAAAATCAAGTCCTGACCGTGTTGGTTTAAGGTTTGTTGAACTTCAAGATCACGTTTTAGTTCATTCACTCCTAATTCAATATTGGCATAAATATTTTGAATCGGATGAGAGTCCTTCAATGTTTGGCATAGTTGGAGCAGTGTTTGTGCAATGTCAGCCCAAGATGGTGTAATTTGAACAATCAGTGGGATATTGAGTTGTGCGAGTTCGTCTTTTAGTGCATTTAATTGACGCAAGTAAAAGTCAATTTTAATGGGCGCATCGTGATGTAAACGATATTGCTGAGGCGAAAGAATCACCACGCCAATACAAGCTCCTGCTTGGCTAGCATGCCAAAGTGCGGTGTGATCTGAAATTCTTAAATCTTGTCGGAACCAAACTAAATTATAGTTTTGCATGGGAAGAATGCTTGATGTGAGCGCTAGAAAGGTGACTTCATTATAAGCATGACTGGGTAAAATTGTCTTAAATGCGAAGGGTTTAATTGTCCAATAAAACGACAATGTGCTGTGTTGATTTTTCCTGTAATGATCTTTCCGCAATAGTCTGCCTGAAAGGATCTTTCAGTCATGTGCTTATCCTGAATTTTAGAATGACAAACAAAAAAGGCAAAGTAAAAATACTTTGCCTTTTGCTTCGATCAATACTGATCTTAGTGGTGATGACCACCCGCACCGTGTACGTGACCGTGATCTAATTCTTCTTGAGAAGCTTCACGGATTTCAACGATTTCTACTTCAAACGTTAAATCTTGACCAGCAAGTGGGAAGTTTGCATCAACAATTACGTTGTCACCTTCAACTGCTTTTACAGTTACGATTTGAACGCCATCATCAGTTTGCGCTTGGAACTGCATGCCTGCTTGGATGTTGTCTACACCTTGGAACATTTGTACAGGAACTTCTTGTACTAAGTCTGGGTTGTATTCGCCATAACCTTCAGCTGCAGGTACGTTTACAGTGAACTTTTCGCCTACTGTTTTACCTTCTAACGCTTTTTCTAAACCAGGGATGATGTTACCTGCACCATGCAAATAGGCAAGTGGTTCACCTTGAGATTTGTCGAGAGTTTCACCCTCTGCGTTAGTCAATGTGTAGTGGAAAGAAACCACGAGGTCATTTGCAATAGCAGTCATGTTATTGATCCATTCAATTTTTTAAGGGTACATCATAATAAAGTGAAACGTGGAATTTGTTATAGACATTTCTGCAAATTCTTCACTTTTCCGAGTTTTTTATGACATTTTTTAGTTAATCGGGGCAATTTTTATAATTTCAATGCAAATTTGTGCGTCATACCTATAAATTTGCAGATTTTATTGCAGGCTCATTTTAAGCCCTTTGTATGATGTGTAGATGACAATAAAAAAGATGGGACATTGCCCATCTTGGTGATATTTAATTCTTGAGGATCATCGGCTTCTAACCGAGTGAAGTTTTCTCATCTTCTACAGGTTGATGGCTAAAGAAATTAAACAAACTGCCAAACCACATCATGATTCTTTCAAAAATATTGGCTTCAACAATGTTGACCTGTTCTTCAATTGCAAAGCTGTTAATCAATTGATTATTTTGATAAACGTGTACGGTTGCCAGTTTCATAACCTGTGCCAATGGCGCAGTCAGTAACTTTTCAGACAATTCAATATTGACATGCGTTTGTGTACGCTGTGCAGGTTCAAGTGTTTCTAATTCGCCCTGTGCATTCACAAGTTGTAGACGTTGAGTACTTTGATCAAACTGCGACAAGTTAATTGCATATGGCTGTTCATACAATGATGTCGTCACAAACTTTGGCTGACTGCTTTCAATCTTAAACATGCGTAAGGTCGATTTCACCACAGGCAATTCTGCAATCATTTGTTTGGGTTTAATCGCGACTTCATTACGGGTATAGCTATAAGCTAAATTTAATAATTGATGTGCCACTTCAGCACGTTTTTGCGCACTCTTGGTTCCCATCACCACCACCACTAAACGACGCTCAGGTGCAGCACTATCCAATGTTGGGCGGTTTGCAGTTAAGGCAAGGTTGTAGCCTGCAGCTTTGGTGAAGCCTGTTTTTAACCCATCTACACTTGGGTCTTGTTTTAATAATATATTGGTCGCACGGTGAAAGTGCTGATTGTAGGTAAAACTAGTTTGTTTTGAATAAGCCAAATAATCGGGTGTTTCAGTCACTATCGCTTGTGCTAAACGTGCCATATCTGCCGCAGAAGAATAATGACTAGGCATAGTCACACCAGATGGATTCTGAAAATGTGTATCTTGCATGCCCAAAGCTTGCGCTTCCTGATTCATTCGGGCGATAAACTGCGGAACACCACCTGCAACACGTTCACCTAAAGTGAGTGCAGCATCGTTAGCAGACATAATAATTAAGCCTGCCAATAGCTGATCTATCGAAATCTGTTCACCTGCTTTTAGATACATTTGTGATTCATCCCACATCACTTGCTGCACCACAGGTGTTGCGGTCAAGATTTCATCTCGGTCTAATTTACCTGCCTGAATATCTTTGAGCACAATATAAGCCACCATCATTTTAGTGAGTGAAGCAGGTGCACGTTGTACGTGACTATTGTGCTCTGCAATCACTTGCCCAGATTGTGGGTCTAAAATTGCCCATGCTTCGGCTTCGACACTTTCAGCTTGAATATTCAATAATGCGGCATGCGTGATTGCGCTGTATAGCCAACAGAGCAGCGCAATCAGATAGATAACACGTTTCAAAGAAGTTCCTTATTTACACCAATCCATTGGTGTCACAATGGTTTTAAGCAGCAAAAACAATGTCAATAGACTAGGGAATGCTATGCCTTTTTTGCGCAGTTGGCTAGCCATAAATGCAGACAAATCTCGTCTTGACGCATCAAATGCTAAAAAAATGTTAAGCTTGTGGCCAAGTTCTTATTTATACATTTTGTATTGCCCATTATGTTGCATTATCAAATCGAATTTGACGATTATCGTCAGCATCTTATGCATGTCACCGTGCGTTTTTTGGCTAATCCTACTCAGGTTTTATCTCTACCCACTTGGATTCCAGGCAGCTATTTAATTCGTGAATTTTCCAAACATCTTGAGTCGGTACGTGCTTATGATGAAGCGGGGCGTATCCTTAAAATTCAGAAATTTGAAAAGAATAAATGGCGCTTATTTAATATCGATCATGAATTGATTACGGTGGAATATGATGTCTACGCTTATGATTTGTCAGTGCGTGGCGCTTATGTCGATCAGACGCGTTTATACGTCAATCCTGCCTGTGCCTGTTTGGGCTTAGATGGGCAAGAAGATAAAGCTATTGAAGTTGAATTATTTTTACCAGACGAGCTGAAGCATTTTCAGCTTGCGACAGGTTTGGCAGCAAAAAGTTTGGTGAAAGGGCGTTATACCTTAAAAGCCAAAAACTATGCCGAACTGATTGATGCACCGTTTGAATTGGCAGAACAAACCCGTTTTAGTTTTACCGCAGCAGATATTCCACACGAATTTGTGGTTTCGGGCAAACATGCAATGAACGCTGCGCGTATGCAGCAAGATATTGAAAAAATTTGTGCTACACAAATTACCATGTTTGGTTCTGCGCCATTTGAAAACTATACCTTTATGACCATGGCAACAGGCAATAGCTATGGCGGTTTAGAGCATCCAAACAGTACCAGTTTAATTACACCTCGTGATGATTTGCCGAAAGCTAACGAACCTGAACAACCTTCTAAAGATTATCAGCGCTTTTTAGGTCTGTGCAGCCATGAGTATTTTCATAGTTGGTTGGTGAAATTCATTCGTCCTGAAAGCTTTGTGAATTATGATCTGAATCAGGAAGGT
This sequence comes from Acinetobacter sp. ANC 5045, assembly GCF_004331005.1. NCBI lineage: Bacteria > Pseudomonadati > Pseudomonadota > Gammaproteobacteria > Moraxellales > Moraxellaceae > Acinetobacter > Acinetobacter sp. ANC 5045. The sequence continues at coordinate 2,799 of NZ_SJNS01000018.1, read as the reverse complement.
TATACATCGCTGTTATGGATTTTTGAAGGCTTTACGTCTTATTACGATGATTTGTTATTGCTGCGTAGTGGTGTAATTGATCAGGCGGCTTATTTGGAGTTGCTCAAAGCACAAATTGATCGTTATTTGCAAAATCCAGGTCGTGCGATTCAAACGGTAGCAGAATCCAGTTTTGATGCTTGGGTCAAGTTCTATCGTCAAGATGAAAACTCGAACAATGCAGGAACCAGCTACTATAACAAAGGCTGTTTGGTGGCTTTATGTTTAGATTTGGGCTTGCGTTTACGTGGTTCAAGCTTAGATGCCTTAATGCAGAAATTGTACGCTAATGCGCAACAGGGCATTCAAGTGCATGAGCGCACTATCTTTGAGTTATGTAAAGAATTGACAGGAGATGATTGGTCGGAGCAAATCCATCATTTAATTAACACGACTGATGAATTGCCGCTCGATCAGTTATTGCCTGAATTTGGCGTTGATTATCAGCTAAAACAGGATAAGTCTTTGCCGTTTGGTTTAAAATTGGCAGATAAACCTGAAGGGGTGTTGGTACAAGCTGCCCATCGTGAAGGTGCTGCGGCAAAAGCAGGACTTTCTGCGCTTGATGTGATTGTTGCGATTGATGGCTTAAAGGCATCTGTAAAATCACTTGAGCAATATGCCAAACAGGATACAGCTTATACTGTTCATGCATTCCGCCGTGATGAGTTGATGACTTTTGAACTGAATGCTGCGCAGATTAAATTGCCAGAAGTGGCATTAAGCGTTACAGATCAGGCAAAAGTAGAACAGTGGTTAAAAGGCTGAGTTAAAGTTTAATTTAAAGTTCAGCTATAAAAAAATGGATGCTTCGGCATCCATTTTTGTATCTTGAACAAGTTGAGTTTTGACTCACCAACTCATTAACGTGCCCGACGTCCACGGCTTTTGGTATTAGGGCGTGTAGTACCATTGGTCTTACGACGAGGTTTCTCACTTTCTTCCATTTGCCAAATACGTGGCGTACCTGATTTTTTCTTGGTAGTGCCATCTTTATTTTTCTTTTGATGGATTGGCTTGCCACCCGTACCACCAGGTTTTTTCACATAAGAACGCGAGCGATACGGTTCAGCAGCAGGCACATCTTTAAAATCAGGATACAACAACGGTTCGATTTCTTTAGTTTCACCGGGTTGTAAACCCAACTGTACCAAGTCAATCGAACCAATTTTGGTGCGGATTAAACGCAAAGTTGGAAAACCAACCGCAGCCGTCATACGACGCACTTGGCGGTTGCGACCTTCACAAATTGAAATTTCAATCCACGAAGTAGGTACAGAAGCACGGAAACGTACAGGAGGATCACGCTCCCACAACCATTCAGGCTCATCGACTTTATACGCTTGCGCAGGCAAAGTCATGCCATCTTTCAGTTCCACGCCTTTACGCAATTGTGCCAAGGCATCTTCAGTGACATCACCATCGACTTGAACCAAATAGGTTTTGTATTTTTTATTGGCTGGATTGGTAATAAACTGATTCAAGCCGCCATGATCAGTCAAGAACACCAAGCCTTCCGAATCCATATCTAAACGACCAGCTAAACGTAAGTCTGGATCATCAACAAAAGCCGACATGGTGAGATGTTTTTCATCTTCACGGAATTGAGAGAGAACGTCATATGGTTTATTTAGGATAACTATTTTCACTGTAACCTACTAAAAAGAATCAATATATTGTGATGTGGTTTTCAAGTTACCCGTTTAGTTACCCGTTTTGGGAGATGGAGGGTAAAAGATTGATAAAGAAAAGCCCACTAAGTGTGGGCTATCATATCAGATTCTGTTTTGTGTTCTTCAACTTTATTCTTTACATAAGATGAATACCAAAATACATCCTTTTCAGAAAGTCGTACTGGCTGCTTAATATCCCCCGAGTTTACTAAGGCATAAAATTTATCTTTGCCAATCGCCAGTAACTGCATAAACTCTTTCGCTCGGATTCTACGATCAATTTCCATCCTCACACCTCACTTAAACCCACATTTACTACAAAACACACCACACCGCACGGTGAACCTTTTACACATGAAGCAGTATTCAGTCATTTCGATCCACCTTAACTTGAACAACACCACCACAAGAAAAATGTGCATTGCTGGTCATATCTTTCGCACCATCATCTTTCCAAGTGAAGCTATCAAATACAGCGTCACTCACAGGGATTTCAAAAGCTGCCATTTGAGCATGCATTAACTTCAAGCCATCTTTTAACTCATCCAAGCAATCATCAACTCGATCTACAGGAATGTTTAGCAGGTCTTTTAGTTTTGTAATTTTGTATTCAGTCATGGTTTTATTCCTTAATTTTTTCTAGCGTGTAGCAGTCTTGTAGGTGTTGATCTGCATCATGACCAAGCCCAAAATCCCAATCAATTTCTGAAACTTCAGGAGGAATTTCATATTCTTCATTTCTGATTTTTTCCAATGCTTCTTCATAGCTAGATGCACGAACACTAAAGGTTTCTCGACCAGAAACAGGCACGTCAAAATTGTAAATTTTTTCAGTCATTGGCTTGCTCCTGTGCTGCTTCTAGCAACCAATTAACACCTTTATTAATTTCATTTGCGTTAATTTGTTGTTCGCCAATTCTTGATAAATTGAGTTGATTTTTAGTTCCTTGGATAACAGGGTATTGACCAATGTCACTGCAATTTTTATAAACGAATTTGTCTATTTCAGACCATGTTTTGCACATGAATCTAGTTAAATCTAAAACACCGTGTGGCACCAACACGTAGCCTTCGAGTTTTTTGGATT
>NZ_SJNS01000017.1:0-54817 GCF_004331005.1 Acinetobacter sp. ANC 5045 | reverse complement strand
GAATTTGTATTTTATTCCAGCTTATAGCCCTGAGTTAAATCGAATCGAGATGGTATGGAAGCAGATGAAATATTATTGGCGAGATTTTCAAGTCATGACAGCTGATAAAATAGAGCAATGGGTGGAGAGAGTATCAAACCAATTCGGAAAAGAATACATGTTTACTTTTTAATGACAGCTTACGCTGATTTTTAAAGTATCGATTGGAATCTTCATTTTTTACTTTTTTATTTTTTTATTGATTTGGTATATCTCAAGCTTTATTTCTTCACCTTTGAACCGCTTGGCACGTATGGCAAGTATGCTCAATCATGCGGACATTGAAAATAAAATTAAAGAAGTTGATCCGTGGTATTTCGAGGTTTTAAAGTTTAGAACCTCATTATTAATGAGTTCGGAAACCTTTAGTGATCGGATTGCGGAGTTAAAACATCGTGTCAATACGGACCCATTAACAGGTTTATATAACCGTCGTGGTATGCAATTATTTTTAAATGAACTGCTAGAGACTCGTACCGAATTTGCAGTATTAGCCATTGATATAGATTTTTTTAAGCAAATTAATGATCAGTATGGGCATGATCAAGGTGATGTGGTACTTAAAACGCTCGCGCAAATAATGCTAACTAATTTTAGGGAACAGGATGTTTGCTGTCGTAGTGGCGGTGAAGAATTTCTGGTTTTAATGACGACTGCAGATGCAAATGTGGTGTATAAAGCTGCAGAGCGGCTTAGAAAAACCATGCAGGAAACTACGATTAATCAGATGGGTCAAATCACCATCTCTGTTGGCATCGCTTTTTGGCCTCGAGATGCAGAAGATGTGTCTGATGTACTGAAACTTGCAGATAATAAATTGTATGAAGCTAAACATGATGGGCGTAATTGCACAAAGTCTACGGCCGTATGAGGATTTGGAAAGATTCTTCTTTAGCTGACACGGAGGTATGCTTTGGAAAAAGATCAAGATCCAACGATAGTGGTTGAAGACAGTCCTGAACAAGAAAAATATGAACTTTTGAAAGAAAAGCTGAAATACAAACAGGCGGAGCGCGAAAATTCTAAAAAAATTGATCATAAACAAGTACGGTTGAACATTCAAGCGGATGCCTTACCAAGCAAAACCTTCTTTATTATGAATGCTTTGGCAGCTATTATTGCGGGCTACGGTTTACTGTCAAATTCAGCCGCAGTGGTGATTGGTGCAATGCTAGTTGCGATGATGCTAGGCCCTATTTCAGGTATTGCACTCGCCTTTATTGATAATCGTTGGTTACTGTTTAAAACGGCCTTAAGCACCTTGCTGCTTGGTGTGTCGATGATTGTCAGTATTGGCATCATTTTAGGTCTGATCAATTTTAACTTGCCCATCACCCATGAAATTCTGTCTAGAACTCAGCCCACCATTATGGATTTAATGATTGCACTTGCGGGTGGTGCGGCAGGGGCATTTGCAGCCGTTTCGCCGCGATTGTCTGTGGCTGTTGTTGGTGTTGCAGTTGCGACCGCTTTAGTACCTCCTTTGGTTGCAAGTGGCATATTAATTACGCATCTAGAATGGAAACATGCAGCAAACGCGCTACTGTTGGCACTGACCAATATTGTCGCGATTCAAATTAGTTCCTCTTTGGTATTGTGGGCAGCAGGTTTTAGACGCGGTTCGGATGAAGAAGTACAAAGTAATGTACTTGAGTTTTTAAAACGAAATTTGGCTAGCTTAGTGGTTTTAGTGCTTTTAAGTATTTATTTGAGTTTCAATTTTATATTGATGCTGAAAAAGCAGATTTATGAGCAGCAAGCTGAAAGCATGATTAGCACTCAGTTTAATCAGCATAATAATTTAATTGATACGGTGCAGTTTGATCGGCGTAAAGAGATGACTCTAATTCGCGTAGTATTGCGTGGAGATATAGCGCCAAAACCTCAACAGATTTCTGCATTAAATCAAAAACTGGCACAGGATCCACGCGGAAAACCCAGTGTTGTTCAAGTGCGCTTTATTCCTGTGCAAATTATTCAAGCCAAAGAAAGTCCTGATTTTGAGATGAAGCAAGTTGAAGCCGAGCAGTTGGTACAACCTTAGATGAAGAAATTGATGGTATTTATAGCTTACTTTAGATGGCGTCTTATTATTCAATAAGCACTCATAATGTTACATATTACACAGATTTAATTTAATAGTCTCAAAAGGTTATAGTTAAGCCAATTTTAAGCTAAGTGATTTAACATCCGTTTTATTTCAAATCAGATTCACTATGCTTCCACGCTCTCCTTACAAAGGCACTTCTGGTTTACAACGGATTTTGAACGCCACAGGTTATTCTTTGGCAGGCTTTAAAGCCGCCTTTCAAAACGAAGCAGCATTTCGGCAAATCATCCTGATTAATTCACTGCTGATTCCTATCAGTTTTTTCATGCCTGTCAGTCGTGTCGAACAAGTGCTCATGATCGTGGTGTGTTTACTCGCCATCATTATCGAACTGATTAACTCTGCTATTGAAGCTGTGGTCGATCGTGTTTCGATGGAGCAACATCCCTTGTCTAAAAATGCCAAAGATATGGGCAGTGCAGCGCAATTTGTTGCTTTGGCAATTATCGCATTGACTTGGGGCGCATGCCTGATTCCTGCTTAATCCCTTAAAAACAAGCATAAAACAGACTTTAAAATAGATAGTGAGTTGAGTATTCCTCATGCGGCATCAGCATTCAAAATTTTTACTTCTTCAAGCAATTTTACTCCTTCTGAGTTTGCTGATATTGCTCAATTTCTTTAGCGTTGCAGGCAGACTAGATTTACACCTCATTCAACCCTTTATGGATGCTCATGCAGAATTTCCACTTCGACAAGACTGGGCATTGGCTGAATTAAATCATCGGTATGTCAAATATATCCTCATTGCGGTATATCTGAGTTATTTACTGGCTTGGTTGCTGTCTTTCAGATTTCAAAAATTACGTGCTCGTCGTTGGGAGTTTGGCTATTTCTTTTGGATGGTGGTGATTTCGACCAGTGTGATTGCAATACTTAAATCACAGTCGGCACATGCTTGCCCGTGGGATATGAGTTTAGCCACAGCGCATGGTGTTCGGTGGGATTTAAGTGCAACGGCAGGGCATTGTTTTCCTGGTGGGCATGCCTCAAGTGGTTTTGCTTTATTGGTAGGATATTTTGTTTATCGGGTTGCTCAACCTAAACGTGCTTATTTTTTCTTCATTGCGGCTTGCATTTTAGGCATGGGGATGGGCTGGGCACAAATGATGCGCGGGGCACATTTTTTTAGTCATAATCTTTGGACAGGCTGGATTACTTGGTGTTTGAACGTAGTCGCTTATGCGTTCTTGGCGCATAAATTGCCACAATCAAAATTTAACTTAAAACCCGATTTTAACGCATCGGAAATTTAACCTGCACACATAAACCACCTAAACTGGCATTTTTAGAAAACTCTAAACTTGCACCTAAGCGTTGGGTGGCTTTATCTACAATAGATAAACCTAAACCACTGCCAATTTCTGCATGGTTGTGAATACGGTAAAAACGCTGTCGAATTTGATTGAACAGTGCGGGGTCAATACCTGCACCACTGTCTTCAATTTGCAAAATTGCATGTTGTTCTTGCTGAAAAATAGTCACATTAATCACGCCTTGTTTGGGCGTATATTTAATCGCATTATCAATTAAATTATAAATAATGGAATGCAAAGCAGAACTTTGCCCATGAATATTCAACTCTTGGCGTTGTTCGACACCTAAATCAATATCTTTTTGCAATGCCAATTGAATGAGCTGTTCCACACAGGCAATGGTCATTTGATTTAAAGAGAGGGTTTGATCGCTTTCAATCAGACTATCTAAGGCATCTTGCTTGGCTAAGCTTAATAACTGATTGACCAAATGCTGTAAACGTAAAACCCCTTGGCTTAAATTATTGAGGGCATCACTATGTGGAAATTGCTGCAATAGAATTTGTACTTGTAAATTGAGTGCAGTGAGTGGGGTACGTAATTCATGTGCAGCATCGGCAACGAACTGGCGCTGTTCCTGCTGTGCGGCAGAAATTCGCGTAAATAACTGATTCATTTCCTGAATCGTGGGTGCAAGCTCGACAGGATAATCCAACATGTGAATCGGGCTGAGATCCTGCGCTTTACGACGTGCCAATTCGCTTTTAAAGTCATTGAGCGGTTGGAAATTATGACGAATGAGCCAACCCAAAGCCAAAAGGGCAAAGGGTAAAAATAGCGCGTAAGGAATAAACATATTTGCCGCTAACTCTAAAGCTAAATATTGGCGCACAGAGTTTTGCTGGCTAATTTGAATTTGTAGATTTTCCTGCGGCAAAATATAGGTATGCCACAGTCCAGATTCAGTTTGATGATTATAAAACCCTGGTTTTTCTACGGGTTGTAGCAACACACCTTGAGGGTGTAATTGTGGTGTTGCATCGGTATATGACCAAATATCGACAAATAAGTCTTCTTCACTATATCTCTGATTTAAATTGATTTGGCTTTGTGTAGGTTCTGGATGGTTTGCTGCAATGCGTTCCGCCAAACTTTGCATTTGTGCATCTAAAATTTCATTGATTTCTTCTAGGGCAATTCGATAGGCTGCAAATACCAAAACGCAGCCCAACATGACACTAAAGATAGAAACATAAACAATCAGACGTTTTTGCAAAGAGTAGGATTGCATTAAATTTGCCCTAAACGGTAGCCCAAACCACGAATGGTACGAATAAAGTCCTTGCCAAGTTTGGCGCGTAAATGGTGAATATAGACTTCAATGGTGTTGCTGCTGACTTCACTGTCAAAATCATATAATTTATCTTCTAAATTACTTTTAGAGAAAATTTTATTAGGGTGGCTGAGCAAAGCCATTAAAATTGCCCATTCACGATTCGACAGTTCAATATATTCACCTTTGAATTTTGCTAAATGTTGTTCGGTATCTAAGACTAAATCGCCATAACTTAAAATATGCACAGTATTATTCACAGGATTTTGTGTACCGCTGCGTCTGAGTAGGGCATAAATTCGCGCCAGTAATTCATCAAACTCATAGGGCTTAATTAGATAATCATCTGCGCCCTGATTCAAACCATCAACCCGTTGTTGCAATTGATCACGCGCAGAAATAATCAGCACGGGCAATTGTGGATGTAACTGGCGAATATTTTTTAATACCTGTATGCCGTCCATCATGGGTAAGCCTAAGTCCAGCAACACCAACTGGATATCATGTTGCTGTAATTGCTTTAAGCCATCTATCCCGTTATTCACCCAAGTAACATCAAATTGCTGTAGCTTGAGCAAGGTCTGGGTCGATTCGGCAATCATAAAATCATCTTCGATGATTAATATTTTAGGCATGTGATGACTCGTGCTGCGGTTGGGTGATATATGGAGTATGACATTGATTCAGCATATCATTTTTCGGGTCAATTACTTTGCTGTTTACATCCAGCAAGCTCAATAAACTTGGGAAAAGATTATCCTGACTCAATGTTGCTTGACGTTGCGCTTTTAAGCAATTCACTTGCGCAGAATTTTGTTGTTGCCAGGTTTCTGAAAACCACATCAGCATAGGTACATGGGTTTGTTGAGTAGGCGCCATAGAATATGGTGCACCGTGCAAATATAAACCATGTTCACCTGTCGATTCACCATGGTCAGACAAATACCAAAAACCGGTTTGATAGTGCTTTTGTTGCGCTAAAGTTTGAATCAATTGACTTAAAACATGGTCGGTATAGACAATCGAGTTGTCATAGGTATTGCGTAAGGCATCGGCAGTGCAACCCTGAATCGCATTGCTGTTACACGTGGGTTGGAAAGGTTGATAAGCTGGGGTTGAGCGTTTGAAATAAGCAGGTCCATGACTGCCCATTTGGTGCAATACAATTAAATGTGAGCGCGTGTCTTTCGGGTCAAGTTGAGCAAGATAAGCCTGTAAACTGTCTACTAAAATTTGATCTAAACACTCACCGCTGGCATCACACCACTTTTGTTTTAGCGCTGCAGGAATTTGATATTGCTGCACCCGATCACAGGCACCTTTACAGCCTGAATTGTTATCAATCCAAGTGACTTGATAACCTGCACGCTGGGCAATATCCAGTAAACCTTCACGGTGACTTGCTAGTTGTTCATCATAATTTTGGCGTGGCATTCCGGAGAACATGCACGGCACAGAAACAGCCGTAGCAGTACCACAAGAGTTGACTTGAGTGAAATTAATTACAGGCAGCTTAGAGAGTTCAGGGTTGGTATTTTTTGCGTAGCCATTCAGCGAGAAGCTTTCGGCACGTGCAGTTTCACCAACCACCAACAGCATAATTTTGGGTGCTGTGCCTGTTTGCGCACGTTGAATTAAATGTGCATCTTCACCATAGCGCAGCAGCGGCAAATTCTGTTTGGGTGCTTTCTTTTTATAATACGATAGACTAGAGGCAATCGCATTTTGTGGAGAAAGCATGCCTTTTAAATCACGATGTTCACGGAAGATTGCAGCATAATCCACATAAAAACAGAACAATAAACCCAAAATCAGCACAATCGAAACTACACTACCGAAGGTCTTTTGCAGTAATTGTCGAGCAAAATGAGTCGGCTGAATTTTAACAGACCACACTAAAACCAATGGCAGTAGCACAAACAGCACACTCCAAACCACCAAACGTACAGACCAAAGATCACGTACTTCACGTACATCGGTTTGCAGCATATTTTGAATTTGGTCTGCGGTAATCACTACGCCCAAACTATTAACAAAATAAGCGCTGAATCCACCAACTACAATCAAAATACTTGCTAATATTTTGGCATTCCAACGCCAGTTCAGCCATTGCAGCAACAGATGATATGCTGACACAATCACGATCATAGTTGCGATCAATAGGCCAGTGGCTTTAATTCCTTGATAAGGTGTGAATTGTTGAATTTTCTCATAAAATCCATAGTTCAATACCAAGCCTAACCATAGGGCAAGCATTAGATTGAAATAGAATAAAGAAATCGGTTTTTGCCAAACGCGCAGTCGGTCTAAGAAAGACGGAGCAAGTGGTGAGTGGGGCTGCTTAGACATCGTCAATGATTCAAAAGACTTTAAGATGCTTTAGCCTAAAATTTGAAACTTAAAACTGACTTAAAATTGTGGGCTGAATCTGTCGTAGTTTTATTTTAGTAACTTTGAAGATAGAAATTTTAGAGAAGTAAACTTTTCATAAGTAACTTGTTTATTCACTTTATTTCTGAATTTCCCCCCTATCTCTGAATATATTTTTATTCAAAGACAGGGCAGAGATTTATACTGAATTTTCTAGGTTTTAAGCCACTGCAACATGGAACATTGAACCAATCCACGCACTAAATACCATGGCGACAATACCCCAAATCATGACGCGCAATGCGCCTTTCCACATACTAGCACCACCGACATAGCTGGCAAGCGCGCCCATAATGCCTAGGCTGATTACACCGACCAACATCACACCTTTATCTAACAGATGCTCAGGTAAGAGTAAAATAGACACCAACGGGAATAATGAACCTATGGTAAATGCCAATGCCGAAGAAAATGCTGCGGTAAAGGGTCGCGCTGAGGTGTGTTCTAAAATACCAATTTCATCACGGGCATGGGCATCTAAAGCATTGTGAGCAGTCAATTGTATGGCCACTTGTTCTGCCAATTTGGCATCTAAACCGCGAATCATATAAATATTGGTAAGCTCTTTTAGCTCATGCTCTGGGTTGAGTTTTAATTCACGTGCTTCCATCGCAAGGTCATTTTTTTCAATGTCTTGTTGAGATTTCACTGAAATATATTCACCCGCTGCCATAGAAGCAGCGCCCGAAATTAAACCCGCAATACAGGTAATCAACAATGTTTGTGAAGATGCACCACTAGCTGCCATCCCAACGACCAAACTCGTCACAGAGATGATTCCATCGTTTGCCCCTAAAACTGCAGCACGTAACCATCCAGATCGTGAAATATAATGTTTTTCGAGGTGGTAAGAATGAGGCATAGATCAAATTCTCTTGTTATTCAATTTTCATTTATTGATGTGTGATATAGCATAAATCATTCTAAAAAAATTATCGGTTAAATAGGTGCTTTATTTCACAAAAAAGATGTTTTGTACAAAGCCAATGACCATAGGTAAAGAAAGATTGAATAAGGATTTCATCATTAAGCAGCATTGGAAGGCTGCTTTGGAGTAGGTTTAGTTTAACCCTTGTTTGCCTTTTGATGGAGCATAGCATTGCCCAGCAGGATCAAACCAAATGGCAATATTTTCGCGATGAATGAGTGCTCGGTTATATGAAGACCAATGGGTTATCGGATAAATTTAACGTTTAGGCTTATTCGTTTGGAAATTATATTGTGGAATAAGCCTTAGAGATAGTTTGTGCACCAAAGCCATTTAAAATTAAATGTTGAGTTGAATTCTCACTTGCCCAATTCAATATTCTTCAAAATCACACAATCGGCTTGCTCATCACCAGAGCAATGATCTGCAGAACTTTGTAGCCAATTCGCCATTTCCTGTAATTGTGCAATCTTTTGATTTAAGGTTTCAATATGTTTAAGCGTGAGCTGCTTCACCTCTGCACTTTGTCGGTCAGCATTTTTCCATAAACCTAGCAATTCTTTCATTTGCTCAGAAGAAAAACCCAAATCCCGCGCATGCTTAATAAAAGACAAGGTTTTTAAATCTTGCTCAGAATAAATCCGATAACCCGAAGCAGAGCGTTTGGCACTATCCAACAAACCAATTTGCTCATAATAACGAATCATTTTGCTGGAAATACCCGATAGCTTAGAGGCTTGACCAATATTCATGTGACTTCTCTCATAAAAGGGCATAGAACAATTTTCTAAACCCTTTGTATGTTGCATTTAAACCTGTGCGGCTTGGAAATATTTTAAGCGGAGCGCATTCCCCAATACAAATACTGAAGATAACGCCATCGCACCCGCAGCAAAAATAGGCGAGAGCAAAATACCTGCAAAGGGATACAGCACGCCTGCAGCAATTGGAATCAAGGCAATATTATAAATAAATGCCCAAAATAGATTTTGACGAATATTGCGGATGGTGGCTTTACTCAATGCAATTGCATTGGGTACACCTTGTAAATTGCCCGACATCAACACCACTTCGGCTGCTTCAATCGCAACATCTGTGCCTGTACCAATCGCAATCCCAACATCGGCTTGTGCCAAAGCAGGGGCATCATTAATACCATCGCCCACAAAAGTCACACGTCCAAATTGCTGTTGTAATTCACGTACAACATCAACCTTGCCTTCGGGTAAAACCTCAGCCACCACATGATCAATCTGTAAACGTGCAGCAATCGCCTGAGCCGTATGTCGGTTATCACCCGTAATCATCGCCACTTTTAAGCCCAGTTGATGCAAGGCTGCGATTGCAGCAAAAGTCGTATCTTTAATCGGGTCTGCAACGGCTACAATGGCTGCCAGTTGTTGATCAATCGCCATATAAATTGGCGTTTTGCCTTCTTGTCCTAAACGCGCAGCTTCTGCATCAAAAGCGCTAACATCTAGCCCAATTTGCTGCATATAACGATCTGCACCAATCTGAATATGCTGACCAGCTACTTGTGCTTCAATGCCTGAACCTGTGATGCTGTCAAACTCGGTCACAGGCAGTAAACTAACTTGCTTTTCTGTTGCAGCTTGCACAATCGCCAATGCAATAGGATGCTCAGACTTCGCTTCTACCGATGCTAAAAGTGCAAAGACTTGATCTGCATCAAAACCCGATTGGACATGAAAATCGGTCAATGTCGGTTTGCCTTCGGTGAGTGTTCCTGTTTTATCCACCGCGACCACTTTGACCTCTTGCAAAAGCTGCAAAGCCTCGCCTTTACGAAACAGCACGCCCATTTCTGCGCCACGACCTGTTCCCACCATAATCGAAGTGGGTGTGGCTAAACCCATTGCACATGGGCAGGCAATAATCAGAACTGCGACGGCATTGACCAAACCAAAAGTGAGGGCAGGGTCTGGGCCAAAAATAAACCAGACCATAAAAGTCAGGGCAGCCAATAACATCACGGCAGGTACAAACCACATGGTTACTTGATCCACCAAGGCTTGAATGGGCAATTTAGAACCTTGCGCCTGCTCGACCATGCGAATAATTTGCGCCAACACCGAAGCCTCACCAATGGCAGTAGCACGAATATTCAGTGTGCCATTTTGGTTGATGGTGCCACCTACAACTTGATCGCCTGCTTGTTTGGCTACAGGAACAGGTTCACCCGTAATCATCGACTCATCTATATAACTATGACCTTCGACTACCTCACCATCTACAGGAATGCGCTCACCCGGACGGATTTCAACAATGGTATTGGAGCTCACTTCTGCCACAGGTACTTCAATAATTTGACCATCCCGATGAATACGGGCAGTTTTGGCTTGCATGCCAATTAAATGCTGAATGGCTTGTGAAGTGCGACCTTTGGCTTTGGCTTCAAAATAACGACCTAGCAAAATCAAACTGACAATCACTGCTGCAGCTTCATAATAAACATGAACTGTGCCTTCGGGTAAAAGCTGTGGCATAAATGTTGCCACCAATGAAAAACTGTATGCAGCCAAAGTTCCCACAGCCACCAAAGAGTTCATATCAGGCGCAAAACGTAACAGCGCAGGAATCCCTTTTTGATAAAAACGACGTCCAGGTAAAAGCAGTACCAATGTGGTTAAAGCAAATTGAATCCACCAGCTTTGTTGTTGTCCAATATTGTGCATTACCCACATGTGAAAGGCGGGAATCATGTGTGATCCCATTTCTAGAATAAATACAGGCAAGGCTAAAATGAGTGAAATCACTAAATCACGTTTCAGTTGTTGCTGTTCTAGATTCTTTTTATCGTGTTGTTCATTAGCGTTATGTTGCAGCAGTTTGGCGTCATAACCTGCTTTTTGAATCGCTTGAATTAGGTCTTGGCTAGAAACAGTGGCATTCGGCTGAATCCATGCGCGTTCAGTCGCCAAATTGACATTGGCTTGTTCTATACCAGGCACTTTCTTTAAGGCTTTTTCGACACGCGCCACACACGAAGCACAGGTCATGCCATCAATAGACAGTTCGATTGGTTGAATGGCTGGCACATCAAAACCTGCACGTTGCACCGCCTTAATGAGCAGCGCACGGTCTAAAGGTTGCGATGCGTGAATCAGTGCTTTTTCAGTTGCAAGATTAACTTCAGCTTTTTCTACACCATCAATTTTTTTTAAGGCTTTTTCGACCCGCCCGACACATGAGGCACAGGTCATACCTTCTATAGACAAGGTTTCCTGATAGAGAGAGGCATTTTGGTGTTTTGCGTCCATGGTCATCTCAATCATCTCGATCATTTGGGGGGATGTGCTTAGCATATAGATTGACATGATGGTAAGGTCAAGTAAATTCTTGCTCACAATAAGCTTGACCTTGCCAGCATGGTAAGCTTTAAACTACAGTTCAATAAAGGCAGAAGTGTGGAGTTCATAATGAAATTATTGATTGAAAATATGACTTGTGGCGGTTGTGCACGTGGCGTCACTGCAACGATTCAAGATGTTGATCCTGCTGCAAAAGTTGAAGTCGATTTAGCAACTAAAATTGTGACTGTGGAAAGCACTGCAACTGTAGATCAAATTACGGCTGCATTGGCAGAAGATGATTTTCCTGCACAAGTTCAATAAAACTGCATCATCTAAGAAGCTCCAATGTCTGAGCTTATTGTAAGGTCAATTGGTCAACTGACGAATTGACCTATTTTTTTGCATGCTAATTTTTGCTTGTTGTTTTTTTGATATGATCCAATGCATACATTTTGATCACGAAGATGCTCAACCATACCAATCAAAAGCTGAGATTTTTTAACTTCAAGCTGAGTTTCATTCATTCAGGGCTGAAACTTGCTGAATGGGAGATATACTGTCATCTAAAATCTACTATTCAATTCTTATCATTATAAAAATTTTTTTTGGCTTTAACTTATTGTTATTAATGTATTTGTCTTAATTTTTAAATTTTATTTATAGTAAAAAATCATTATTTTTAGATGTTTTGCAGCATGATCTAAACTAAGGTGAATAAAATTCACTTTGGACTGAGGTTAAATCATTTTTATTCACTTTGTCATTGCAGTATAAATACCCTCATTCAGAAATTTTAAATTTTTAAATTTGGGTAGTAGATCATCATGACAAAGCCATTCACCTGTTCAATTAAACGCATTCGTTTTGACGAAAACTATGAACCTGCTAACAGCACGCGTTTAACTACCAACTTTGCAAATTTAGCGCGTGGTGAAAGCCGTCAGGAAAATTTACGCAGAACCTTAGCGATGATCAATAATCGTTTTAATTCGCTCGCATCTTGCGATAACCCGAAAGGTGATCGTTATTCTCTTGATATTGACATCATTTCTGCAGAAATTGATATTGAAGGAAATGGCAAAACTTTCCCATTCATTGAAATGCTAAAAAGCACGATCACAGATCATCAAACAAATGAACGCATTGAAGGCATGATTGGTAACAGTTTTTCTTCTTATGTCCGCGATTATGACTTTAGTGTGGTATTGCCTGCATTCGGCTGCAAAGTGAATGAAAAGCCTGAAAGTTTTGGCGATTTGCACGGGAAGCTTTATCAGCATTTGGTCGGTTCAGCAGTGTTTCAAACTGAGTTTCAAAAACAACCAGTGATTTGCCTGAGCGTATCAACCACGAAAACTTATTACCGCACAACCAATGTACATCCTGTCTTAGGTACAGAATATAAAAACGATGAATATTCACGTACCGATGACTACTTTGAAAAAATGGGTTTAACCGTGCGTTACTTCAAACCTGAAAATAGTAATGCACCGCTTGCGTTCTATTTTTCTGGTGATTTACTGCGCGATTACACAGATTTTGAGCTGATCAGTGCCATCAGCACCATGGAAAGCTTCCAGAAAATTTACCGTCCTGAAATTTATAACACCAACTCACCTGCAGGCGAGGTCTATCAGCCAAGTTTGAATTATCAGGATTATTCATTGACCCAAGTTGTATATGACCGAGTTGAGCGTGCTCAGTTGGCAGTGAAGCAGGGTAAATGGACTGAAGAAAACTTTATCAAGCCTTATCAAGACATTCTTGAACAATGGGCTGCTAATTTCGTGCCGCCGCATGCTACTAATCAAGAACGCGTTGCTTAACTTAAAATACAGATAGAAGATTTAAAATGACTATTTTATTACCGACATCAACGGCTGGCAGTTTACCTAAACCTTCGTGGCTGGCAGAACCTGAAAAGCTTTGGTCAGCTTGGAAATTAACAGGGCAAGAATTACTGGACGCAAAACAAGATGCGTTACGTCTATCACTGCATGAACAACAACAAGCAGGGATTGATATTGTGAGTGATGGGGAGCAAACCCGCCAGCATTTTGTTACCACTTTTATTGAACATCTTGAAGGTGTCGATTTTGAGAAACGCGAAACAGTTAAAATTCGTGATCGTTATGATGCCAGTGTTCCTTCGGTAGTGGGTGCAGTTTCTCGGCAAAAGCCAGTATTTGTCGAAGATGCCAAATTCTTGCGCTCACTGACAGATCAACCTATTAAATGGGCGCTGCCTGGCCCTATGACCATGATTGATACTTTATACGATGCACACTACAAGAGCCGTGAAAAGTTGGCGTGGGAATTTGCCAAAATCCTGAATCAGGAAGCACGTGAACTTGAAGCTGCAGGAGTAGACATCATTCAGTTTGATGAACCTGCGTTTAACGTGTTTTTTGATGAAGTGAATGACTGGGGCGTGGCAACATTAGAGCGTGCTTTAGAAGGTTTGAAATGTGAAACGGCCGTGCATATTTGCTATGGCTATGGCATTAAAGCCAATACTGATTGGAAAAAAACACTCGGCTCAGAATGGCGTCAATACGAAGCGGTTTTCCCAAAATTACAGCAGTCAAATTTGGATATTATCTCACTCGAATGTCACAACTCACGTGTTCCGATGGATTTGCTTGAGCTTATCCGCGGTAAAAAGGTGATGGTGGGGGCGATTGATGTTGCAACAAATACGATTGAGACAGCCGATGAAGTCGCAGACACATTGCGTAAAGCATTGCAGTTTGTAGATGCTGATAAGCTTTATCCATCGACTAATTGCGGTATGGCGCCGTTGAGTCGAGAGGTTGCACGAGGCAAGTTACAGGCTTTGGCCGCTGGTGCGAAGATTATTCGTCAAGAATTGTCTAATTAAACGTTTGATCAGGCAAAGTGAATTCAAGTTAAGTGAATCAGGGGTGCTTTTTTAGGCAAAAAGCATCCTTTAAACTTTTGATAAAAGTTGAGTGTTGGAATACGGTGATGGTTAAAGCGACAGACTTTAAAAATGCAATGTCTTACTTATCAAGTGCGGTTAATGTGGTGACGACGGCGGGAGATGCGGGACGTCATGGTTTTACTGCATCTGCGGTATGTAGCGTGACCGATTCACCACCGACATTGTTGGTGTGCATGAACAAATCATCGCGTTCTCATCTCAGTTTTTTAGAAAATAAAGTGCTGTGTGTGAATGTGCTGAATGCAGAACAAGAACATCTTTCCAATGCGTTTGCCTCATCAAAATTAAGCTCAGATGAGCGTTTTAAGCTGGCGGAATGGGCTGCTTTAGAAACGGGTGCTCCTATATTAAAAAATGCATTAGTGAGCTTTGATTGTGAAATTTTGCAAATTCAAGAAGTGGGGACGCATACTATTTTTATTTGCCCAATAGTTGCCATTCAAAAAAATCAACAAGATCAGGCGTTGGTTTATTTTAATCGTCACTATCATCAAGTTGGTGAAACTGAGTTTGTTTAATTCGCTATAAAATATTGCAATATGCGATAATCAGTTTATACTTGATTTATAGCAAAATGCGATAAAATATTATGCATGTGATCACCCACGCTAGAATTATAGAGGCAATGCACAAGTGGCCACAGGCTGAAACAGCACTCGATGGTTGGTATCGAATTATTAAGGCAAATGATCCGAAAGACTTTGCCGAAATGAAGCAGTTATTTCCAGCAGTTGATAAAGTTGGAAAGTTTCATGTATTCGATATTGGTGGGAATAAGATTCGACTTATTGCTGTTGTGATGTATCAGGCAAAGCGTGTGTATATTCGTCATGTGTTATCCCATAAAGAATATGACAAAGGTCATTGGAAGGAGGATTAGTATGAACGCAATGATTAAACAGGCTGTAGATCACTGGCACTACGTTGCTCCTTTGCTGAGTAAACCAGAAAATGAAAAAGATTTTCATGCACTTGTCGAGGCTTTAGATGAGCTTTTAGATATTGTTGGTGATGATGAAACGCATCCTTTAATGGGACTGATTCATCAACTCGGTGACTTGGTTTCTGTTTATGAAAATGAACACCTGCCTATTCCTCATGGAGATGGTCGTGCTGCTTTAGCTTTTTTGATGGCGCAACATGGATTAGGTCAATCTGACTTGGCAGAGGTTGCAACTCAATCTGTGATTTCGGAGATTTTAAGCGGCAAACGCCAGTTGAATATTCGTCATATTAAAGCGCTGTCTGAGCGGTTTAAGGTTTCTGCTGATACATTTTTCTAAACGATTTTATATTTTTTAGACATTTTATTTTTAGATATTTAAAAATAAATAGCTCCGAAGATGCCGCTGCATGTCGTTACCCTGAACCCGAAAAAGTTCAAGGCGGACGCGACGCATACTTGCTGGGTTTCCCATACGAGATGGGCATACGCTCTAAATATGCAGAACACAATCCTAAGATTTAAGTATCGGCAGGGATATAGACTCGCTGGCGAACACCTCAGAGTTAGAATTAGTATAACCCATCTCAGTTGCTTGGCAACTCATGTTCACGAATTAACTGTAAAGATAGAGCTTGTTTGCATAGCCTTTATGCAAACTTAAGTCAAAAAAACGACACTTAAGTAAGGGCTTCAACTTCTTGCAAAATGGTGCTGAGTAAACGCTCACAATGCTCATAATGCTGCAAAGATTTATTCATAGAAAGAACCTCTTGCATCAACTCTAAAGCCACCACAATAATCAGTTTGCTCGGTTCCATATTGGGCGCTTTACGACGAAACTCATCATAGCGTTCGTTCAATAATTGTGCCGCACGCTCTAAATCTTCTCTTTTTTCTTCAGTTGTGGCTAAACGGAAACTATGCCCTAAAACACGTAAATCAATTGGAATTTGAACTGACATATTAACCTTCCTCGCTCACTTCAGCAGGGTGGGCAAGTTGTTGAATTTCTTGCGCATGATGATCTTGAGCTGTACCTAAAATTGCAAGACGCTGAATAATGGCTTCCACTTTGGCTTTGGCATGCTCATTTTTTTGTAACAATCTTTCACGTTCTTGTTTGAGTGTCTGGATTTCGTGCTGATTTAAACGCTGATCATTCAGCATTTTTTCTTTCAGAATGCGTAATTCATTGCGCTCAGCCAAAATTTCCTGAAAGCGGTTTTTCAAATCAGTACAGCTTTTTTCCAAACGACTGTAACGGTCTGCCAGTGCTGTCGCATCTTGGTTTAACTGCTGAAATTGCGCCTGAGTGCTGCTTAATTGCTCAGTCAGATTCTCAATTTCATCTTGCTTGGCAGTAATAATGCTGTTTCTTTGCACAATTTGTGCATGATGCTGTTCCTCAGCAGTTTGCTTGGCTGTGCTGAGGGCGGTATTTTCACTTTCATAATGATCAATTCGTGTTTTTAAAACACCAATATGCGCTTGTAGACGCTGTAATTCTTCTAACATATCGTGGTCGCACAGTATTGCAAACAAAGGTAATATATACGAAGTATAGAGATTGGATAAACGAATGCAAGACGATATTTCAGGTTGGTCGGAATGGTTCCGCAATTTTTCTAACATTGAAGAAATTTCAAGCCCAAGTGAGTTACATGGCTTGCTGACAGGTATAGTTTGTGTGACAAATGCACCAACTGAAACCGAGTGGCAGCAGATTTTAGAAACCCTCAATGTGCCAGAATTAGAGCCAGCCGCACTGTCACTTTTAACCGATGAATCGGAAGATGTCGCACATGCTTTGTCTGAAGATGAGTTAGATTATCTGCCGTTATTGCCAGATGATGAACATCTTTTACAAGAACGTGTGCAAGCTTTGGCAGATTGGTGTGCAGGCGTTGTGCTTGGTTTTGGTTTGGCTTCTGGGCATATTCGTTCAGATGAAATCGAACTGATTGAGCATTTACAAGATGTTGCTGCGGTTGAATTTGAAGATTCAGACAATGACGAAGAAGGCGAAGAAAGCTATCAGGAATTGTATGAATTTGTACGTTTGATTCCTGTGAGTTTATCTGTTGGGCGTAAAAAAGTACCAGTAGAAGAAAGCTCTTTATTGCAAAACTTACATGCTAAGTCGCGTCAACAAACTGCACAAACCACACAAAACGCAAGTGCTGTTGTTGAAATGTTTACGCCACACCGTCCGAGTTAATCGGGCGTTGTGTGCCTAAGCATGTCGGTGTAAGGTGCTTTAAGTCATTACAACAATCATATTTTCATCATTTTATATATGTAGACCGTATTTATGAAAAAACTGACTCAAGTCGAATTTAAAGAACGTCGTGATCAACTTGCAGAACTGATGGGGCCTAATAGTGTCGCAATTATTGCAACCAGTCCTGTGGCAATGCGTAATCGTGATGCAGATTATAAATATCGTGCCGACAGCAGTTTTTTCTATTTAACAGGTTTTGCCGAACCTGAAGCAGTTGCGGTGATTGAAACCTATGAATCAATTGATGAAGGTTATACCTACACGTTGTTCTGCCGTGAACGTAACCGTGAAATGGAAATCTGGAATGGTTATCGTGCAGGGCTAGAAGGCGCAATTGAGTTGTTTGAGGCAGATGAGTCTTTTGCAATTGCGCAATTAGATGCAGAAATCATCGCCAAAATTGTCAATAAAGACACGTTGTATTATCGTTTAGGGCAGCAGACTGAATTTGATGTACGTGTTGCGGCATGGAACCAACAAGCTGATGCACAACATCGTCAAGGCAATACTGCACCTGCCAAAATTGTTCAGTTAGATCGTTTGCTGGATGAAATGCGTTTGCATAAAACTGAGTCTGAATTAGAGTTGATGCAAATTGCTTCAAATATCAGTGCTGAAGCGCATACTCGTGCCATGCAAACAGTAAAAGCAGGCATGATGGAATATGAGCTAGAAGCTGAACTGAATTACATTTTTGGTAAAAATGGCTGCGTACCTGCCTATAACAGTATTGTCGGTGGTGGTGAAAATGCCTGCATTTTGCATTACGTTGAAAATGATAAAGTGCTTAAAGATGGCGATTTAGTCCTGATTGATGCTGCCTGTGAATATCAGTGCTATGCCTCAGATATTACCCGTACTTTTCCCGTGAATGGTCAATTCAGCCCAGAACAAAAAGCACTGTATAACATTGTATTGGATGCGCAAATTGCTGCAATTGAAGCTGTGCAAATTGGTAACTCTTATAAAGAGCCACACCATGTTGCGGTGCGTATTTTGGTGCAAGGTTTGCTTGATCTAGGCATTATGCAGGGCAATTTAGAAGAAATTATTGCTTCAGAAAGTTATCGTCAGTTTTATATGCACGGTACGGGGCATTGGCTGGGTATGGATGTGCATGATGTCGGCAGCTATAAACATGGTGAAGACTGGCGTGTTTATGAGGAAGGTATGGTGGTGACCGTTGAGCCAGGTCTTTACATTGCGCCAGATGATGAAACGGTAGATGCTCAATGGCGTGGCATAGGCATTCGTATTGAAGATGATATTGTGGCGACTGCGAATGGGCCATTGAATCTGACTTCAAAAGTGGTGAAAACCGTGGAAGAGATTGAAGCATTGATGGCGAAAGCCAAATTTGCTTAATTGAACTTAATCAAAGCTGGTCAGATGATCAGCTTTTTTATTAGAAAGCGCGTGTAAATTTTGAGTATGTAAATAATTTTTAGTCTTTTATCCGCTTTTTTGCTTCATTATAAACAATACTATCAGCACGCTTTCCAACGGTAATGAGCAAAATAACGACCTGATCATCTTTGACCTGATAAATAAGTCGGACGCCCGCTTTTAATAATTTGATTTTATAGCAGCCAGCAAGATCACCTTTAAGCATGTTCTTTGGAATATGTGGCTGCTCAATGACTTTGGCTAGTTTTTTCTTGAATTGGTCGCGAATAGCACTCGGAAGCTTTTCCCATTCTGCAGTGAAGTCCTTGTGACGTAAAAGCTTATAAGTCATCTAATGTGACTTCCTCAAACATCTCTTTAGGATCATTCATGCGTTTACGGACAAGTGCTAATAGTTCAGCATCTTCTTCTGAAAGTAAGGCTTTCTGTACTGGAAGCTTTCCAGTCGTTGCCACATATTCAAGAATATTGGTAAAGAAATCGGTAGGTGAGATACCTTGTTCTTTAAGGATTGAATAAGATTTTTCTTTAAGGGCTTCATCGACCCTGAAATTAACAGTAGCCATCACTTCTCTCAGTTATTGAATGTATGGAAATATTGTAATGCAATATGCATTACAAAGATAGTTTGTATAATAACCATTATGTGAGATCATTTTTATCGTTGAGCTTATTCTAAAATCAATCATCAGCCATCAATAATACTAAGTATTGAATTTATCTTCTCTTGTGTCATACATGGCTCGGAGCAAGAAGATGAGGGACTAATAATTATAGTTTGAATTGGACATTTGCAAGAAGTCTAATCATCTTCCATAGCTTCAACACTAATTCATTATAAAAATAAATGACTTTGCGGTAAGATAAAATCCATTACAGATTATACGTATTTCGATTGAATCTTTTGAAGTCGAATACCTCATAAAAAGGATCAAGGCATGC
This sequence comes from Acinetobacter sp. ANC 5045, assembly GCF_004331005.1. Taxonomy (NCBI): domain Bacteria; kingdom Pseudomonadati; phylum Pseudomonadota; class Gammaproteobacteria; order Moraxellales; family Moraxellaceae; genus Acinetobacter; species Acinetobacter sp. ANC 5045. Next base: position 34,866 of record NZ_SJNS01000017.1, on the reverse strand, counting down.
AACAAGAAGTGATCATTGTAGGCGGTGGTATGGTCGGGCTAAGCTTAGCCTTGATGTTGGCTAAGTCAAACATTGCAGTAAAGTTGCTAGAAGCGATTCAATACCCCAATTATGACGATGCTAACCTTGCGCCGTATCATTCCAGTTTTGATGCACGTAACAGTGCCTTGTCGCGTCGCAGCGTACAAATTTACCAAGAGCTAGGTTTATGGGATGCCTTGCAAGAACATGCTACGCCTATTTTAGAAGTTCAAATTACCGAACAAGGTAGTTTTGGCAAGGCACGTTTATTGGCCGAACAAGAAAAAGTCGAAAGCTTTGGTCAGGTGATTGAAAATGCATGGTTAGGTCGGGTGTTACTGACCGAAGTGCGTAAACAACCTTTGATTGAATTGATTGATGGTGTGCAGGTCACCAGTCTTAAACAAGATGCAGATTTTGCCTATATTGAAGCGGTACGTGGTCAGGAACAATTACAGCTTGCTGCCAAACTACTGATTGCTGCCGATGGTCGTGATTCTTTCTGCCGTAAAGCCTTGGGCATTGGTGCATCGGAACATGATTATGACCAAGTAGCGATTGTGACCACAGTGCAAACCTCCAAGCCGCATGCGCATGTGGGTTTTGAGCGTTTTAGTCACTTAGGGCCTTTGGCGTTGCTGCCCCTGCCAGGTGAATATCGCCGTTCTGTGGTGTGGCCTGTGCCAAAAGGGACAGAACATGAATGGATGGGCGATGAAAATGATCAACACTTTTTAAATGCCTTGCAACAAGCCTATGGTGATCGTGCAGGGAAGTTTGAAAAAACAGGACGTCGTTTTAGTTTTCCATTGTCACAAGTTCTGGCAGAAAAACAGGCGGTTGGTCGCGTTGTACTGATGGGTAATGCAGCGCATACCATTCACCCAGTCGCGGGGCAGGGCTTTAACTTGTGTATGCGAGATGCTTACGTATTATTGCGTTATCTCACCGAACAGGCGGCACAGTCAGCAGATTTAGGCGATGCTGCAATGCTGCGTGACTATGAACAATCGCGTTTGAAAGATCAACAGCGAGTCATTAAATTCTGTGACAGCGTGGTACGTGGATTTAGCAATCAAAACCCAATCCTGAAATTTATGCGTAATACAGGCTTAGTCGCGTTTGATACCATTCCAGGCATTAAACCTTTGGTCGCCAATTATGCCATGGGGTTAAAAGCATGATCACAGCAAATCAACAAACGCAAGTGTTAGATGTCGTCATTATTGGTGGCGGCTTGGTGGGAGGCTTAACTGCACTTTTATTGGCACAAGGGGGTGTGCAGGCTACAGTTTTAGATGCCGCACCTATTTTAGATGCAGAGAAAACCCTTGCAGTTGCCAATCCGCGTGTATTGGCTTTAAGTCAGGCCACCATCCACCTGTTAAAAACAGTCAATGTCTGGTCTAAACTGGCGCGACATATGCCGTATAGCGGCATGCAGGTTTGGAATAAAAATGGCTATGGCGAAATTAACTTTGGGGCAAGTAACGAACGTACACCCGCTATTGAGCAGGCTCTGGGTTCAATGGTCGAGCCAAGCATTTTAAATCTAGCGATTCAGCAGCAAATGTTGCAACAAGTGCAAGATTATCGAACGCAAGTCAAAGTGACCCGTTTAGAGCGTGGTGTTGGCGTTTGGCACATTTATTTGGCCGATGGTACACAATTACAGACTAAGCTAGTCATTGGCGCAGATGGTGCTAACTCCTTTGTGCGCGAACAAGCCTTTATTGATTTTGATGTGTTGGATTATCGTCAGGCAGGTCTAACCTGTGCAATTCGTACTGCGCAGCCGCATCAGCATGTTGCACGTCAAATTTTCTTAGAAACTGGTCCTTTGGCCTATTTACCGATGGCAAGTTTACACGCCGAGCAGGAAGGGCATTGGCAGTCGATTGTTTGGACTTTGCCTGATGACTATGCCGAAGAATATGCCAAACTGAATGATGCCGATTTTACTCAACTCTTGACCCGTGAAAGTCATCACATGCTTGGGGAAGTCTTAGAGGCAACCCCACGTGCTATTTTCCCACTGAAAGCACGTGCAGCGCAGCGCTATGTGCAAGAGGGGCTGGCATTGATTGGTGATGCCGCGCATGTAATTCATCCGCTTGCAGGGCAGGGCGTGAATATTGGTTGTCTGGATGCAGCCGTACTGTGCGATGTGTTGTTGAATGATTTCAAACGTGGTGTTTGGGCGCATGAGCAAACTTTAAAGCGTTACGAGCATCGTCGTAAAGGACAAAATGATGCCATGATGCATAGTATGTCTGCGATTGGCTGGATGGAAACCACCACTTTATTCCCTGTGGTGTGGGCACGTAACTTTGGTTTAAAACAGGTGGAGCAGCTGCCTGCGTTAAAAGATGCCTTTATGTCACAAGCCAGTGGATTAAGCCTGCTTAAAGACACACGCTACGCGGTTTAAAGCAAAACAGTCGTTTTTTGTACGGTCATACATACCTGATTACGAATTTGGTTAAAAAAGATACATTTTTTTTAATCTAGACTCTATGCGAAAGGCCAAGAGATTGCTAAATTTCATCGTAATTCATAACCAGTTTTCACTTGGACTAAATTGAAGTCATTTGTGGGGAGATTAAGATGACGGACATGAACGATTACGATGATGTAGAAGATTCAACTGTAGACGAAGATGAAGCGAAAGCGGCTGAAAAAGGTGCAGCAGAATCAGAAGAAGGTGCTGTAGATGGTGATCTTGCAGAAGCAGAAACTCTCACTGTAACTGCCAAACTAAAACAGCGTCAGGCATTGGAAGATGAAGTGGCTGCATTCTTGGCGCGTGGCGGAAAAATTACCGAAGTGCCACCAGATGAGTCTGCGCGCGACTAATCTGTTGAACGTGCTTGCTGAACTTGTTGATTGAATTTATTCGTTGAACTGTTGAGTGAGTTAGGGCGGGATGCTTACTATGCAGGCTGCTCTAATGTTTATCACTTCAAGATAAAAAAGCATCACCTTGTATAAAGGGTGATGCTTTTTTTATGCGCGATGATCGTCATCACTGTTATTGCTCAATCGGCTTATTCGGCTGCTTGGCTTAATTCCAATGCACGTTGATAGGCAATTTTCTTTTTAATCCCTGTTAGATCAGCCGCCAATTGTGATGCTGCTTTTACCGATAAATCTTGCAATAAACGCTGCAATAATTGATCTAATTTTTCTTGTTCCATGTCTTTTTCTTCGCTCGCTCCCCCCACCACCAATACAATTTCACCTTTTTGTTGATGATGATCTGCTGCGATAAATTCAGCCAATTCACCTAAAGTCATTTTTTTAATGGTTTCAAAGGTTTTGGTGATTTCACGGGCAAAGCCAACAGGGCGATCTGCACCAAACACGGCAGCCATATCTTTGACTGAATCTAAAATTCGATGTGGTGCTTCATAAAAAATCAGGGTTTGGGTTTCATCTTTTAGCTTTTCAAGTTGTTGTAATCGCTGTGACTGTTTAGAAGCGAGAAATCCCTGAAAACTAAAGCGATCACTTGGTAAGCCAACCGCACTGAGCGCTGCAATGGCTGCACATGCACCCGGCACAGGAATCACACGAATACCATTGGCTTGTGCTGCACGAACCAGTTTAAAACCTGGGTCGCTAATCAGTGGCGTACCTGCATCGCTAATGAGCGCAATATCTTCGCCATTGAGTAATTTTTGGACTAAAATATCAATCTTGTTACTTTCGTTGTGTTCATGGCAGGCTGTAAGCGGAGTTGAAATATTAAAATGTTTCATTAATTGTGCAGAGGTGCGGGTATCTTCAGCAGCAATTAGGCTGACTGATTTGAGCACATCAATTGCACGGTAGCTCATATCATCTAAGTGACCAATTGGGGTAGCAACAACAAATAACTGGGCACTCATTGAGTTTTCTCCGTGGGAAATAACAAACTAAAATAAAAAAATCAAACACGAAACAACGGCAGTATTGGCTTGCGTCTGATGCAAGTTACAGACCAAGCGCTTATTCTACCTGAATTGCAGTCTGACGTGTGAAACTCGCGTCATCTCACCTCAGTGAATAATATGCCTGATCAGCACAACAAAATAAAAAATTGGATATAGCATGAATAAAAAAATACTGCAGCAAAGCATTGGCACATGGGCAGAGCAGACGGCTTGGCAATATTTACAACAACATGGCTGGCGTATGTTGGAGCAGAATTATCACAGTGTTTTTGGTGAAATAGACGGTATTTTTATTCAAGCAGAACAACTGATTTTTGTAGAAGTTAAAGCGCGTTCACAAACTGGCTATGGTAAAGCCTATGAAGTGGTGTCTGCATCTAAGCAGCGTAAAATTATGAAAACCGCTCTGCAGTTTTTAATAGAATATCCACACTATTCAGAATATTATTGTCGTTTTGATGTGATTTGCTTTGATTTTTCTCGGCAATTTGCAAAAACAGTACAGCAAGACTTTTCCAAATTCCCGTATGATTTGCAATGGATTGAAAATGCTTTTACTTTTGATGCAGACTTGATTAATCTTTGAGTGAAATTTAAAGCAAAAGCATCAGTCGGTGTATTGTTGATCGTGCAAATCTAAGGATGAAATGCACAGCACAAGCCAGAATTGAAAGAAAATAATAGGAGTCTTGCTGAGTGTTCAAGCGTATTGCAGTGACCTTGCTGTGTGTAGCAAGTTTATCGGGTTGTGCAAGTTTTATTTCAAGTGGCACAGGCACTGCGCCAGTGGGTACAGAAAGTGGTGCACGCTCACTTGGGCAAGTGTTTATAGATAACTCTATTGAACGTACTGCAAAAATTAATTTATATAAACTGGATTCACGTTTTAAACAATCACGTGTCAATATAGAAAGTTTTCATGGCAATGTGTTGTTGACAGGGCAAGTGCCTGACGCCCATTTAAAACAATTAGCAGAAGACAATGTGCGTGCCATGAGTGATGTAAAAACCATCCATAATTATATTACAGTGGGTAATCAAATCAGCTATAGCACCATTATGCAGGACACCACGGTCACTGCAAATACCCGTGGTTTGATTATGAAAGCGCCTGTGGTGTCAGACAGCAAAGTGCGTATTCATACCGAAGATGGCGTGTTATATGTGATGGGACGTTTGAACAATGCAGAATTGCAGGATTTAAACCAAGTGCTACAACAAGTGGGCAATGTCACTAAAATTATTACCCTAATTGATAATATTGAGCTACAGCCGAGCAACAACGCGAACTTTGTCAGCCCAATGGTTGCTCCAGAAACACAAACGCCAGTCGCGATTGACCCAGATCAGGTTGAACCGACGCATGTTCAATAATGTGGAACACTGGTTTAAACAACTGAATAAAACTTTAGAACAGGCGAAACGTATTTATGAAGAATTTCGCCTGTATAGTTTGGGCAGCTATGCGCTGAACCGTTTAACCCCACGTCAGGGTTATACCGTTCAAAGTAATATTGCTTATGGTTTACGCGCGCGACATCGTCTGGATTTGTACCGCACTACAACACCACGCCCGCAGCGTCCACTCATGGTCTTTGTGCATGGCGGGGCATGGTCACGTGGCGATAAGCAGGATTATCGCTTTGTGGGCGAAGCATTTGCCAAAGAAGGCTTTGATGTCGCAGTGATGAACTATCAGCTCGCGCCACAGCATATTTTTCCCACCTATATTGATGATTTAACCCTTGCACTGAATTACTTGACTCAGCAGCAACACAAACTGGGTATTTCTACGGCACAGGTGGTGTTGATGGGGCATTCAGCAGGGGCGTTTAATGTGATGTCCTTGTTGTACCATCCGCAGCCGTATGCTTTAAGCTGTAAAGATCACATCCGTGCAATTATTGGTTTGGCAGGGCCTTATCATTTTGATTATAAAGATGACCCGCTGTGTGCCGATGCCTTTGATCAGGATGTACCGTATCAGGATGTGATGCCGTATTATTTTGTTGAGCCGAATCCAGTTAAGCACTATTTACTGGTGGCAGAAAAGGATCAAATCGTTGGGCCAAGCAATGCTACTGACTTCGACCATGTGTTAAAGAAATACGGCAATCATAGTGAAATTATAGTCATTCCAAGAACAGGGCATGTCAGTGTCATGGCATCGGTATCTAGTTTGTTTAGTCGTTTCTTTGCGACCAAGACTCAAATTATGCGAGCTTTAGATCAGGCCCTGGAAGATGAGTTATATTGATTGATCTTCAACATAGTGTTTGGTTGATGTAGCAATAAAAAACCGTTGCAGCAAATTTGTGGCAACGGTTTTTGTATTTAGGGTCACAGCAAGAGTTATAACCAAGCTTTGGTATCATCTGCAACAGCAGTGCCTTGCGTCACGTGCATAATCATGGCGTGTGCAATACTGCCTTTAAAGGGAATTTCAGGCAGTTGATCAAATTTAAAGAACTGCGCATCACGAATTTCTTCTTCTTGTAACTGAATTTCACCGCCTGCATATTCGGCTTTAAAAGCAATCATCAGATTACTTGGGAATGGCCAAGGCTGACTGGCTAGGTACTGAATATTTTTTAGTTGCACGCCAACCTCTTCAACGGTTTCACGACGTACCGCTTCTTCTAAGGTTTCACCCACTTCTACAAAGCCTGCAATGAGGCCATAAATTGCCTGTTTGTTGCGTGCATTGCGCGCCAGTAGTACTTCGTCTTCACCGCGAGTAATGACAGTAATCACACATGGATTGACACGTGGGTATTGATGATAGCCGCAAGCAGGGCAGACCATGGCATATTGGGTGGCATGCACTTCAGTTTTGTGACCACAATGGCTGCAGAATTTATGATTGCGACGCCATTCCAATAACTGTATGGCACGGCTGGCTTGCTCAAATTGCTGAGTGTTCCACAGTTGTAATAACTGTCGGATAGGAATTAATTGAAAGCCATTCGGGATTGGTTCATCTTCGAGGAGGTCTCGGGCAATCACTTGATCGCCCGAGCAAAAGCTTAAGTCACTTGCCAGTTTTTCCACACGGGGCAATTGGAAGTTTTCATCGACCAAAAGTTGTTGTTGCTGAAAAATATATGCAAGTGAGAGTTCAGTCATTAGGCTACAGTTTTCAATTTTTCACTACTGTCCAATGCTACCTTAAACATGCTGTGCAGAACAGGCTGTTTGTTCTTTAAATTGTCAATCAGCATATCTGCGCTGGCAAGTGTATCCAAGATGTGGTTGACTTGTTCTGCAGTTAAGTTCTGACCTGCTTCAACTTGTGTTTTCACAAAATCGGCAGAGACTTTCAGGGCTTTTTGACCACTTTCTGCATTTAAGAACAACATTGCACCCGCAACCTCACGAATTTGAGCAGAAGTATGCTCTAAATCTGCAACACTTTGAGTTTGTAGGTGCTGTGTCAGTGTTTGCGTGATTAAGTCAATCAGTAACTTGGTTTCAGTCAGCAAGGCTTCGTGTGCTTCATCTAAACGATCTAGCGAAATGTTCATGTTATTCACACGTAACTGCAAACGGCTAGAGGTGTGGTGACGTTCAAGCACACCGATTGAGTTCATGGCCGATAAAATCACGTTCATTAATTGCTGGGCAAAGTTTTCATCTTTGAGTAATTCAGGACGGCTTAATGATTCAGCTTGGCGTTGTAAGTCCAAATGCGCTTCATTTAAGTTCAAGACTTTAAACAAGTTTGCTAACTCTGTTAATTTGCCTTGTAATTCCAGCGTTTTTTCAGGACTCATGTTTTGATAGTTGTATTCAATATCATTGCGAATTTGTGTCATTTCTGTGGTGACCAAATCGCTAATGGTATGCATGGTGTCAAAATCTGGACCATATAAATGACGGCTGAATACTTGGAGCTGCATGTCGGTGAGTAAGTCTTCACCAATATTCATTTGACTGCGAATATGTTGAGAAATTTCATCTTCTTGACTAATACACAGGCTCAACACATTCGCAAGATCAGACAAGCTGGCGGTAAAGCTTTCTGGCGTAGCAAAGTATTGACGCATATTGTGCTCAATACTAATAAAAGTACGCAAACGTGGCTCATTCAACAACAAGTTATCAATATGGTTAAAGGCAACGTGTACTAAGCCCCAATATTGCTGACTCGGATGTTGTTCTGCCAAACCTGCCAAATACGTTCCTACCAGTTTAATCGCTTGAAGATCCATGGCAGATTCTTCTTGCTTGAGCAGCTTATGTAATGACAGTTTATATAAGCGATGCACATAAGCCGACTTTTCTAAAGAAGGCACTTGCGGCAATTGGAAACTTGGAGTGATGCAGTCCAATAAAGTTTCAATATGCTGACCTTCCTGAGTCAATGGTTTACCCAATGCCAATTCTAAACGGTTTAAAGTGTCGAGTAGGAATTGTGGAATTTTAACTTCACGTAGGCAAATAAACTCAATATAACGCTTGAGCATGGTGGTGCCTTCGCTAAGTGCAATGACTTCCAGCGTGTTGATATTGCTTGGATTCCCCATAATTTTACGCATCAGCTCTGCTGAGTATTGCGCAATTTTTGCCAAGCTTTCCATATCAATTAAGGCTAAAACCTGAGCACACTGTTCAAACTGATTCAGTGCATCATCAATCCCAAAAGGCAAAGTTTGATCTTCTGCTAAGGTGCTTACTGCGGATTCAACCAGTTTGATAGAATTATCAACCTCATTTTTTATTATCAGTAAGGCAGTTGGATCAAAATGTATAGAGGTTTGGTAAGACATGGATCTGCACCTTTCCTAGTGTTTTATCTGTTTGTTGGTTCTTTGCAAAATACACAAAGTCCTATTTGCTTTAACTATAACTGAACTGGCAAATCTTTAAATACATAAAATTACAAAACTCGTAGATTTTATTTGGCAAAAAAGCAAGGTTTACCGTGTTTTTCTTCAAATTGTTTGACCCAATTCTCATGTGCAGCCAATTCTTCTTCTGATGGCAGAATCACAGCAAGATCAATATCAATGCTTAAACGATCACTTTGACGTTGCTGTTCTTCGCTTGCAGACAGAGCATCCATATCAAAGGCGACTTGTCCGCCAGTCATTGCCAAGTAAACATCGGCTAGAATTTCAGCATCTAGTAATGCGCCGTGGAACGTACGGTCACGCGCAGGAATTTCATAGCGTCTGACGAGCGCATCGAGTGAGTTTTTTTGCCCAGGATGCTTACTTTTTGCCATGAGCAGTGAGTCGGTCACTTCGCATACTTCGGACAAATTGCCCAACCCCGCACGACTGAACTCCATATCTAAGAAGTTCATATCGAAGGTGGCGTTATGCGCAATAATTTCTGCACCTTTAAGATATTGATACAGCACATCGGCAATTTCGGCAAACTTGGGTTTGTCTTTTAAGAACTCATCTGAAATACCGTGAATGTTTTCTGATTCACCGACCAGTTTTTCAGGCTGAATATAAATGTGGATGGAACTGCCCGTGAGTTTACGGTTAATCATTTCCAGCGCACCGACTTCAATAATTCGGTCACCATCTTGATAGTAAAAACCTGTGGTTTCAGTATCTAGAATCAATTGGCGTGGACCATGTAAGCTTAGCGTGGCAGGGGTAATCACAATGTGTGGATGATTGGAAAGATCATTTACTGCTGCTGTATCGGCTTCAACGGCATTGATTGCAGTTTCAATTGTTGTTTCTGTTTCTGTTTCTGTTTCTGTTTCTGTTTCTGTTTCTGTTTCTGTTTCTGTTTCTGTTTCTGTTTCTGTTTCTGTTTCTGTTTCTGTGGCTAGGCGTGTGGTTGGCGTCTGCATTATTTCAAGATCGACCTTGACCTGATGATTGTTGTGTACGTCGATTTCTACAGGACGATGCAGCGTACTTGTTTCAATTTCTACATCTTCTTCGATCAAGTCAAAACCGAAAGGATCGTCGAGCAACCAATCAGATTCCGCTTTTTTTTTATCATTTGGGGTAAGCTCGAGCGCAGGGCGAATGTGTTGAGCCGTATTTGTAGTTAAGGTTTTCTGAATTTGATCTGCACCTAAATTGGCAAGCTGATCTGCCATTTCATTGCCTACATGTCCTGCATGACCTTTAATCCAGTGCCATTCAATTTCACGCCCTTGACAGGTGGCATCTAATTTTTGCCAAAGGTCAGGGTTTTTGACATCTTTCCAGTTTTTCTTTTTCCAGCCGTGAATCCACTCGGTAATGCCTTGTTTGACGTAATTGGAGTCAGTCCAAATAATCAGCTTGGCATCCATTGGGCAAAATAAAATGCCTTCAATCGCTGCAGTCAATTCCATACGGTTATTGGTGGTTTGAGCTTCGCCACCATATAATTTATGTTCTTCTTGTTCAGTAACAATATACGCACCCCAGCCACCCAAGCCAGGATTACCACGACAAGCACCATCAACATATAAAGTGATTGTTTGAGACATAAATCAGATCCGCAGGTTGTGCAAAATAAATCAAAATGAAAAGCTATTGTATATCGCAAATTCGGTTTAGACGTGTAAATCCTGTCTATTTTTTAATTTCTTGTAACATTTATAGACGAAACGCGCTAAATTAATGCCTTGTGTCGTTGTCTAGCTCTACTACAATGGCAAGTCTAAAAAATAATTTATATACGAGTTGTTTGGATTTTTTTATGTATAAACCAACCACGCGCATGTGGCAGCCGACTTTACCTTCATTTTTAAAAATTACAGTTTTAGGTTCAGCATTGGCTGCCCTTGGCTTGATGACGGGCTGTAGCTCGACGCAGGGTGCGAGCAAGCCACTCACTTCAAGTCAGGTCGGTTCGGGTTATTTAGATGCCAGTACTTTAGATGGTCTGGAAGATTTACTCTCTGCAACCGATATGCGCGCGGTAGAAGGTGACCGTTTATTAATTTTAAAACACGGTGATGTCTGGAAGCGTATGACCGTTGGTTTCAAAATGGATTTAAACCATTGGAACCCACGTATTGAAGCGCAGCGAGGCTGGTTTATTTCACGTCAACCGTATTTGGATCGTTTAAGTGCGCGTGCGTCACGTTATTTGTATCACACGGTTAAAGAAGCTGAACGTCGTGGTATGCCAACTGAATTGGCGTTGTTACCTGTGATTGAAAGTTCCTATGACCCTGCAGCAACCAGTAGCGCAGCTGCCGCAGGTTTATGGCAGTTCATTCCAAGTACAGGGCGTATTTACGGCTTAAAACAAACTTCGATGTACGATGGTCGCCGAGATGTCGTGGAGTCGACTCGTGCTGCCTATGAGTTTTTGGGCAGTTTGTATAATCAGTTTGGTTCTTGGGAATTGGCATTGGCGGCTTATAACGCAGGCCCGGGTCGTATTCAACAAGCCATTAACCGCAATAAAGCTGCAGGTTTACCAACCGATTATTGGTCTTTAAAACTGCCGCAAGAAACCATGAACTATGTGCCGCGTTTCTTGGCGGTAGCACAAATTATTAAAAGCCCGCATGCTTATGGTGTGTCTTTACCCCCAATTGCCAACCGTCCACACTTCCGTGAAATTAATGTGGGCGCGGTGAATTTAAATGATGTGGCCAATATTACCGGTCTCAGCCGTGCCGAACTGTATTCGCTTAACCCTGGACATCGTGGGGATCGGATTGACACCCAAAGTCCAATGCGTATTTTGATTCCTGCAGATTTAAGCCCAACAGTCGATGCACGATTGAAAAAACTACAAGGTGGTGGCGGTTTATGGGCAAGCAATAGCAGCAACACACCATCGTTTTCATCTTCTGGTGTGACCATTACACCATCTAAATCTGAGCCACCTGCGTTAACGACCAGTACAACAACCAGAACGACTACAGGCAAGCCTGCTGCCTCTACGGCAGTCACAACTACCACTACACCAAGCACAGCATCGACTACAGCCAGTGTTTCAAAACCAGCAACGACTACGCCTACACGTTTGTCACGTACGCCACAAGGTTCGGACGCTTTGGCAGCATTTGCTGCGGGTAGCGATATTCCAAGTGCGCCGCGTATTCCTGTTGCTGTTACACCTGCTGCCAATATTCAGCCTGTGCGGATTGAACCACCAATTTCCAATACCGAGCGTGAGCAAATTCTTGCAGCAGTGCAGGCAGAAGGTAGCAATAAAACTGTAGAAGAAGTGTTGCAGCCTGTGGCTTCTAAAGCAGAACAAGAACAACTTGTGGCTGAGTTAAAACAAATTGCGCCTCAAGGCACTGAAATTGTTGATCCATACGATGGAAAAATTAAGCTGACCGCTATTCAGACCAGTCTGTCTGTTGCAGAGCAGCAAGGTAAAGAATTAACCAAAGGTTTTGCTTACCCGAAAAGTGTGGCAGAAAATACGCGCCTAGATTCAGAAGAAGCAAAGCGTAACCAAGGTAAGAATTATGTGCGTACGGAGTCTGAAGTGGTGGTCGTACCACCAAAAGGCAAACGTACCACGTACACCGTGTTAGCGGGGGACACCTTGGCCAGTATTGCCATGAAAAATGGCTTGAACTGGCGTGATATTGCCAAGTGGAACCAAATTGCTCCAGATGCAACTTTGTATGTGGGCACCAGTATTTATTTATACGACGCCAAGCCACAAGTACAGGCAGAGCCTGCTAAGCCAAAAACCATGCCTGAGCAATACGTGGTGCAAGCCAATGATACCTTAACAGGTGTCGCCAGTCAGTTTGGTTTAACTGTAAAACAATTGGCAGATTTTAATAACTTAAGCACCACCAGTGGCTTATTTGTAGGGCAGCGTCTAAGTTTAAAAGAAACGGCTGCATCTAAAGCCAAAGCAGAAGCCGACAAAAAAGCCGCAGAACAGGCTGCAAAAATCGCAACCAAAACTTACGTAGTGAAGCGTGGCGAATACTTAAAACTGATTGCAGACCGTTATGCCTTGTCAAATCAGGAATTGGCTGATTTAACTCCAGGTTTAAACGCGAACAGTAGCTTATTGGTTGGGCAACGCATTAATGTGCCTGTAAATGAAGTGACTGCACAAAAAACGGAAGCGAGCAAAGCTGAAGCCAGTAAGTCAGAAACAAAAGCAGCAGAGCCAAACTATCCGACTGAAAACTACCAAGTACAGCGTGGCGATACTTTATCGAGCATTGCCAACCAAGCCAAAATTTCTTTGGCAGAGCTCGCCAGTTTAAATAATATAAGCACGCAAAGCGGTGTGCGCATTGGTCAAACCCTCAAAGTGCCTGCAGGTGTCAATGTGCCTGAGCGTTATACGGTACAACGTGGCGATACCTTATCGGCGATTTCGACAAAATATAATCTCAGCCAAGACTATATTGCAGACTTAAACAATCTAAGCCGTAACAGTGGTTTAAGAGCAGGACAAATTCTTAAACTCACGGGGGATGTTCCTGAGAAAAAAGCCCAAGTTGAAGCGGTGGCTGAAACCACCAATGATATTCACGTGGTCAAAGCAGGGGAAACTTTAAGCAGTATTGCGCGCCAATATAAATTGCAATTGAATTATTTGGCAGAGCTGAATGACCTTTCACGTACTGCAAATGTCCGCATTGGACAACGCTTAAAAGTCGATGCTAGTGCTGCAAAGAATGAAGTAAAAACGGAGGTCGTAAGTGCTGCGAAAAGCAGCAGTAGCAAAGCCACCGAAGCTTATACCGTTAAAAGTGGTGAGTCTTTAAATTCGATTGCCAGCCGTGTGGGTGTGTCGGTTGCAGAATTGGCGAGTTTAAATAACTTAACGCCACGTTCAGGTTTACGCATTGGACAAAATATTCAAGTTCCCAAAACCGTAACTGAATATAAAGTGAAACGTGGGGATACGCTGATTGGCTTATCCAGTCGTTATGGCATCGACACCAAAGCATTGGCAGATTTAAATGATATGCAGCCAAATACTCAATTGCGTATTGGCGATGTGATTAAAGTCCCGAATCTGTAAAGTTTAATCCTGAGGATGTCATGTTTTGACGGCATCCTCAGGAATACTGCACAAGGAGCTGTGTGCATGTCATTTGCCATAAAAAAGACACATCAATATCTGGGCTGTATTTTAGGTTGTGTGGTCTTGCCGCAGTTTGGATGGGCTGCGTTACAAACCACGCCCTATATTGCCGTACATAGCCAGCCTCAGTATGTGGGGCGCTCGGCTATGCCTTATGCCAACCCGCAAGCGCCCAAAGGTGGCGATTTAATTCGTGCCAGTAATGGCACTTTTGATAATTTAAATGACATGAATGGCAAGGGCAGCTCAACCGATGGGGTGAGTTTTATATTCGATTCACTCATGAGCAGTTCTTTAGATGAGCCGGGGGTGATGTATCCCTTATTGGCAGAAAAAGTCAGCTATGACCCCAAGCAAACTGCATTTGTCATTTTTCATTTAAATCCTAAAGCTAAATTTAGTGATGGCAGCCCAGTTACAGCAGATGATGTGAAATTCAGTTTTGATGCTTTTCAGACCAAGTCTAATCCAGGTTTGCAAATGTATTTATCCGATTTAGATAAAACCACGGTCTTGTCTAAGCATCAGGTTAAAGTCAGTTTTAAATCCACTAACAATGCAGAAATGCCGCTGATTTTGTCGCAAATGCCAATCTATTCTAAAAAAGACTGGCAAAAGCGTGACTTTACCCGCATCACACTAGAACCGATTTTAGGTTCAGGGCCGTATCTTATTGAGCGGATTGATGCAGGGCGCAGCATTACTTATAAGCGTAATCCAAATTATTGGGGCAAAGATTTACCCGTAAATAAAGGGCGCTATAATTTTGACCGCCTGAAGTATGTTTATTATCGCAATCTGGATATTGCCTTCGAAGGGTTTAAGTCGGGGCAATACACGTTGCATGAAGAATATACCGCACGAAAATGGGTCACTGAATATCGTTTTCCTGCTGTGAATGCGGGCATGGTGGTCAAGCATAAATTTCAGCACCAAAACCCAATTCCGACCCAAAGTTTTGTTTTTAATACCCGTAGACATGCGTTTCAGGATATTCGTTTTAGGCAGGCTTTAACCTACGCTTATGATTTTGAATGGCAAAACAAAGCCTTGTTTTATGGGCAATATCGCCGTTTGCAAAGTTATTTTTCTAACAGTGAATTAGAAGCCAAAGGCACACCTTCAGCCGCAGAATTGTCTGTTTTAAAACCCTATTTGGCCAAGCTGCATCCTATTCAACGCCAAGGCGTATTGCAAAATTGGCAGTATCCTGTGACTGATGCCAGTGGCTTTAACCGTAACGGCTTGCTTAAAGCCCGTGAATTGCTTTTGAAAGCGGGTTATCGTTTTCAGCAAGGTAAATTGGTCGATGCCAAAGGCAAAGCCATTCAAATTGAATTTTTAATTCATCAGGATGGTTTGCAACGCACATTAGTGCCTTTTGTGCGCAATATGAAACGTCTGGGCGTTACGGTAAATATTCGGCATGTCGATGTGCCGCAATATATTGAACGCATGCGCCGTGCCGATTTTGATATGACCACCAGTGTCATGCCGCAATCTTTAAGTCCAGGCAATGAGCAAGCACAGCTTTGGAGTAGTGCTGCCGCAGATCAACCAGGAAACTATAATTACGCAGGCATTAAAAACCCAGTGATTGATGAAGTGGTACAACAGTTGATTCGTGCACCTAATCGTGAACAATTGATTGTGCGTACCAAAGTTTTGGATCGTTTATTGCGCGCAGGGTATTATCAAATTCCAACCTATGGCAAAGGTGAAAACTGGTATGCCTATTGGAATATGTATCGTCAGCCCGCCATCAAACCTAAACTATCGGCAGGAATTGATTATTGGTGGAGTGATGCTGCCCAAGCCAAGAAAGTTGCACATTATTTACGTCAACAATAACGATTTTAAAACTCAAGCATGACAGTGTTTGCGATAAACCAGAACATTGCCAAAAGGTAAGTACATGGGCACATACATACTCAAAAGATTGCTCCTGATTATTCCAACCTTGTTTTTCATTTTATTGATTAACTTTGTGGTGATTCAAATTGCACCGGGCGGTCCAGTCGAACAGGCGATTCAGCAAGCCGAAGCCTTTCAGGGCATGGGGGCGACAGGCGGTGAAACTGCTGCAACCTCCAATAGCAGCAATTATCAAGGTGCTAAAGGTTTAAGTGATGAAATGGTCGCAAAAATCGAAGCGCAATATGGATTCGATAAACCTGCACATGAACGCTTTTGGCAAATGCTCACCAGCTATGTGCAGCTTGATTTTGGCACCAGTTTTTTTAAAGACAAACCTGTGACCCAATTGTTATGGGAAAAATTGCCCGTATCGCTATCTTTAGGTTTATGGAGCACCTTGCTGATTTATTTAATTTCTATTCCATTAGGTATTAAAAAAGCACGTCAGCATGGTTTGTTGTTTGATAAAGCGACTTCTATTTTGTTGGCAGTTGGTTATGCCATTCCTGCGTTTGCCTTTGCTATTTTGCTGATTGTATTTTTTGCGGGTGGTTCATATTTTCAGTGGTTTCCTTTACAGGGTTTGGTGTCTGAAAACTTTTCACAATTAAGTCTGTGGGGAAAAATTACCGATTATTTCTGGCACATGACATTGCCTTTATTGGCGATGGTGATTGGTGGTTTTGCAGGGCTGACTTATCTGACCAAATACTCGTTTATGGAAGAATTAAACAAGCAGTATGTGTTGGCGGCACGTTCTAAAGGTCTAACCGAATCGCGTGTGTTATATGGGCATGTGTTTCGTAATGCCATGCTAATTGTAATTGCAGGTTTGCCCGAAGCGTTAGTGGGTATATTCTTTGTCGGGAACTTGTTCATAGAAATTATTTTTAATTTAGATGGATTAGGCCTGCTTGGTTTTGAGGCGATTGTGCAGCGTGATTATCCTGTAATTTTTGGTACTTTATTTATTTTTACCTTATTGGGCTTAATTCTGCGCTTAATCAGTGATGTGTTATATCAGGTGATTGACCCACGTATTAGTTTTGATTCGCGAGGGGCCAAATGATGTCACCGATCATGCAGGCACGTGTGCAGCGTTTTAAACAGAATAAATTGGGTTTTGGTTGTTTCATTGTCTTTATCATTATTTCTGTATTGTCTTTGGCGGCAGAATTGATTGCCAATGACAAACCGTTATTGGTCAAATATGAGCAATCTTTATATCTGCCAGTGTTCAAGGCTTATCCTGAAACGACCTTTGGCGGTGTATTTGAAACCGAAGCAGATTATAAAGACCCGGTGGTGCAACAACTGATTGCAGACCGAGGATGGGCAGTTTGGCCGCTCATTGAGTTTTCTTACCAGACTCCGAATTTAGATTTGGCCGTGCCTGTACCTTCAGCACCAACTGCACAAAACTGGTTAGGTACAGATGACCAAGGACGTGATGTGTTGGCGCGAATTTTATATGGCTTGCGTGTATCTCTGTTATTTGGTTTTGCACTGACTTTTGCATCGGCAGCTCTAGGCATTTTGGTCGGGGCAATACAGGGCTACTACGGTGGTTGGGTTGATTTAATTGGTCAGCGTGTTTTAGAAGTGTGGGGTGGTTTACCCATGCTGTTCATGGTGATGATTTTAGTCAGCATGTTTACCCCAAGTGTGTATTGGCTATTTGTAATTATGCTGCTGTTTGGCTGGACGACACTGGTCGGCTTAGTTCGGGCAGAGTTTTTGCGCGCCCGAAATTTTGATTATGTCCGTGCAGCGCGAAGTTTAGGCGTAACCGATCGTACCATTATGTTTCGGCATATTTTACCCAATGCCATGAGTTCGAGTTTGTCGCAGTTGCCTTTTATGCTGACCGCCAATATTACAGCTTTAACAGCACTGGATTTTTTGGGTTATGGCTTACCGCCCGATGCAGCATCTTTAGGCGAGTTGCTGTTACAAGGCAAAAATAATTTAAATGCACCGTGGTTAGCGTTGTCAGGCTTTTTTACCTTAGCGATTGTGCTGTCCTTGTTGATTTATATTGGAGAAGCGACCCGTGATGCATTCGATCCAAGACGTTAATACTTCAACTGCATCACAGCCCGCAGTATTGCTAACAGTCAGTCATCTGCATATTCGGCAGCAGCAACAGGTTTTGCTGCATGATTTAAACTTTGAGCTGCATGCAGGAGAAACTATTGCGTTAGTCGGTGAAAGTGGTTCTGGAAAATCTATTAGCAGTTTGGCGTTGCTGGGTTTATTGCCCGAACATTTACAGGTGCAAGGTCAGGCAATCTTTGCAGAACAGGATTTACTTCGCCTTAAACCGCAACAATTGCAGCAAGTTCGTGGTCAAAAAATTGCCATGATTTTTCAGGAACCGATGACGGCTTTAAATCCCTTGCATCGCGTGGAAAAAATTATTGGTGAAAGTTTGTTGCTCCAAGGTTGGAGCAAGGAAAAAACGCGTGCCCGTGTGTTGCAATTACTTGAAGATGTTGGCATTCCTCAGCCTGAAGAAAAACTAAAGCGTTATCCACATGAATTATCTGGGGGGCAACGTCAGCGAGTGATGATCGCAATGGCGTTGGCACTCGATCCCGATATTTTAATTGCTGATGAACCAACTACGGCTTTAGATGTGACTTTGCAGGCGCAGATTTTGGATTTATTAAAAAGCCTGCAAGTGCGTCGTAATATGGCCATGATTTTGATCAGCCACGATTTGAATTTAGTCAAACACTATGCAGATCGGGTAATTGTAATGAATCAGGGGCGGGTCGAAGAACAGGGCAGTGTGGCAGATATTTTTAATAGACCGCAGCAAGCCTATACCCAAAACTTGTTGAATCATGATTTTGGTGAAGCTTTGCAGGTTGATGAGTTGCCGACCATTTTGGAGTTGGAGCAGGTTGCTGTGAAATTCCCGATTAAACAAGGCTTGCTGAATCGGGTTAAAGATTATGTGGTTGCGGTTGAGCCGTTAAGCTTGCAACTTCCGCAAGGTCAATCTATTGGTATTGTCGGTGAAAGTGGTTCGGGTAAAAGTTCATTGGCACTTGCAATTGCACGATTGATTGAAAGTGAGGGAAAAATTGAACTACTTGGGCAAGATCTGAATCAACTGAATGAACGCCAATTGCGTCCCTTACGTCAGCAGTTTCAAATTGTATTTCAAGACCCGTTTAGCAGCTTAAATCCACGTTTAAATGTGGAGCAAACCATTGGTGAGGGTTTGGCATTGCAACAATTGTCCAAGCCTGAAATCATCCAGCGCATTGATGAAGCTCTAAGCAAAGTGGAATTGCCTGTGAGTTTTAAACAACGCTATCCGCATGAATTGTCGGGTGGGCAACGTCAACGGATTGCATTAGCACGCGCGTTGGTGCTGCGTCCTAAACTGTTAATTATGGATGAGCCGACTTCTGCCTTAGACCGTACCACGCAACGTGCTGTCGTGCAGCTGTTACGCCGTTTGCAGCAGCAAGAACAGATGAGCTATTTGTTTATTAGCCACGATTTGCAAGTGGTGAAAGCACTGTGTCAAAAAGTGTTGGTGCTGCATCAAGCGAAAGTCATGGAATTTCAAGATACTGTACAGTTATTTAGCCATCCGCAAACAGAATATACCCGTCAATTGATTGCTGCCAGTGAGTATTAAACCTTCAATATTTTTAAACAGCTATTTCGGCTGGCTGACTTGTTTTACCATTTTGACAATAAGATTTGTCAAAATGGCATTGACCTGTTCCGAAAAATCTTTAGAGTAAAAAAGACCAATAAAACACAATACGGAACAGTGTATGAGCCATCTTGCCGAAACAATTCAGATTCGTAATACCATGTTTAAAAATCGCATCATTAAAGGCGCGATGAGTGAGGCGCTTGCCAACACGGCAGGGCAGCCGAATAGCCTGCATTTAGGTCTATATGAAGCATGGGCAAAAGGTGGTTTGGGCTGTGCCATCACTGGCAACGTAATGGTCGATTTACGTGCCAAAAATGAACCGGGTGTTGTGGGAATTGAATCAGACCGAGATATAGAAAAGCTCAAACAGTGGGCAGAAGTTGGTAAACGTTATGGCATGGTGCAATTGGTACAGTTGTCACATCCTGGGCGGCAATGTCCGAAAGGTTTGAATAAAGAAACGGTTGCACCTTCGGCTGTGCCTTTTAGTCCAAGTTTAGCTTTGAGTTTTGGTACACCACGTGAACTACATGAAGATGAAATCCTCGATATTATTCAGCGTTTTGCCAAAGCTGCACAGATTTGTGAGCAAGCGGGCTTTGAAGGGATTCAACTGCATGGTGCGCATGGCTATTTGATCAGCCAGTTTTTATCGCCACTGACCAATAAACGCCAAGACCAATGGGGCGGCAATATTGAAAACCGTATGCGCTTTTTGATGCAAATTTATCAAGCGGTACGTGCAGCGACCTCAGACAATTTTATTGTATCAGTCAAACTAAACTCTGCAGATTTTCAACGTGGCGGCATCACTGAAGAAGAAGTGATTAGCGTGTTTAAAGCCATGGATGAAGCAGGTATAGATATGATTGAAATTTCAGGTGGTACTTATGAAGCACCCGCGATGGCAGGCTCTAAAGCTGATAAACGTAAACCAAGTACCATTGCCCGTGAAGCCTATTTTTTATCTTTTGCGGAATTGATTCGCAGTCAGGTGAAATGCCACTTAATGGTGACAGGTGGTTTTAGAACGGTAGTTGCCATGAATGCTGCTTTGGACAGTGGTGCATGTGACTTTATTGGGATCGCCCGACCATTTGCGGTAGAAACCGATTTAGCCAACCGTTTGTTGGCGGGTCAAGATGTACGTTACGGGGTCGATAAAATTAAAACTGGTATCCCGATGATTGATAAAATGGCAATTATGGAAATTATTTGGTATGCCGCGCAGTTCAAAGCAATTGCACAAGGCAAGCGTCCAAACCCGAAACTCTCGCCTTTAAAAGTCTTTTTCAAATATTTAAAAGGCAATTTAACTGCGGTGATTAAAGGACAGGTCAACTCACGTAAATCAGCTTGATTCGTATTTTTCAAACCTCAGTGGACGGATTCAAAGCTTAAACTATGGTTTTTGAATCAGTCCGCA
This sequence comes from Acinetobacter sp. ANC 5045, assembly GCF_004331005.1. Classification (NCBI taxonomy): domain Bacteria; kingdom Pseudomonadati; phylum Pseudomonadota; class Gammaproteobacteria; order Moraxellales; family Moraxellaceae; genus Acinetobacter; species Acinetobacter sp. ANC 5045. The sequence continues at coordinate 13,889 of NZ_SJNS01000017.1, read as the reverse complement.
CAGATTGAAATATAAAACTAATGCGTTAGATAGCAAAAAGCCCAAGTCATATTGATTGGGCTTTTTGTTGAGATGTAAACCTCTCGAATATGGCGTCCCTACGGGGATTCGAACCCCGGTTACCGCCGTGAAAGGGCGAGTATCTTCTTTATCAAATTAATTGTAAATATTTGTAAATTTATACCAAAGAAGGTAAACATTTTAAGACCTCATGTAAATTTTCAGGTGCTAAATGAGCGTAACGCTGGGTGATGCGCGTGTCAGAATGACCCAATAATGTTGAAACGTGATAGATCGGAACGCCTTGCTTTACAAGAAAGCTTGCAAATGTGTGTCTTAAATCGTGGATTCTTAAATGACCTAAGTCAGCACGTTGAGCAGCACATTGAAAACCACGCCTGAAACTTTTTATATGACTGTTAGTTTTAGGATTGTAAAAAACATATTTTCTATGTGTTTTAAGCCGAATAAGCGCATCGAAAGACGTATCGTTAATGGGCTTGTAAACAGTCTTTTTATTCTTAGAAAGTGAATTACGGATAATAAGAAAACGGTCATTTATAGACACGTTATCCCATGTGAGTGTTGTCAATTCAGAAGCACGGCAACCAGTATTGAGCGCAAGCAAGATAAAATCATGTAATAGATAATTGTTGTAACGCTTTGCAGCAAATAATAGCTTCTGGCATTCAGTCGCATTTAAAAACTTTGGGATATAATCTTCTTCAAATAAGCGAAAGCCATTAAATACATTTTTAAAGGTGACGTTTTTATGTTTCAGGTAATAATTAAAAGCAGACTTAATAAGATTTAATTCACGGTTAATTGTGCTGTTTTTCACTCCCTGTAGTTTTCTATATGCACAATATTCATTGATCAATTCTATTGTGACTTCATCAAATTGATAAAACCATTCTAGATGCATGATTTTATCTGAATAAGTATATTTAGAATCAAAAAGCCCATTGCGAGCGTAAAACTCAACTATTTCTCTAACATTCATAAATACAACTACTTATTTATAGCGGGAGTTCAAATCTATCAGTTCGCGCCCATGCGGGACGCTCTAAAACTCCCGTTTGCAGGCAAAAGGGAGCTTGTAATCAAGGAGGGAGAAGTCATAGAATCAAAAATCCCGAATCACTCGTAGACACTCGTTCTGTAAAACCATGTTTGAAAATTTATTCGATAAAAACAGATATATATCAAATACCAATTTGCTGTATAAAATCGCAAAAGATGCGCTACTGGAGAAGCACGTCATAAAACGTGGCAATCAGATTTTAGTGTACGAGATCAGCAGCTTGAAAAAGCAGGGGCGTTTTATTAAAAGTCTTGAAATCAACAAATTTCCGATCACCCTAAAATCAAAACAAAGCATCAAGTACGGTAAAATTCCAAAGCGTGCAGAAATTATCAAAGATTTTCTTTGATACGTGATTCCTTGTATTTCTGAATAGCCTGCGAACGCAAAGCGTTACGCTTATCAAGCGGAACATACATATTTCTAAAGCGATATAAATAACCGTTTTCAGTTTTAATGCGAGATGGCTTTGTGTAATGCAAGCTGATAGCAGTTCTAATCTCTCTAAAAATTCCAGTACAAATTGAACCGGCTACTATTCCCATTACAAAAATAAAAGTAGCAATGGATTCAAATGCAGAAATATCTTGAATAGTAATCATATTAAGCCCTCAATTTTAGCCTGTTCTATCTTCGCCAATTCCTGAATAGATAGTTCACTAGGTTGCGAATTATTTGCTTGATTAGGTACTGAAGCATTGTTATTCACCTGTGTTGGTTGTTTTGTATAGTCAAATAGGCGCTCACCTTTAAGCCATTTCAGACAGGCGTTTTTATCAAGATTAGGCATGATATTACCTTGTTGATCTATGCCTACAACCTCTCCAGTAGGCTTTTTTGCACATCCGGTTAAGCGTGGATAATCTACAATTTGCAAGGGTACATTGGATAAATCAACGTCATAAGGCTGATTAGGATTGTAAGAAACTACAAAAGCATTAGATTCATTAGATTGAACAGATGCACCCGATTTAGATAGACCATCAAACCAAGCTATACATTCAGGACGTTCAACATTGACACCCTTTCTACACTCAATATTAGGGTCAAATGCAGTAGTCACACTGGCAGCTTGTGAACCGACTACAGTTGTTTCAGCGTCTTTTTTGCCTGTGGCATATTCTGCATTTTCTTTAATTTTGGATGCACTTAAAAATGGATTATCTGAACCAAAAACCATGTAACCAATTAAAAGTAGTACACAAGCGAGAAATCCGCCTAATTTGAAATAAAGGGGCGGAATTTTTAATTTATGAGTATCAACTTCGGTTGATTTATATTTATCAAAAATCTTTGCGTCAGGTTTAAATTTAGTATGGGATTCTGCTTTGTTCTTTGCACCAGTGGAATCTGGACTGTGCGCAGTATAACGCCACAGAAAAACGTCAGCATAAGAGCGACCATAAGCACGGTGTAAATGGTAATGCTCACCAACTAAAGATAAAACGTGATTATGCAAAAACGATGGGGACTGTGTAATTAAAATAATGTCATGACCAGTGTGACGGTGTACTTCTAATTCTTTTACACGATGATCACTAGATAGTTTTTCACGGCCTTTGTACTGTAAAAATTCGAATTGTTGAGCTTCATCATAGATAACAACGGAACCAATCGGAGTATTTGTCCAATCATCATTTTCCGGTAGTTTTTCAACACCCTCATAATTAAATTCATCAATATTGGTAAATACACGTCTACCCGCTTTTAAGTAATCAATTGCCAGTGATGCACATTTTGCAGTTTTGAAAGAACCTGGCTTACCTGTAATTAATATGAGCATTTATTATCTCCAGGGCGTGACCGTCCACGCTTACGCATGCGAAGAAGCGCACGCGGTGCGCGCAGTCAGTCACGCCTTTTTAAATGATAAATTGGCAGCTAATAAGGTAGCCCGTGCTATTAGAGCGCCAATGATGATTGAAATTGCATGATCTAAGCCTGATATTGAAAGCAAGCCTAAATACGTTGAATCAATTTGATTTGAAGCTGATATGGCTTTATTGATGTAGGTTGTAAGAATGATATTGATTACCGCACCACTAACAATCGTAACACCCGCACCGACTAAGACTTTCTTGGCAAAATTAGAAAGAAGCCAACTTGTAAGACCAAATAAAATTGCTTTCATGTTCTAAGCCCCAAAACAATGAAAGCCGCACCAATATATGCTGACGCAATAATTGCAGGCTTAATAATTGATAAGAGCTGACACCAAGGCCCCCAAGAAAAAACAAGCGTACTGGAGACACCTTGCATTGAGATAGGAATAGAAACATCAGCAGGACAAGCAGCACCCCAAGATATAGCATCTTCCTTAAGATCAGGCATTACATGCTCGACTATCTCAGGAGATTCATTGTCAGGAAGATCATCATCAGCTTGTGACCAGTCAAACCAATCACTAACTTTTTCAAAGAAAGTTTTATCTTGTTGAATCTGTTCACGTTGATTGTTTTTTATGTCTTTATTATCAGCTTTTTGGACTTTGAAGAAGTCACAAACAGCAGGCGCCCAAGAACAAAAATTTGGAAGTTCAAACGTGGTTTTTTCCTTTCCTGTTGCTTCCCCTGTTTCAGGGTCTATTTCAGGTTCTGTTTCAGATTCTCCTTTTGGTTCCTGTTCAGGTTGAGGGTTTGCATTATCAAGCGCGTCTTGCGTTGCCTGTGGTGCAGGTTCGGACTGTGCAGGGTTATTAGGTGAGTAAGCGTCCTGAACAGCGGAAGGCAAAGGTTGAGTATTTTCACCTTTACCGATAATTTCGTTGCCTAGTCCAGAATCAGATAAATATTCAAATTCAGGCTCAGGTAACGTAACCTTAGCAATTGCCCAGACTGAAATTTGAGGATCAATCCCTATACCCGGAATATCAACATTCTTAGCTTGTCTGGTATTAGGATTATTTACAGCACGGTTCAATAGTTCATTATATGCTGAATATATAAGGCTAAGATCTTCTGATTTAGTAATCGGATTATTTGGTCTGTGAACAGAATTAAAATTATTCAATGCCGCAGATAATGCAGAAAAATAACCAGATTGTGAAACATTATAATTAGCGCATCCGTTTGAAATACAAACATAAACCCCGTCAATAATTTGATTAGGATTTGTAGTTCCAGTAGGGCGTTTAATTGTTTGCGAACCATGATCTATTACCCAGCCTATACCCTCAAGCATAGCTTGAACGCCTGCAACGGCAATACCAGTCCACATCATTGTTTTTACAGTTTTGCCCAATGCACTAGGATTTACAGGTACTTCTACTTTATAACGACCACTATTTGCAGCATCTTGCGTGATTTTTCGAGCTTCGATTTTTACTTTATTTGATACATGATCGTAATTATTTTCTAAGACTTCCCATTTTTCAGCAGCACCTGCGAAAGCAAAAAAAGGGGTATAAATAAGCGAAAGGCAAATAAATATTTTTATAATTGTTTTCATTTTACTAGCACCGTGATAGCAACGATAAAGACAATGACAATAAGCCAGTTAAAAATAGATGCTTCCATATTGCCCCCGATGAATTAAGAAAGGGGGCGAACCCCCTTTGTATTACTTCGCAGCAGCGCGAAGGTTACGCCAAATTGCAATGCCAGCAGTGAAACCAAGCCAAGCAACACCAATTGTCGCAGCAGCAGTAACAGCAAGACCAAGGTTCGTGATGATTGCAGATACATCGTAATCAGCACGGGCAGCACCAGTAGCAGTTGCAACAGTTGCAACAACAGCACCACGATTTAAGAAAGTTTGTAAGCGAGATTGCTTTTTAACTTGTACTTGAGCTAAGCCCATTTTTTGTTGTTCAGTCATGAGATTTATCCCCTATTTGACCAAGTTTATTAAACACAGCCGCAACGACAATCACTAAAGCGGAAGCTAAACCGATCTGTGCAGCTTGTGCAGTTGTTATGCCAAACATATCGTTAATACCGACTTGTTCAGCCCACAAAACACACGTTTGCACCCCGTCAATTATTTGCAGTTGTTCACAAACGTATGCCATGTCTTAAAATCCTTAACCTTTACAGGTTTTTTCGTGTAAATCTTTTTGCTGTGCATAGAAAAATATGCAGTAGCATTTAGAACATTCCCAAGAAGCGTAATAAGTCATTTCTTAATCCATAGTCTTAAGAGATTCAATTGATGGAGTGGTCAAACAGTCGATGTAATAATTCAATCGTCTAATCGCAAACTCATCAGGTTTTGTATCAGTCTGTTCAAGCAAATACTTTTTATGAAATTCAAGATACATCTTGATTTGAGAAGCAGTTGCAAAAGGAATACGAACAAAACCACGTTCTAAAATAACGTTGGACTCATCATTCATTTTTGAGCCACTGGAGAGACGTCATGCACGATGGTCATTTGTTTATTACCATTCGTGACGATTTCCATTGAAATGTTGGCATTAAGCGGGAAAGGCAAATCCTGAATCTTTTTAATGTTGTCAGCCGTGCCCCACTTGTATTCCACAGTGGCAGATCCAAAGCCTGAATCACCTAGATCAGTCATGACATAAATTTTTGTGAAGTTATGAAGAACACCATCAACAGTATTGTTGTAGCATTTCGCACCAGTAATAACGGCAGTAGTAGTAAAGCGCATGGTTAATTTTCCTAAATAGCCTAAGTGATATTCCTAACCTATGCAGGCAACGCAGTAGGGGGAAGTGACGATGTAAAATCTATGAGTAAGGGTTTTAGCCGTTTAGGAAACTCATCCTTTTCAGGCATCAAGATATCCAAGACTTTTGAATCATCTTCATAGAATTTACGGAAAGCGTTTAAATATTTGCCAAATTGATGCTTGGTAATTTCGATAGCTTTTTCCCAAGTGATTTCGGCTTTTTTCTCCAACATTTCAAACTTGATGGCCTTAGATTGATCATCGAAAACGTGAAAGCATGGATACGCAGCGAGAAAATGCTCAGATGCATTGAGCAGGGCATCTAGAGGGATGTGATAAGAACGAGATTTAAACTCGACTTCTACACGTGTCCAAAGGCTGTTTTGATCGCCTAGCTGTTTTCCTTTTTCGTAGACTCGGCAGAACTTGGAGCTTGTTCGTTTTCCAATATAAGCTGTGCGACCTGTACCATCAGGACGCTTCCAACAGCCATCAGTACGAAAAGCAGGAGGTCGCCCACCGCAAGTAAATCCCCCGATAGTATCTTGATCATTCGCCCAATCAGGTGAAACCAAAACGCCAGACAGATCATCAAAAGCGTAATCAATGCGAGTAATTTTAGGACGATGGGCATAAAGCGAGAGCCAAGCATGTAAATCTTCCTCCCATCCATAACGGCCAGCTGTGCAACCTTGACCAGAAATAGACAGCATAATTGTGTTGTTTTGACCGCCTACACAGATGAAACCGCACTCATTTTCGAGTTGATAGGCTTCATCATAGTAATTGATACCGTTAACCATCTTCTTTTCGATGCCAAAACCAAAAATATCTTTAAGGACAGCTTCTAGGGCATATACACAATAAGTATCAGGATTTTCGGTTAATTTTGTGGTAACTGAATTTAAGAACGTATCTTTATGCATAGTTATGTTTAACCAATCTATAACGGCAACCTCTCCAGCAGCAGGACGACGGATTAATACAGGTTTTGGGCCATCTTCGGTAAGTACCATAACGGTGTGCTGTAACGGGTAATCTTTATAGGCTTTTTCTAGGCTGTGCATGGATTCACTGCGGGACTTTTCCCCCGTGTTACTACGGGGGGAAACATCGCTAAAAAGTGATACCCACAGTGGAGATGTGGATAAAGGGTTAAGTGTTTGATTAGCCTTGTAATTAGTCATCATAGCCATAGCCCCCGTTGAACTCGATGCATTCACGGTTATGTATGTCTAGGTCATGAGTTAATGCAGACACTACTGGAGAGCATTGACCTAGATCATTTAAAAAGTTTTCAATATAAAAAAGGACTGAAACAGAATGAGGGCAAGGAATCCCATCCATGATTGAAGCTTGTCCGTCCGAGTGGACTTTGCGAGCGATAGTTTCAAATGCTTCTAATTCAGTCATTTTTTATACTCAATTAAAATTATTGTTAATAATGTTTGAAGTAGCAGACCAATGAGCTTTTGAAAGTTTTGCAGCGAGTTCATCAACTTCGAAGTAATCGAAAAGACCGAGAGCAGAATAGGCTTTGATTGCTCCGTAAACTTGATCTTGAATTAAATCAATAATGGCAAAATGCGGGCCTTCGTAGTTTTCAATCTGTGCAATCTGATCTAAAACGTACTGCTTAGCCCCAGCAGGGTTATTGTTGTAATCGCTCATGTGTTGCCCCTTTATTTTGTGTACTTCACAATTTTGTAAAGTTCTGAACAAAAAAAACTATACAATTATGTGAAGTCAATCTAGTTCACAAATATGTAAAAGACAAGGGGGCATAAATGCTTAAAGACTTGATCGAAATGTGTAAAGACAGAATAGGAAGCTATGAAAATCTATCTAGTAGATTAGATATTGCACCGACAGTTATATCAGATTGGAAAGCAGGAAGAAGAAAGCCAACGCCTTACCACGTATGCCAAATGGCTGAAATTGCAAGGTTAAATGTAGCTGAAACACTATTTATTGTTATGCAAGAGTTAGACAAAGAACATGCTAAATCTTGGGAAATATGGCGTCCCTACGGGGATTCGAACCCCGGTTACCGCCGTGAAAGGGCGATGTCCTAGGCCTCTAGACGATAGGGACAAATAGAAGTTTATATTTTTAAACCATGTAACAACCAATGCAGTTGTTGAGAATATGGCGTCCCTACGGGGATTCGAACCCCGGTTACCGCCGTGAAAGGGCGATGTCCTAGGCCTCTAGACGATAGGGACTTAAAAAAATATCTACTTCTGAAATTGGCGTCCCTACGGGGATTCGAACCCCGGTTACCGCCGTGAAAGGGCGATGTCCTAGGCCTCTAGACGATAGGGACGTTTCAGAGGTGGGCGTATAATAGGGCGTATAAGGGGGGGTGTCAAACGCTTTTCTGCAATAATTCTGAAAAAAATGTTCAACTGAATAAAATTAAAACTATTCTGCTGTCGTGATACGTTTGAAGCGGTAAAAATCATGCTTTTCAAGTTATTTTTAAATGGACACATTTATTAGAGCAGCATGATTTTCTTTGTATTTTGCAGTATTCATTGCTAATCAACACAACTCAAAAAACAAGGCAATCCGAAGATCGCCCCTATTGTTTTACATCATCGCTAAAAAAGCATTATGATTTTTTGTGATAAATCATGTAATAACTGAGATAGCACAACACAATAAAAATCATACAGCCAATAAAACCTGCCAGCATTTCAGGGTCAAACACCATACTTAAGCAAGTAATAAAACAGAACACAAAACCTAAAATAGGCACTATTGGAAATAGCGGTGCAGCAAAACCTAAGTCCTGCACGGTTTTACCTTGTTTATACCATTGGCGACGGAAGTTAAACTGGCTTAAACAAATGCTCATCCAGACCACGACCATGGTAAATGCAGCCACACCCAAGAGGTTTTTAAAGATGGTTTCAGGCGCAAATTGTTCAGACAATAAACCTGGCATTGCACCGAGCATGGTGACCATGACTGCAATATAAGGAATACCACGCGCATTCACCTTAGAAAAAATCTGTGGTAATTGCTTTTGGTGTGAGAGCGACCACATCATTCGTGAAGCTGCAAATAAACCTGAGTTCGCTGCAGAGAGTAACGCTGTGATAATCACAAAACGAATAATATCTTCCGCATAAGGAATACCAATCTGATTAAACACCGTTACAAAAGGACTGCTGCTTACACCTTCTGCAGCCAAACCTGCAGCCTGATGTGGTAGCAAGGCACTAATCACCACAATGGTACCTACAAAGAAAATCAACAGACGGAAAATTGCGGTATTGATTGCTTTAGGCACGTTTTTGGCAGGGTCTTTGGTTTCACCTGCGGCAACACCAATCAACTCTGTACCTGAAAAGGCGAAATTAACAATTAACATGGTGGCAAAAATAGGGAATAGCCCTTCAGGAAACCAACCTTGTGCGGTTAAATTGCTAAATAAAGGTGCAGAGGTATAACCTTGATAAGACACAGCACCTAAAATTGCCATTAAACCCAAAACGATAAAGGCAATGACAGTCACGACTTTGACCAAAGATAGCCAAAACTCAGATTCTGCAAACAAGCGCGTGGAAATCATATTCAAACCAAATACAACGCCACCAAAAATCAGTGTCCAAATCCACATGGAAATATGCGGGAACCATTCCTGCATTAGCAACGCAGCGGCGGTAAATTCTGTGCCTAAAGTGACCGACCACGTGAGCCAATATAACCAAGTGATGGTATAGCCCGTGCCAGGTCCAATATATTGTTTGGCGTATGCCCCAAATGAACCTGAAACAGGCATGTGTACGGCAAGCTCGCCCAAACACAGCATCACCATATAGGCAATTAAACCACCAAAAATATAAGCGATGATGGCGCCAACGGGGCCTGTTTGTGCAATGACTTCACCTGAGCCTAAAAATAGACCTGTGCCAATAGCACCGCCCAGTGAAATCATAACCAAATGTCGAGTGCTCATCGCACGTTTTAAAGGCATAGTATTGCCTTGATGCACAGCATCATTTTGATGATTCGATGACGGCATAAGTGATAGGAGAAAAAATGAAATGAAGCGAAGTATTGTAGAGAAAAACTACAAATCTGCAATCTTGAAATAATAAATTTGGATTAGAAATGATCGTATAGCACGATAAATGGCGTCCCTACGGGGATTCGAACCCCGGTTACCGCCGTGAAAGGGCGATGTCCTAGGCCTCTAGACGATAGGGACGTTGCGAGGTGATGCGTATATTATGAATTTTTAGCGACAGTGTCAAACCTGAATCTAAAAAAACTGCCGCACTATTTGTTATTTGCTTAAAAAATAATACATCTTTAAAAATAAATCAGTGCATGTAAATTTGAATACGGTGCATCATTTTAATGATCAGGGGTTTGATATTGCTTTTCAGTGGTTGTTGTTTGTGTGGCTGCGGGTTGAGTGCTTGGTTTAGGTTGAGCAGGCTCACGATTCACAATATAAAGATACAACGCAGAAGGCGCGAGAATGACCAAAACCAAGACAATTTTTTTCAACATGGCAGAATCAATAACACAAATTGGAATATTGCCATTATAACCAAAGCCAGCTCAAAAGACTGCATGCATAAAAGCTGATTCGCAGTAAAAATCATTTTGATGCTCAGTCTTGTGGTTGAAAAGCACGAATCAAAACCACAACACTAAAAAGAAAACAGGACGACAAACGCAGTCTGTCATCCTGTAAACATCTCAATGTTCGAGTACAAATCGTATTATTGATCTGGGTTGAGTAAGTTCTCTACCATGTGCGGCGCAAGTTTATTTAGAATAAAACAAAACAGCTCTGCAGTTTTTTGCGTATCGTATAAAGCTGAATGAGCTTCTTTGCCATCAAACTCAATACCTGCCTGAATGCATGATTTTGCCAGCACCGTTTGACCAAACATCACCGCACTTAAAGTCACTGTATCAAACACTGAAAAGCTGTGGAATGGGTTTTGGTTTTTCGTGCCTGTGCGGGCAATGGCTGCTTGTACAAAGCCTAAATCGAAATGCGCATTGTGACCGACCAAAATGGCATGGGTACAATTCTGTTGGCGACGCACTTCATTGACTGATTTGAAAATCCGTTTTAATGCGGTTTTTTCATCTTCAGCCATAGCCATACGCATAGGGTTGAAAGGATCAATCCCAATAAAGTCCAACGAACGACGGTCTAAATTTGCCCCTTCAAACGGGTTGATATGCGCATGATACGCTTCACCTGGTACAAATTTGCCATCCGCATCATAAATAATTGGAATGGCAGCAATTTCCAACAAAGCATCGGTTTGGGCATTAAAGCCTGCGGTTTCCACATCGACCACCACAGGCAAAAAACCACGAAAACGTTGCCCCATCACGGGCAAAGTTGTATCTGTCACACTTTTCTCCATTGAATGGTTTTACCCGCATATAACGGAATAATTTGTTCACCATCCAAGTAGTCTAAACTGGTTGGAATGATTTGCTCTTCTTTCACCAAAGTAATGGTGTTGGTATTACGCGGCAAACCATAAAAATCTGCACCAAAGAAGCTTGCAAAGCCTTCTAAGCGGTCAATACGTCCAACTTGATCAAAAGCTTGTGCATAAAGCTCAATTGCCGTAGGCGCACTATAGCAGCCTGCACAGCCACATGCATTTTCTTTGGCATTTTTTGAGTGCGGTGCGCTATCTGTCCCTAAGAAAAATTTAGGATTTCCGCTAGTTGCGACTTCTAATAAGGTTTGTTGATGGGTTTGACGCTTTAAAATAGGCAAACAATAGAAATGCGGTTTTACGCCACCTACTAACATATCATTACGGTTAAATAATAAATGTTGTGGGGTAATGGTTGCTGCGACATTACGGCCTTGTTCTAAAACAAATTGCGCTGCTTCAGAGGTCGTAATGTGTTCAAGCACCAATTTTAAGTTTGGAAATTGTTGTAATAATGGTGAAAGCACTTCATCTAAGAAACGTTTTTCACGGTCAAAAATATCGACATGATTGTGCGTGACTTCGCCGTGCAGTAATAATGGCACTTGTTGTTCTTCAAGTTGCTCAATCACCGCATATACTTTACGAATGTCGCTCACCCCATTGTCTGAATTGGTGGTCGCGCCAGCAGGGTAAAGTTTAATGGCATTCACATGCGCAGAGGCTTTAATTTTCTTGACTTCTTCGGGAGAGGTTTGATCGGTAAAATACAACACCATACGCGGATCAAAATTTACACCTTCAGGGACGTGTGCCATGATGCGTTCACGATACGCTTCCGCTTCTTCTACCGTTTTTACTGGTGGAACAAGGTTAGGCATACAAATTGCGCGTGAAAATTGCTTGGCAAGATCGGGAACAGTACGTTGTAGTGCTAAACCATCACGTAAATGAGCATGCCAGTCATCTGGCTGGATAAGAGTAATCGTATTCAAGGCGCTGCCAGTCTGAAAAATAAAACAGATGATAATCTATAAATGTTAAAATGGTAACGTCGAAAGCCATAAAAAATAGAAATGCCTGAATTAATTGTTTCGACATTGTGTTATTTTTAAACCACTAAAAAAATTATATTCAGGTTGTTACAGTTTTGCTGTGTAACAATCGTGATTAAATGGAATTTAAAGCATCCATGGAATACAAATATAAGTTAGCCAAGCTACAGTACGACAAAGAAAAAAATGAAGAGTTGATTAAACGTCAACGTAAACGTGCGGGGCAGGTTTTTCCGAAACAACTGGAAGTTGAGTTTTGGCAACAGCATCTTGAACAAGCTCGGCACAACATTAACCAATATTTTTGGTCGGGCGTACTCATCTACTTTATTATCACCGTGCTGATGATTACTGGGGATTATTGGATTATTGATCGTAATTTTTTTAAACACGATTTTATCCACTCTTTACTAGGCTTGGTCAATGGCGCGTTTTGCTTACTGACCCTGTTCTTTTTTGCCCATTATAAAATTTTGCGCCAGTATTATGCCTATGCCGCCATGGCTATGATTTTTTGGGCCATTGTGTCGATGACCTGGCTGACCATGACGGTGCATACCGAAGTGTTTAGACACCAAGCCATGATGATCATCAGCATGATTTATATTATGGGTTTTGTACTGACGGGGGTGAAGCCGTTTCACATGCTGCTGACTGGGTTAATGGCGGCTGTGGTTGCCATGATTATGCTATTAACCTTGTATATTCCAATTGATGTGATGGTGATGGGGCGGGTGTTGGTTGGCAGTACGGTAGTGGGTTTTTTAATCAGTAAAATGCTGTGTACCCGTGAGCGGATGATTTTTTTGGTCATGCACCAAGCCCGACTTAGTGAAAAAATTAACCGTATTCATGCTGAAGAATTGTTGCATTTAAGTCAGCATGACGCGCTGACTAAAGTATCCAACAGACGTACTTTTGATGAAATGCTGGACAGCTATTTCGAACAGGCACGGCATGATGAAGTGCCATTGTCTTTACTCTTTATCGATGTCGATTTTTTTAAAAAATATAACGATCATTATGGGCATCAAAAGGGAGATGAAGTCATTTCAGCGATTGCCAAATCCATTAAAGACTCAATTCGTCACATGGATTTTGTTGCGCGTTATGGTGGTGAAGAATTTGTGGTGTTATTGCCAGAAACCGATGCGCATGGTGCGTATGCTGTGGCTTCCAATATTTTTAAAGCGGTTGAGCGTTTAGCGATTCCACATAGTCAATCTTTGGTTGACAGTAATGTCACCATCAGTTTGGGCTTTACCGTCTATAAAGGTGAGGCGGACATTTTTAAAAGCGATTTCTTACAACGTGCAGACCAAGCCTTGTACCGTGCGAAACAGTTGGGACGTAATCAAATTTATTACCACACTTTGCAGGTGGAAGAAGTGCTGTAAATTTTTCTATCTCCAAGTGAAAGAGGACTCCACCCGTCAGTCAGGGTGGAGGTGGATTTCACAAATTTCAACCTTGTTGATTCTGAATATATTGTTTGATTATTTCCAAAGGCGCACCACCACAAGACCCTGCAAAATATGATCTTGACCATAAAACAGGTTTTGTATAATTCCCTCTCAAGTCTAAAAACTCATTTCGCATTCTTCTACTTGTTACAGACTTTAAATTATTAACCAATTTGCTTAACTGTACCGTTGGTGGATACTGAATAAGCATGTGAACATGGTCGGA